>JAJFFR010000130.1 GCA_021776555.1 Robiginitomaculum sp.
CCATGGTTCGCACTATGATAATTCCGGCCGGATCCGCAAAGGTCCAGCTCCGAAGAACTTGGAAATTCCGCCGTATTGGTACATCTCCGATACCGTGCTCGAAATTGGCAAGGAGGCAGTGGTATGAGTGGTCACTCAAGATACGATCCAAAGACCGGCATTGAAAAATGGCTGGACGCTCGGCTGCCGATTATCCGGCTTGGCGTTGATACGCTGATTTTCCCATCCCCCAGAAACCTCAATTACTGGTGGACGTTTGGGGCCATTTTGGCCGTGATGTTGGTCGTCCAATTGGTGACCGGCATTATTTTGGCCATGCATTATGTGCCGCACCCGGATCACGCATTTGATGCGATCCAGCATATCAACCGGGATGTAAACTACGGCTGGTTATTGCAGCCCATGCACGCAGTTGGGGCATCGATGATGTTCCTAGCCGCTTATATTCATATGTTTCGCGGGATTTATTATGGCTCGGCCAAAAATCCACGGGAAATGATCTGGATCGTTGGCATGGTGATTTATCTGCTGATGATGGCGGCTGGCTTCATGGGCTATGTATTGCCTTGGGGTCAGATGTCGATCTGGGGTGCGATTGTGATCACCAATTTGTTTAGCGCCATTCCACCAGAAGCGGCTGGAACCAGTGTTACCCAGTGGTTGTGGGGCGGTTTTGCGGTGGATGGACCGACATTGAACCGGTTTTTCTCCCTGCATTATTTGCTGCCATTTCTGATTGTGGCTATGGTTATTTTGCATGTCTGGGCGTTGCATATTCCGTCCAATAACAATCCAACCGGTATTTCGATCAAAACCAAAGCCGATACCCTTGATTTTCATCCCTATTACACGGTCAAAGACGCGTTCGCGATTGTGGTCTTTTTGATGATCTTCTCGTGGTTCTTGTTCTTTATGCCAGACAGCATGGGACACCCGGACAATTTTATCCCGGCCAACCCATTGTCGACCCCGGCTTATATCGTACCTGAATGGTATTATTTGCCATTTTACGCCATGTTGCGGGCGGTACCTGATAAGTTGCTTGGCGTGCTGACTATGTTTGGTGCGATTGCTATCTTGTTTGTCTTGCCTTGGCTGGATACGTCCAAGGTGCGTTCCATGCGCTACCGGCCTTTGGCAAAATTGTTCTTCTTCATTTTTGTACTGGCTTGTTTGGGTCTGGGCTGGTGTGGTGCTAAATTGCCGTCTGATCTGGTGTTTGCCACCGGAGTGGACGAAGCCGGAAACGCGGTTGGTTTCACCTTCGTTTGGTTGTCCCGCATTTTGACACTCTACTATTTCGCCTTTTTCTTCCCAATCCTGCCTATTTTGGGCTGGGTTGAAAAACCAAAACCAAGGCCGGCCAGTATCGAGGCCTCTGTGTTAGCTCACGTCAAGGGAGATGACTGATATGTTCAAACGTATTGCAAGTCTGGCCATATTGGCTGTGTTTAGCGCAAGTAGCGCACTGGCCGCTGGCGGTGGTGGGCATAAGCTCAAACACGAACATTGGCATTTTGATGGCGTGTTCGGCACCTATGACAAAGCAGCAGCTCAACGTGGTTTTCAGGTGTACCAAGAAGTATGTTCATCCTGTCATGGCCTGAAATATGTGGCCTTTTACAATTTGGCTGATGAGGGTGCGCCGTTTTACGATCCGGCGTTTCCTAATCCGAATGAAAATCCGGTAGCTAAAGCCTTGGCTAAGCAGTTCACCATTACCGATGGTCCAGATGATAGCGGCGACATGTTTGA
The DNA here is from genome assembly GCA_021776555.1 of Robiginitomaculum sp. GTDB lineage: Bacteria > Pseudomonadota > Alphaproteobacteria > Caulobacterales > Maricaulaceae > Robiginitomaculum_B. Next base: position 1,756 of record JAJFFR010000130.1, read on the forward strand.
TCGCCCGGGGCTGACCTCAGACAAACTGCCTTCGCCATTTGCCAATGATATGGCGGCCAAAGCTTCAAATGGTGGCGCTCTGCCTCCGGATCTGTCGCTGATCACCCGGGCGCGTCATGATGGTTCGAACTATGTGTATTCTTTGCTGACCGGTTACCTTGATACGCCGCATGGCATGGAACTGGCGGCTGGCATGAGTTACAATCCGATGTTTGCTGGTGGTGACCAGATCGCCATGGCGCCTCCTTTGTATGAGGGGAGCGTCGAGTATACCGATGGCACCGAAGCCAGCGTTGAGCAAATGTCCAAGGACGTAACCGAGTTTCTAACCTGGGCGGCTGATCCAAAAATGGAAGAGCGTAAGCGCATGGGTTGGATGGTGATGATCTATCTGTTCTTGTTGTCCTTGTTACTTTACGGCTCATATCGCGCGGTTTGGCGGGATGTCGAGCACTAGAAAAATTGCAACTTTTTGTTGAGAAGAAAGGGTGGCCGATTGGTTCGCCCTTTTTTTTCGCATGTTGGCTCTACATTTGTGCAGGGGATAATTCCTTGACGTTTACGTAAGCAATAGCTAACGTCAACTCATGGAGCGCTTGAAATCTTCATTATTGGAGTATTCAATCAGCCAGTTGGCTACCGAATTCGGGGTCACGGCGCGCACTTTGCGATTCTATGAAGACAAAGGATTGCTGAGACCGACCCGTTCCGGGCAATCACGAATTTACTCAGCGGCTGACCGGGCGCGACTGCGGTTGATCCTACGTGGCAAGCGCGTTGGATTCACACTCGACGAAATTCGCGAGATGATGGATTTGGAAACACTGGATTCAGGTGGGTTCATTCATTTGAACACAACCTTGAAAAGGTTTCGCGCCCGTATCATCGCCTTGAAACAACAGCGTTCCGACATTGATCTGTCGATTGCCGAACTGGAGGCCGGGTGCGCCTGGTTGGACGCAAGGCTGGTTGATCGGGAACCATCAGAAGAGATCAAACAAAACGCCAAGGCTTTCGAGGCCCTGGCACTAGCAAGATTGGAAAGCTGACGCATAGCCCAGCTCGGTATATCGAGCCTAGCAACTGCGTAGCAAACAAAAGGGGAGGCAAGCATGCCAACATATTCACCACCCGTACGGGACATGAAATTTTTACTCAACGAAGTTCTGGATATTTCGCAATACGGTCATTTGCCTCGTTTTGAGGAAGCGCCGCGAGATCTGGCCGATGCCATTTTGGAAGAAGCCGCCAAGTTTGCCGAAGGTGTTTTGCAACCAATTAATCTGTCCGGTGACGAAGAGGGCTGTACTCGCAATGATGACGGCTCCGTGACCACGCCAAGTGGCTTTAAGGACGCGTTCGATCAGTTTGTGGAAAATGGCTGGCCGTTGATGGGAGCCGAAGAGCAATATGGTGGTCAGAACTTGCCGCAAGTGCTGGGCATTGCAGTATCGGAGATGTTTTCTTCGGCCAACCAATCCTTTGCCATGTATCCCGGTCTGACCCGTGGTGCGGTCGAGGCGATTACAGCTGGTGGCACCCCAGAACAAAAGGCCAAATACCTGCCGAAGATGTCTTCCTGCGAATGGGGTGGCACCATGAATTTGACCGAATCACACTGCGGAACTGATTTGGGAATGTTGAAATCAAAAGCTGTCCCACAAGCCGATGGTTCTTACAAAATTACCGGTGAGAAAATCTTTATCTCGTCTGGTGAGCACGACCTGACCGATAATATCATTCACATGGTATTGGCCCGGATCGAAGGCGCTCCGGCTGGCACCAAGGGTATTTCCCTGTTCATTGTGCCAAAAGTAATGGTCAATGAGGATGGCTCATTGGGTGAGCGCAATTCAATGATTTGCAGCTCGATCGAACACAAAATGGGTATTCATGGCAATTCGACCTGTACCCTCAACTTTGATGAAGCGACCGGCTATTTAATTGGCGAAGAGAATAAGGGCTTGCGCCTGATGTTCGTCATGATGAATGCGGCGCGTCTGGGCACCGGCATGCAAGGCCTTTGTCAGGCCGAGGCGGCGTATCAAAATGCCAGCGCCTACGCCAAGGACCGCATTCAAGGACGTTCCTTGACCGGTCCCAAAAACCCGGACGGCCCGGCTGATCCGATCATTGTGCATCCTGATGTGCGCCGCATGTTGCTGGAACAAAAAGCCTTTGCCGAAGGCGCGCGGGCCTTTTTGTATTGGTTGTCTCTGCACAATACGCTGGAAGATGTTTCCGACGACGAAGCAACTAAGGAAAAAGCCGGCGATTACATGGCGTTATTGACGCCAGTGGCTAAGGCATATGTCACCGATGGTGGCTATAAATCTGCAACCAATGCCCAACAGGTATTTGGCGGTCATGGCTATATCGAAGAAACCGGCGCGTCTCAATTTGTGCGCGATGCACGCATCGCCATGATTTATGAAGGTGCCAACGGGGTGCAAGCGCTCGATTTGGTCGGGCGAAAATTAGCCATGCATGGTGGTCGTCCCTTGTTCTCGTTCATTGCAGAACTGGACGCATTTATTGCGGATAATGGCGGCAATGCCGAGCTGGATCCGTTTCTGGATGGATTGAAAGGCGCGCGCGAGGCGTTGAACGAAAGCACCACATGGTTGATGGAAAATGGCCTAACTAATTTTGACAATGCCGGGGCTGGTTCCCATGATTTCCTGCAATTGCTGGGCCTGACTTGCTTGTCTTACATGTGGGCAAAAATGGCCAAAGTTGCGTTGGCACAAGGGGACAGCGATGATCCGTATTATGCCAACAAACTACATACTGGTCGGTTCTTTTTGGCTCGTATGTTGCCCGATATCGGCTCGCACCTGGCTAAAATCAAATCCGGTGCTGATCCCTTGATGGCAATGGCTGAGGATGGATTTTGAGCATGGAACAGGCACTTGATTTCAAAAACCCGGACTGGTTCGCTGAGGAAGATATCAATATCTTCCGGGATGCGGCGTTTGAGTTTTACTCCCGCGAATGTGCGCCCCATGCAGAGCGTTGGCGTGAACAAGGGATCGTTGATCGCGAAACTTGGAATACCGCTGGTAAAATGGGCATGTTATGTACTTCCATGCCCGAAGAATACGGCGGTGGCGGTGGTGATTACCGTCATGAGATGATTGTGATGGAGGAGATGATCCGGGCCAAAGTAGATGGCTTTGGTATCTCACTGCACAATGCAATCGTGGCGCCTTATATCCAGCATTATGGCACCGAAGAGCAAAAACGAAACTGGTTGCCACGTCTTGCCACCGGCGAGTTGGTTGGTGCGATTGCTATGACGGAGCCGGGTACCGGTTCCGATTTGCAAGGCATTAAAACCCGGGCCAGAAAATCCGGAAATGGATATGTCTTAAATGGCTCCAAAACTTTCATCACCAATGGTGGCACGGCTAATTTGATCATCGTGGTTTCCAAAACCGGAGAAGAAGAGGGGGCCAAAGGCGTCTCTTTGATGGTGGTAGAAACCGATGGAGCCGAAGGGTTCAAGCGCGGTCGCAACCTAGATAAAATCGGAGGCCACGCACAGGATACTTCTGAGCTGTTCTTTGAGGATGTGCAATTGCCGGCGGAAAGCCTACTCGGCACCGAAGAAGGGCAGGGTTTTATTCAGTTGATGCAGCAATTGCCGCAGGAACGGCTGAACATTGCCATTCAAGGCGTGGCCACGATGGAATACGCATTGCGCGAAACCATTGCTTACGTCAAAGAGCGCAATGCATTTGGCAAACCGTTGATCGCCTTTCAAAACACCCAGTTCAAACTAGCCGAGTGCAAGACCAAGGCGACAGTTGCCAAGGTGTTTACCTATGATTGTGCCGCTAAATTATTGAAGGGCGAACTGGATGCCGCAACGGCCAGTATGGCCAAATACTGGGTATCCGAGGTCGAAAATGAAATGATCGACGAGTGCCTGCAATTGTTTGGCGGGTACGGCTATATGAACGAATACCCCATCGCCCGCATGTGGACCGATGCGCGGGTACAGCGCATTTATGGCGGCACCAACGAGATCATGAAACTACTGATCGCGCGGACGCTATAACCAGATGTATGCGCTCAAACCATACCAGATTGATCAGGCCAGCAACTTACTAGGCCGAACCCCATTTATCTCAATTTAATCGGAGAACTCCCCAATGACTGAAGCCTATATTTATGACGCGGTGCGAACCCCGCGTGGCAAGAAAAAGAATGGGTCTTTGAACGAGATTACGGCGTTGTCGCTGGCCCAACAGCAATTAGAAGCCATCCGCGACCGCAATGATCTGGATACGTCCATAGTTGATGATGTGATCATGGGTTGTGTGACCCCGGTAGGTGAGGAAGGTTCCAATATCGCCCGCACTGCAGTGATCACTGCGGGCTATGCCGAAACCACTGCTGGATACCAAATCAACCGGTTTTGTGCTTCGGGCCTTGAGGCCTGCAATGTCGCAGCGGCCAAAGTTATGTGCGGTGAAGCCGACATGGCTATCGGCGGCGGCGTTGAAAGCATGAGCCGGGTGCCGATGGGTTCAGACGGTGGTGCAATGGGTGTTGATCCGATCATTTCGTTTGATCACATGATTGTCCCGCAAGGGATCGGCGCTGATCTGATTGCCACCATTTATGGGTTTTCGCGCGATGATGTGGATGCCTATGCGGTGGAGAGCCAACGACGTTCTGCAGAGAGTTGGAAAACTGGAAAATTTTCCAAATCGGTTGTGCCGGTTAAGGACCAGTTGGGCCTGACCATTTTGGATCAGGACGAACACATGCGTCCCGGCACAGACATGCAAAGCCTGGGCGGGTTGAACTCGGCCTTTAAGGGCTTGTCAGATTTTGTCGGTCTGGAAAACGTGGCGTTACAAAAATACCCAGAAGTGGAAGCGATTAACTTTGTACACACTGGCGGCAATTCATCGGGCATTGTTGACGGTGCCTCTATGGTACTGATCGGCTCTAAAGAAGCAGGGAAACGCGCTGGTTTGAAACCACGGGCCAGAATTCGCACCATGGCTAGCATTGGTTCCGAGCCAACCATCATGTTGACCGGCCCGGTTGCGGTTACGCAAAAAGCTTTGAAAAAAGCTGGAATGAGCGTTGACGATATTGATCTTTATGAGCTGAACGAGGCATTTGCCTCGGTGGTCTTACGCCACATGCAGGCATTGGGCATTGATCATTCCAAGATGAACGTATGCGGCGGTGCCATCGCCATGGGCCACCCATTGGGTGCAACTGGTGCGATGATTTTGGGCACTGTGCTGGATGAACTGGAACGCACTGGCAAAGGTACGGCCTTGGCGACCTTGTGTGTCGGCGGCGGCATGGGTACCGCCACGATTATTGAGCGAGTTTGAGGGTGTTCGACAAGATGACAAGATCAAAGAGACACATGGCCATGTCTACATATCTTCCTATCGGCATAGGGGTGGGCGTCGCCATTGGTGCGATAATGGGCAACCCGGGCGCTGGCGTGGCGGTCGGTATTGGTCTGGCCGCCGTTCTGGCGCTGGTATTTGGCGAGCGATTGCTGACAGGCAAAAATACCAAGCCATCCGTAGACAACAAAACCTCCGAAGAGGACAAATAAGATGAAACATTTCAAAATAGAAATCGACAAAGAAGGCATTGCGCTGATCACTTTTGACAGTCCCGATGTTACCATGAACCTGCTTTCGAACGAGGCTTTGCAGGAAATTGGCGAGTGGACCGACAAGGTGGCCGACAATGAGGATATCATTGGCGCGGTCATTACCGGCAAGCCAAATGCTTTTTGTGCCGGAGCGGATCTTTCTGGTTTAGGCGCGATCTTTGGTGAGGCGCAAAAAATGAAGCGCGATGAGCGTGCGGCCATGTTGTATAATGAGCTGTTCAAGATCAACGATATTTTTCGCAAGCTGGAAACCTGCGGTAAACCGATTGTGGCGGCCATTAACGGGCTGGCACTGGGCGGCGGGTTTGAAATCACATTGGCCTGTCATCACCGGATTGCGGCCAGTGATAATCCCAAAATCAAAGTTGGCTTGCCCGAAGCAATGGTTGGTGTGTTGCCCGGCGGCGGTGGTACCCAGCGTATGCCGCGCCTAATCGGAGCGATGAACGCGTTTGATTTGATGTTGCAGGGAAAAATGATCAAGGTCGACAAGGCGGTCGCCTTAGGCTTGATCGATGAAAGTTATCCGGCTTCTGAGCTGATTGATCATGCCAAGGCTTGGATCCGGGAAAACCCGGATGCCAAACAACCATGGGATCAAGAAAAATTCAAAATTCCGGGCGGTGGCCCCTACCACCCAGCTGGCTACCAAACTTTTGCTGCGGCATCTCCGATGTTGCGCAAAAATACTTGGGGCAATTACCCGTCCCAGCGCTATATTCTAGCAGCCGTTTATGAGGGCTTGCAGGTGGATATTGATGCCGGGCTTCGCATTGAATGCCGGTATTTTACCAAATTGATGATGCGCCCTGAAAGCCGAAACATGATCCGTTCGATCTTTTTGTCCAAGCAATCGCTGGACAAAGGCGGTGCCCGCCCCGAAAGCCAGAAGAAACGACCGATCAAGAAAATTGGGGTTATTGGCGCCGGATTTATGGGTGCCGGTATTACTTACGTTTCGGCCATGGCTGGCCTTGAAGTGGTGCTGGTCGATGTGGATCAACCGGGTGCAGAAAAAGGCAAGGCCTTTGCTGAAAAAGAATTGGCCAAGCGGGTTAGCCGCAACAAAATGACCGAAGGCAAAGCTGCTGAAATTCTAGGCCTCATTCACCCGACCACTGATTACCAAGACATGAAGGATGTTGATTTGGTGGTGGAGGCGGTATTTGAAAGCCGCGAGCTAAAGGCAAAAATTACCAAAATGGCCGAAGGCGTGATTGGCAAAAATGCCGTGTTTGGTTCTAACACTTCGACCCTGCCGATTTCAGGCTTGGCCGAGGCGTCGAAGCGTCCGGAAAATTATATTGGTATTCACTTCTTCTCTCCAGTTCACAAAATGATGCTGGTCGAGTTGATTGTCGGTGAAAAAACTTCGGACTATGCGATTAGCCGGGCGCTTGATTTTGTGACCCGTATTCGCAAAACGCCGATCGTGGTGTCTGATACGCGGGGCTTTTATGCCAATCGTTGCGTAATGCGCTATATCGAACAAGGCATGGGCTTGTTGTCCGAAGGTGTAAAACCTGCCTTGATCGAAAATGCCTCTCGCATGGCGGGCATGCCGGTTGGGCCGCTTTCCTTGCAAGACGAAGTGGCGATTGATCTGGGCTATAAAATTCTAAAACAAACCGAGGCTGATCTAGGGCCGGAAGCGGTCAAAGGACCAACCGCGCCGATTATCCGTTCGATGATTGAAAACCACGATCGCCATGGTCGCAAAAATAGTAAAGGTTTCTACGATTATAATGGCAAAGAAAAACGCCTGTGGCCTGGCCTGTCAGAATTTGCACCTAAATCCGGATTGCAAGACCCACAACCTTCCACCGCCTATATCAAGGATCGTATCTTGATTGCCATCGCGCTGGAAGCAGCGCGCTGCATGGAGGAGGGCATTGTGACCGATCCGCGTGAGGCCGATGTGGGTTCCATTTTGGGCTGGGGCTTTGCGCCCTATACCGGCGGAGTTCTGTCCTACATCGATACCATGGGCGTCGCCGCTTTTGTGGCACGGGCTGATGAATTGGCCAAGGATATGGACGGCTCTTATGACGTGCCGGACCTGCTTCGTGAAATGGCTAAAAATGGTGAGACGTTTTACGGACGCTTTGGCAAAGACAAAGCGGCGTAACGATCATGTCCTATCAGCTGATTGCCGCGCCTTTTTCTTTATATTCCGGCAAAGCGCGCGGCTATCTGCGTTGGAAAAACGTGGCATTTACCGAGGTGCTTTCCAATGCCGAGGTATACAAGGACGTGATCCTGCCTCGGGTCGGCTGGCCAGTTGTTCCAGTGCTGATCACACCAGATGACCAGACGGTGCAGGATACCTCTGACATCATTGATTATGTGGAAGCACATGAACCAGGACCGTCGATTTATCCAAACGGTCCTGTGCAGAAACTGGCCGCTTTGATCATGGAGCTGTTCGGTGACGAATGGTTGCTGATTTCGGCCATGCACTATCGCTGGACCTATAATGAGGACTTTGCTTATGAGGAATTTGGCAATACTGCTTTTCCTGACCTACCGAAAGAAGAACGGTATAAGCAGGGTAGAGCGCGGGCTGAACGGTTCAAAGGTAGCTTGCCATTTTTAGGAATTACTGAAAAAACTAGACCAGCCATCGAAGCAACGTACGAAGTCTTTTTGCAGGCCTTTAATACCCATCTGGCCAAGCATGATTTCCTGTTGGGTTCGCGCCCATCCGTTGGCGATTTTGGCCTGCTGGGACCGCTGTATGCCCATAATTATCGCGACCCGGCTTCTGGTGAAAAAATGGAAAAAATTGCACCGCGCGTCGCCGATTGGTGTCGGCGGACGCACGCGCCGCAACATGCTTTGAGCGGTGAATTTTTGGCAGATGATCAGATCCCGGATACCCTTGTGCCAATCTTAAAAATATTTGCTCAGGAACAATTGCCGATTTTGCAAGCCAGCTTGGCTGACTTGCAAAAGTGGGTCGGTGATAACCCAGAAACAAAAGAGCTGCCGCGCCTTACTGGTTTTCATAAATACACCATTGGTGGCGTCGAAGAAGATCGAGGCGTATTCCCATTTTGCCTGTGGATGCTGCAAAGGGTGTTAGACCATCTGCAATCCCTGACCGGTGATGATTTGGCGACCGGACATAAATTGTTACGGGAAATTGGAGCAGATGACTTGATCAACATGACAGTAGAACCTCGGTTAAAACGCGAGAACTTCAATCTGGTACTGGCCTGATTGTTCCAGATAATTCCATGAAGTACTTACCCAAAATCATCACAGGCTTGTCAGAAATCACCGACCAGTATGACACAGTATTGTGTGATGTTTGGGGCGTGATCCACAATGGACATGAGCCATTTACCGCCAGCATTGACGCGCTGATACGGTTTCGCCAAGAACGTGGCCCGGTGATCTTGATCACCAATTCACCGCGCCCGGCCTCGGAAATTCCGGCGCAATGGGAGCATATTGGGGTCAGTCATGATTGTTTTGATGCCATTGTAACGTCGGGCGATGCGACGCGAGCTGCGTTGGCGGCTCGCGCTCCGGGTCCGGTCTATATTTTGGGTCCCACTAAGGATTTGCCCTTGTATGAGGGGCTGGGACTTGAGACAGCAGAGCTGGAAAAAGCAGCGTTTGTTTCCTGCACCGGGTTGGTTGATGACCTGACCGAAACGCCAGATAATTATACAAAATTACTGCGCCGGGCCAAAGAGTTGGACTTACCGATCGTTTGTGCCAATCCCGACATTGTGGTGCTGATTGGCAATCGGCGTATTTGGTGCGGTGGCGCTTTGGCTGAGCGGTATGCGCAGATGGGCGGGCAGGTGCTTTACGCAGGCAAACCGCATCTGCCAATCTACGATTTATGTTTCGATGAAATTACCCGTTTGCAGGGCAAGCCGGTAGACCGAAAGAAGGTGTTGGCCATTGGTGATGGGCCGGCAACCGATGTCAAAGGCGCACAGAATGCTGCGATAGACTGCCTGTTTGTAGCCACCGGTATCCATGAAATTACATTGACCGATGATGGGAAATTGGACCCGCAACAATTGGCAAATGATTTGGCCCAAGAAAAAACCCGAGCGCGCTATGGCGCACCCGGGTTGATTTGGAACTGATATTACCGGGCGTGAAGCCGGTCAGTTTTAGTCAAACATGCTGTCAATGTCGTCTTGGCCTAAGGCTTCTTCGGTGGTTTCCCCATCAAACAAAGCGTCAATTGCATCCTGCCCCGTAGCTGGCCCATCAAGTTGCGGGCCATTTAATAGGTTCTCGGATTGCCATTTTTCCTTGTCAGATTGCTCGCTTTCAGCATCCAGCACGCCCATAACTTCGGAAAATCTCGAAACACGTTCTTCAATATGGGACAGAGTTGCCACCACTTTTGATACGCGCTGACCCGTAATGTCCTGAAACGAACAGGCTTCAATCATTTGCATCATGGCATTGTCGACTTGTTCTTTATAAGCTGCCGGGTCACTGGCGTCAGCCGCCATGATACCTTCAGCCAAGGTCATGATGTTTTCGGTAGCACGCTCGGTATCTCCAACCACAGCTTCCAGTTCTGCACCGGCTGTCGGGATGCGTGAGCCATGAATGTCATTGGGGCGCAGTTCGGCAATTTCTTCGCGCGTCCGATTGATATACTGAGCAATATGTTTGAATTCATCAATGATCGAATGATCCATCGAACCAAAAAATATCTTCATGGTATCGACCAAATTTTCGGCCAAACTTAGTACTTCCATCAACCTTGGATCGTCCAAATCGGCCGCCTTGATGTCATCAAGTGCATCGCGAATTCGGTTAGCTACGTCAAATGCTGGCATGGTCTTCTTCCCCAAACAATTACAATCAAAAATCACCAAGCACTGAAGACATTTTGGCCTTCAAAGTTGCTGCATTAAACGGCTTTACGATATAATTGTTCACGCCCGCCCGTTTGGCCGCGATTACATTTTCCGTTTTGGATTCAGCGGTGATCATGATGAATGGCGTGCCTTTTAATTTTTCATCACTGCGTACCTGCTTCAACAGTTCGTAGCCGGTCATCGGCTCCATGTTCCAATCAGAGATGACCAGTCCAAATTCCTCACCACTTTGCATTTTTTGCAAGGCTTCCGCCCCGTCTGCCGCTTCATCTACATTGGCAAACCCAAGTTGTTTGAGCAGGTTCCGCATAATACGGCACATGGTTTTGTAGTCATCGACCACAAGAACCGGCATATTCATATCGACAGCCATCAATAATACTCCATCCATTCACGCCCGTTTATTCGGGTCTGTTGCTTATTCAGGCAGTTTTGCTCTGAATTTACCCTGTTGTACCCGCATCCAGTGAAAACACTGTTAAGGTTAAGGGCGGTTTGGTCTTTTTTTGGAAAAATTAGGCTTGGCGCGCATCTTGAAGATTGCTGGCCACGGATTGGCGTAAATTTTGGATCATGCCTTCGCTGACATCTGAATTCACTGCGCCAGGAAAACTCAATGTAGCAATACATTCCAAATGGTCACGCAGCAGCGCCGGTAACAACTCTCCATTTAATCCCATGGCGGTAATGTAGGATTCCAACGATGAAATTGCTTTGGCCACCGATGGATTGTTAGACTTAACGGCGAGTTGTTTAAGGTGGGTGATATTTTCCAGCAAATGGTTCAAGCTATCTTTGCATTTTGGGTCAAATTCGGCCACTGATTCAACCAAAGACAAGACCAAGGTGCGGATGCCTTCGCCGGCCTGTTTGGCCTCTTCACTTGCTTCGTCAATCTCCATTGGATCGCAAGCTCTTCGAAGTTCACCTTTATACGCAGGGTCTTTTTTGCGTCGCCGGTCCGGGCCAACATAATTTTCGGCTCTGATAAAATCCCGAGGTGCGGTAACTATCGAATATAACCGAGCCAATACCTGCTGCGGAATTACCGGCTTGATGATCAGTTCGGAAACGCCGCAATCTCTGGCACCATAAATGGTTTTCAAATCTGATTCACCGGTTAGCATCACAATGGGAACTTCTGGGTTGCGGCTGTCGGGATGTCTACGCACCCACTTAGTCAATTCGAATCCGTTCACAGGCGCCATGTTCAGGTCGGTGAAAATAATATCAGGGTTGAGAGTTGTCAGCATCTCAATTGCTTCGGCTCCATTTTTGGCAATGTGAGAATCATATGCCCCAAAACCACGCAACAGGTCAGCCAACACACCGCACAAAAAGTCCTGATCGTCGACAATCAGAAACGTGCTTTGGCTAATTTTCTTTTCAAACTGGCTCAAAACGAAGTGCCTTTGTTCTGGCATGGTTTATTTTGGGGATTACCCAACGTGATGCTCATAGAGCATGCGTGTAAAATCTCGGTTAATTGCTTTGACATTTATGCGGCCTGCGAATTGGAAATTTGATCGGTAACATGCATTTTGAGTTTATTTAACATGGAGGAGGGATCTGTATTTCCCTGTTCGATCAGGTCATTTAATCGGTGAATCGCAACAATGTGTTTGGCGACTACTTTGGTGTCCAGTTTGCCGGAAGCACCCATTGCCTGCACATAGCCAACCAATGATTTGGCAATTTCTTCGAGATGATTGTCTTCTTGTTCAGCGGCTTCCTCCCACAAATCTTGTGAGGCGCGATAAAGGTTCATGACAGAGCCACGATCATTGACATCCATCTCTTTCAATAAGGATTGAATTTTGTCAGCTTTAGCCAGAAAACCCACATCAATAGAAGTTGAAACATTTTCTGATGCGTCTTTTAATCGGCGTTTTGAACCTTTGTAATTTTCATTTTCTCGGCGGCGGCGATCCGGACCAATAAAGCTGTGGCTGCTGACAAAGTCTCGCTTGGCCATAAATAATAATTTCACCCTTGAGATAACCGCTTTTGGGACAACGGGTTTGACGATGATCTCATCAATGCCGCAATCTCGGGCTTCTAGAATTTTTTCTTGGGACGTGTCACCGGTTACAATGACAATTGGCAATTCCGGATTGGGGCTGTTTTTGCCGGTCCGGATCCAGTCGGCCAACTTCACCCCGGTGCCACCTTTTAGGTTCCAGTCCATGATCACAGCATCTGGTAGCCAAGTTCTGATCTGGGTCACGGCTTCGGCACAGGAGCCAGCCGTGTGAATTTTAGTGATCCCGATATTACGTAAAATATCGACAATAATTGAACGCAAGAATGGCTGGGTTTCTGCCACAAGTATGGTTTTGGCCGATAATGTCGTATTCCCAGTCATGCTTTCCCCATCCGTTTCACCGATCTGTTGGCGGTAAACTAGTTCAGACCTATAAATTTTTTCTTGATGCCGAAGGGTTTTTTGAGGAAAATTTGAATCAGATGAAAATCATTGCAGCTTCGCGGTTGCAACCGTGCGGATTTCCAGCGAAAATGTGCATCAGTCGGAACGAAACCGGCACCACATGGATACGCCTTCACTTATGACAAAAAAAGTTGAGCACGGATTTTATATTGAAGATCTGGAAGTCGGTATGATGCGCGAGGTTTCGCACACCGTATCAGAGCAGGACGTGGCAGATTTCGCCCGCATTTCAGGGGACTATAATCCCCTGCATATGGACGAGGAATATGCCAAAACCACACCGTTTGGCGGCAGGATCGCCCACGGCGCATTAACCGCGTCCTATATCTCAGCGATCCTGGGTAATGATTTACCTGGGCCGGGCGCAGTTTTTACCACGCTAGAGTTGAAATTCCGCGCGCCGGTGCGGATCGGGGACACGGTTTTGGCAAGGGCAACGGTCGATGATGTAAACGTGCGCCGCCGCCGGGTGACACTTGATGTCCGTTGCATGGTTGGCGAAACGGTAATTGCCAAAGGCAAAGCCGGCGTGATGGTCGATGCACGTCCGTAAATGATGGGCAATAAGTAAAACCGATGCAAATCCTCGATCAATACAAAAAATTGGACGCTGAGAACCGTGGCGCGGCTATCGCGTTGGGCAATTTTGATGGTGTTCACAAGGGGCACCGTGAAGTGATTGCTTCGGCTGCTCGTGCCGCCAATCAATTGTCATGCCCGTTGGGTGTTGCGGTATTTCACCCGCACCCGAAGCAGTTTTTTATGCCATCTGCTCCGCCATCTCGTTTACAAAGCGATGCGGCGCGGGCTGACTCAATACAAGGCTTGGGCGCGCAATTGCTTTACATGTTGCCGTTTGATCGGGCGATGAGCTTGATGACGGACCGCGAATTTGCGCGTGATGTGTTGCATGACGGGTTGGGTATCCGCCATGTGAGCGTCGGTGAGAACTATCACTTTGGCAAAGACCGCATGGGCACCGTTAGCTCGTTAAGCGCATTGGGTGAAGAATTTGGGTTTGGTGTGGATGCGGTGAAACTGGCTGGTAGCGAACACCGGTTTTCTTCGACCCGGGTTCGCGAAGCCTTGCAGGACGGAAATTGTGATGCGGCCAGCGCGATTTTAGGACGATTGTGGACACTCGAAGGCCGGGTTGAATTTGGCCAACAGCGTGGGCGCACCATTGGCGTGCCAACCGCTAATCTTTCTCTTGCTGACTATTTGCGGCCACGGTTTGGTGTTTACGCTGCATTTGCACAGATAGAAGGCGAGGGGCCGCTATTGCCCGGTGTAGTTAATATCGGTGTGCGACCAACTCTTGAAGGTAAAGACGAACGACTGGAAATCCATTTGTTTGACTTTACTGGTGATTTGTACGGGCGGGTGCTCAAAGTATCGTTGTTGGAGTTTATTCGCGACGAGAAAAAATTTGATGGACTTGCGGCTCTGCAGGCTCAGATTGGCTTGGATATAGATACAGCGGTTACCGCCACAACCCGCTATTTGCAGGTGGACCGGGCCGGTTCGACCTGATAGGCAGATTGCATGTTTGGGGTTCAAAAAAAATCAGGGGTTCGAATTATCATCCCGGTCTGATCAATATGATCAGGACCGGATTAAACCCATACCTCGATACCTTTTTCCTGCAAAATTAGACTGGTTCCCATGAACAACAAAACCAACGCTCCGACCGGCGGGCGCGATTATCGCGAAACGCTTGTGTTACCCAAAACAGATTTTCCAATGCGGGCTGGACTGCCCAAACGCGAACCTGAATGGATTGCCCGTTGGCAACAACTGGATATCTATGTGGAAATTCGCAAAAATTCCAAAGGCAGAGAGAAATTTTCCTATCATGATGGCCCTCCGTACGCCAACGGCCATGTGCATTTGGGTACTGCGCTCAATAAAATCCTAAAAGACTTCGTGGTGCGGTCGCACCAGATGATGGGATATGATGCCTCATTTGTGCCGGGGTGGGATTGTCATGGTCTGCCGATTGAATGGAAAGTCGAAGAGGGCTATCGCAAAAAAGGCAAAGCCAAGGACGATGTTCCCATCAATGAATTTCGGGCTGAGTGTCGTGCTTACGCGGCGCACTGGTTGGATGTTCAACGCGAAGAGTTCAAGCGGTTGGGCGTGTTTGCTGATTGGGATAACCCGTACACCACCATGGCCTATTCATCCGAGGCGCGCATTGCATCCGAGTTTCTGAAATTTGCTGAAGCTGGCAAGCTGTATCGCGGTTCAAAACCGGTCATGTGGTCGCCAGTGGAACAAACCGCTTTGGCCGAGGCTGAAGTGGAATATGCCGATCATGTCAGCACGACAATCTGGGTTCGCTTTGCCGTGCAAGGCGGCGTGCATGATGGGGCTTCGGTGTTGATTTGGACCACGACCCCATGGACGATTCCGGCAAACCGCGCCGTGTCTTATTCCAAAAAAATCCCTTACGGCCTGTATGAAGTAACGGCAATTGACGACAGTGAATTTACCCCGTGGTCGGTCGTCGGGGAAAAACTGATTGTGGCAGATAGTTTGTGGGACGATGTCGCAAAAACTGCAAAAATCAGCGATGCAACAAGGCTTGGTGATGTGGACCCGACTGGTTTGATCTGCGCCCACCCGTTTACCGGTGAAGGCTATGATTTTGATGTGCCCCTGTTGGAGGGAGATCACGTAACCGAAGAAGCCGGTACCGGCTTTGTCCACACTGCGCCGGGTCATGGTGCCGAAGACTATGATGTCTGGCTAGCCAATGGCTATCGAGATATTCCTGAAACTGTCGGGCCAGATGGAGTTTATTACGACCATGTCCCATTGTTTGCTGGGCTGGATATAATCCGCACCACGGGCAAGAAAACCGGACAGGACGGCAAGGCCAATGCAGCGGTTCTGGCCAAATTGACCGAAACCGGTGCCTTATTGGCACGCGGTCGCATCACGCACTCCTATCCTCATTCATGGCGTTCCAAAGCGCCGGTGATCTTTCGAAATACACCACAATGGTTCATCCCGATGGAAGATGACAAGGGCGCGGAAGGCCTACGGGGTAAAGCTCTGGCCGCCTTGAAAGAAACAGAATTTTTCCCACCGCGTGGTGCCAACCGGATCGGTGCTATGGTTGCGGATCGGCCCGATTGGCTGATCTCACGCCAGCGTGCTTGGGGTGTGCCTTTGACCTTGTTTGTGCGCCAAGGCACCGGCGAGTATTTGCAAAACCGCGAGGTAAATGCCCGGATTATTGCGGCGATCGAAGCGGAAGGGGCCGATGCGTGGGTCGCTGAAAACGCGCAGGAACGGTTTTTGAAAGGCTTGGTCGACGACTGGGAAACTTACGAAAAAATCACCGATATTCTGGACGTTTGGTTTGATAGTGGTTGCTCTCATGCCTTCACCTTGGAAGATCGCGAAGACCAACAATGGCCGGCCGATGTCTATCTGGAAGGTTCAGACCAGCACCGGGGTTGGTTCCAAAGCTCCTTGCTGGAAAGCTGTGGCACGCGCGGGCGTGCGCCCTATAACAAGGTCGTCACCCATGGTTTCATTATGGCGGAAGACGGTCGTAAAATGTCCAAGTCGCTGGGCAATACTATGGTGCCAGAGGACGTGGCACGCCAATATGGTATCGAAATTCTGCGATTGTGGACCGCATCATCTGACTATCAGGAAGACTTGCGGATTGGCGATGAAATCCTGAAAACGGCAGCAGATAGCTACCGGAAAATCAGAAACACCCTACGTTATCTTTTAGGTGCGCTGGCCGAATATGAGCCGGGTGAAGAGATGGACGTAGCCAACCTGCCCAGTCTGGAACGTTTGATCCTGCACCGCTTGGTCGAGTTGGATGAGCAAGTAAAAACCGGATACCGCAATTTTGATTATAAAGGTGTGTTCGGGGCCATTTTCACCTTTTGCAATGCTGATCTTTCGCAACTGTTTTTCGATATCCGAAAAGATTCGCTCTATTGCGATCCGCTGAATGAGCCGCGCCGCAAAGCGGCGCTTTATGTGATGGATAAAGTCTTTCATTCGGTGGTGCGTTGGCTAGCGCCGACCCTGCCCTTTACCACCGAAGAAACTTGGCTCAACCGGTTTCCGTCGGAAACGGATTCAGTACATTTGCATGATTTTTCCAAAGTTGATGCGAGTTGGAGTGACCCGGAATTGGCCGGACATTGGGCGGCCATCCGAAAGGTACGCAAAGTGGTGTTAGGTGCGCTGGAAGTGGAGCGGCGCGAAAAGCGAATGGGATCATCCTTACAAAGCGCGCCAATTGTCTCTCTAGCCGGTGCTGATGATCTGGCATCGATTGCAAAAATGGCCGAAGGGGACACAGAACAGTTTTTTGCCGATGTTTGCATTACCAGTGGTATGGTTTTGCAGACTGGGAGCGGAAATTCGCAAGGGTTCTTGCTGGAAGATGTGCCAGGCGTATCAGTCGAGCCGGTCATGGCCGAGGGTGTAAAATGCGCCCGTTCGTGGAAAATGTTTGATCCGACAACTGCCGACCCAGCCTATCCGGATATTACACCGCGTGATGCGCGTGCCGTCATCGAATGGGATGCTGCCAATGGATAATTCTAACCGATATGGCCTGATCGGATTTTCGCTGGCGGCGCTGGTGATCTTGCTAGACCAAGCATCCAAAATTTGGATTTTGAGCGGGTTGAAGCTGAATAACTTGCCGGGCGGGCATCTGGAATTGTCACCAATTATGGATTTCACTTTCGTGTGGAATCGCGGTGTTAGCTTTGGCTTGTTTCAGGCAGACTCAGATCTGGGACGGATCGTGTTGTCCGGCTTTGCCTTGGGCATCATTATCTTGATGACTGTTTGGCTGGCGCGGGCCGATAACAAAACACTGGCCGCAGCCTTAGGGCTGATTATTGGCGGTGCGGTGGGTAATTTGGTGGACCGTATCCGGTTTGGCAAAGTGGTCGATTTTATCAATTTCAGTGATATACATTTTGTCTGGGTATTTAACATTGCCGATGCCGCGATCAATATCGGAGTTTTTCTGATCTTACTTGAAGCATTTTTTCTTGAGCCGCGCCGAAAACGTGTATGATGGTGTTGGGCGCAGGGCGAGCGCCGGGTATGGATCCCGGTTCAACCGCAGGAGTGAAGTTCCGATGAAACAGTTTTCCAAATCCATCATGATCGTGATGGTTGCAAGTTTGGCCGCCAGTGCTTGTAGCTCTAACCGTGCGGGCAGAGGAAATGGACCTGATGAATTTCGGGTTTTGACCAAAGCGCCCTTGTCCATTCCGCCTGAATATAATTTGACGCCACCACGGCCCGGTGATCCGCGTCCGCAGGATTTGCAAGCCTCACAAGCGGCCCGTGTTGCTTTGTTGGGTGGCGATGGTAGCGCCGCCGCATCGGTGGGCGAACAGGTCTTGGTGGCCTCCGCCAAGGGGGATTTATCCAGCAGCGCAATTCGCGCAAGATTGGATTCAGAAACCAACCGACAGGTGAACAAACCACTGGGTTTCGCCAATCGGATTTTGTTCTGGCGCGGCGGTGATACTTATATCGAAGATGGGACCATGTTGGATGCCGATGCCGAGGCCGAACGGTTGCGCCGCAAGAATGTTGGCTTGAACGCAACCGGCGGTAAGGATGTGACCATTCGTAAAGATGGCAACCGGATAAAACTACCTGGGCTGTAAACCAAACTCGTTTGTTGCTTTGATCAAAACCAGCCGTTCCTTACGGCGGCTGGTTGATTATTTCAGATGAGCGACCATTTCGATTTGAATGTTGACCTGATCACCAACCATCGGAATGGCTGTCTTGTTTCCAAAATCAGAGCGTAATATCTGGCCGCTAATACTCATACCAATGGCCCCTTTACCTTTGGCTGTACGATCCGGCCCGATCTTGTTCAAAGTTGCTGCAAAAACCACCGGATGAGTTTCACCCCATAGGGTCAAGTTTCCAGAAACATTTGCGCTGGTCTCTCCGGTCAATTCAACTTTGGTGGATTGAAAGGATATTTCAGTAAAGTTTTTGGTGTTTAACCAAAACTTGCTATGTATGGCATCATCCCTTGCCGCCAAGCCGCTCCAAACGCTAGCGGTTTGTACTTTGGCCGAAACTGAGCTGTTTTCAGGGTGTTCCTGATCAATGACTAACGTTCCAGAACTATCAGGAAAAATTCCCAAAGTTTTGGCAAATCCAAATCGCTCAACCGTAAATGAAATATGGGTATGCCCCGGATCAATGTCATAACTGTCCGTGGCAGCATAGGCCGCGCCAGTGCTGGTCAACAGGCAGATCACCAGCGCACTGGATTTGACATATTGTTGGAATGACGATTGCATTTTGTTACTCTCCGATTGAAACAAGGCTTGTTGATTTATTCACAATCAACTACAATGTAGTATAAATAGGAAAGCAAATGATTGGCAACCCAAAAAATAAACAACGCAATTTGGGCGAGTTTGAGTTCTTGATTTTGGCTGCATTGGTCCGATTGGGTGGTGTTGCCGATGGGGCAGCCATTCGGGTGCAAATAGAACAACGGGCCAAGCGGGATGTGGCAGTAGGGGCGCTTTACACCACTTTGGATCGCATGGAAAAAAAGGAGCTGGTTCGTTCCCGCCTCGGAGAAGCAACGGCTAAACGCGGTGGTCGAGCGCGTCGTCAATATCAAATCGAGGCCAAAGGCTCCCATAGTCTGCGTCATTCCTTGCAAGGTATTCAAGCGATGACTGAAGGATTAGCTATCCGAAATGCTTACGGGATTTGCCGTTGATATGGACCCGGAAAAGGCCATTCATCCCACGCCCCCACAGTTTGCAAAAAACTGGTTACGTCTGTTGGCACCCACTGCATTTGCTGATGCCATGCTCGGGGATATGGAAGAGGAATTTGTTGATCAATATGCCCATTCTGGGGCAGATAAAGCACGGCGCTGGTATTGGTCCCAGGTGTTACTCTCTACCCCTGCCTTGGTCGGCCGGGTTATTCGAGTGCAACCCATATTCTTGACGTTTATCTCGGTGATTGCCGGGGCATTGGCCTTAAAAGTTTGGATAACTTTTGCTCTCTACCTGTTTCGAAAATTGTATGAGATCAACTTGTTTCAAGGTTCGGTGACAGCGGCATTGAGTACAAGACTGGCGATTGAACTATTGGGGTTTTACGTTGCGGGCTATGTTTTGGGCCGGATTGTGCGCCATGCTCCAGCACGGTTTGCAAAGCTGTGGATTGCTGGCCTGTTTGTGTTGTGGATGCTACTTGCCCTGCCGCCACTTTGGCTGGAAATCACCGGCGAGGTGCCCATGCCTGTTTGGTACCGGGTTGCATGGTTCGTATTGATGTTGCCCAGCCTTTGGGCCGGAACGCTGACCGGCAAGCGGCATTGAGGTTTAAGCCGTCGAAATCATGTCATTTTTTAACGTATGAAATTGAGCAAGCTCACATTACTTAAGATATTAAACGTGCGGGCCGAAGCTTCGACCGCAGTCTGCGCTTGTTGCAATCTGCTAGCCGCTTCAGCCAAGTCTGCATCTTCTAGATCACCGATAACTCCGGTGAGCAATATCTGCCGATCTTCCTCGCGGGCTTGTGTGGTTTCCAATTGCTTTTGCAAGAGGCCATTTTTACCCTGCACTTGATTGATCGCATCAAGCGCCGGAGTAATCGCCGCCAATTGCGCCTGGATGAAGGCCCGTTGTGTGGCATCAATACTATCTGTAAATGGCCCGCCCGCGCCATCGTTGAAATCCTTGATCGCTTTAATGATGGTCATTAAATCGGTGGCAACATCATCGGCTAGAAATCCGGTTTCCAAAGTCAAACCATCGTCAATTCGGCTGACAGGTTTGACTGAAGCGTTTTGGAATAAATCACTGACCGCCGCTGCTGCTGCCACATCATCCAGTGTTTTGGCCGTAAATGGTTCCGCATCAACTTTGGTCCCGCCAAACAATGATCTGCCATTAAATTTTTGATTTAAGGCGACAGTAATCTCGCCAAATGCGGCTTCTAAATTCTGCATAAGATTCAAACCATCATCCAATCCGAGACTACCGATCAGGTTTTGACGAATTTGATCTGCGGCACTAGATATTTGCCCAAGCGCGGCGTCTTGCACGCTTAGTTTAGGTTCCAGTTCCTTGATCCGTTCTACGGCGCTTTCTGACCGGCTAATGACAGACCTTGCTGCATTGATGGTTCCTAACTCCTTGACCAAACCTTTTAGATCAGTGGCCTTTTTGCCGGACGAAACCTGATTTTGTGCATCCACCAAGTCGGTTTGATTACGCAGTAAGTGGTTGAGCGCGGAAAGGTTGGCTTGTGTGGTGGAAATACGGGTCATGAATATCGGCCTATATAATGCTCAAAAGTGTGTCGTTAAGTTCCCGTGCAGCCTGGATCAATCGGGCCGCCGCGTTATATGATTGTTGGAACAGGGTCATATTGGCCAATTCTTCGTCGATATTGACCCCTTCGACATTGGCGCGGCGCAAATCGGCCTCGGTGCTTAAAGAAAGGGCGGTCGTGGCCTCGCGTTCCGCATTAGCGGCTCGTGTGCCGGTGGTCACCGCAAAGCGTCCGGAAAAATCAGTTAAGGTTGAAGAAGCAGCCGAAAGTGAGCCAGCACTTTGAAATTGTCGGGCAGTTTCCAAAGCGCGCTGGATGGCAAATCCACCCCGACCATCACCTTTGCCAGCTACAAAATCTCCGACCACTGTAGCCGCAGTGATTTCCAATTTTCCAAGTGCCAACAGATCTGGGTTTTGCAATATATCATTGCGGAGAGTAAACCCAGAAGCCCGGCCAGCTTTGGCGCCTTCACCCAATCCGAACAATTGCGAGAAGGAAACATTTGAACCGACCCGCTGTGTGGTGTCGGTAGCTAGATCAACTGAATAACCTTCTGTACCGGCAATTGGAGTGGATGACAGTCGACCATCGCTGTCGAAACTAAAGGTAACAAATCTGCCCAAGCCGGAAGCTGGGTCATTTAATGCGGTCAATATGTCATTGAAACTGGCACCTACGATGTTTACTGAGATATCAGCAGCGGCTCGTCCATCGGCTGCCGTAACCTTGAACTGCAAGGTTTCTCCAGCCGTAAACCCGTGAGCATCAGCGCCAGATAATCCGGTTGCAAAAAATGCCGGGTTGCTACTGCTGACCAACTCATTCACCCCAAAAAACGAAGCAAAAGAACGTCCGGCCCGATCTGATGGTGTTGTGGCGTCTTGTAAAAATCCGATCCCATTGGTCCCCGCTGCATCTAAGGACAGGGAACCGCCGGAAAAAGTCACAGAGGCCGTGGCGCCAAATGCATTGTCCAAGGCGGTGGTCAAACTGCCCACGGTTCCGCCAAGCGGT
>JAJFFR010000014.1 GCA_021776555.1 Robiginitomaculum sp.
GGCAAAGAAGCTGATTGCGGAGTTTGGCGAGCGGTTAAACCTCAACGCGTCCATTCGGTTGTGGGACGGCTCGGTTTATCCGCTTGGTGCCAATGTCACTGGGCCATTCGAGATTTACATTGCGCGCCCTGAGGTCATCACAGCGCTGGTGCGGTGGCCGACGTTGGACAATTTCATTCAACACTACGTTGATAAAAGCATCGATTTTTCCGGTGGTACGATCATTGATCTCGGCGAGCAGTTGAATAATCGGAATCGTTCCGTGAAATTTCGCAAGCGCGACACGCTTTCCATCATGGCAAAGTTGTCCCCGTTTCTGTTTGCCAAAGCCCCGCTTGTTGTCGAAGAGACTGGCGGTTTTGACGGTGAGATCACGGGCCGCAAACGCGAGACAAAAGACAACAAAGACTACATTCAGTTTCACTACGATCTATCGAACGAATTCTATGCACTGTTTCTCGACCTAGAGATGGTCTATTCCTGTGCCTACTACACTAACTGGGAAAACAATCTCGACACGGCGCAGTACGACAAATTGGAAATGGTTTGCCGTAAACTACGACTGAAGCCTGGCGATCGGTTCTTGGATATCGGGGCAGGGTGGGGTGGTCTTATCTGTCATGCTGCCAAGTATCACGGTGCCATCGCACATGGCGTGACATTGTCTGAAGAGCAGCTTGCATACGGGCAAAATAGAATCAAAGCATTGGGTTTGGAGGGCTGCGTTTCTATTGAGCTGAAGGACTATTCCGAGCTCACTGGAACGTACGATAAAATCGCTTCAATTGGTATGTACGAACACATTGGCCTTAAGAACATTCCGAAATACATGAACCACGTACGCAGCCTTCTGAGCGAAGATGGTTTGTTTCTCAACCATGCCATTTCACGCCGTGCACCGAAAAAGAAGTTGCTTGGCCGACGTCGTATGCGCCCCGAACAACGCGCGATTGCTAAGTACATCTTTCCTGGCGGTGAGCTGGATGACATCGGCAGTACGATTTATGCGATGGAGCGTGCAGGCTTTGAAGTACAGGACGTTGAAGCCTGGCGGCTGCATTATGCCCGCACATGTAAACTTTGGTGTGAGCGATTGACCGACCGCAAGGTTGAGGCGCTACAACATGTTAGCGAAGAGAAGTATCGCATTTGGGTTGCGTATTTGGCCGGCGTGTCTTTGGCATTCTCGCGTGGTACATTACGCCTTTATCAAACGCTTGGATCGAAAAACGCAAAGCGCCCACCAGCCCTACCACCAACACGATCGGATCTCTATCGCTAACCCTTGCCGACGATCGACTGCATATGATCGAGGCATCGTTCTTGGAGGCCGCGTAGGTCCTCAAGTGTACGGTCTAGGTCGGCACGCTTTTTCTCGAGATTTACGATGGACTCCTCAACTCGATCCAGCAGCAATTCCGTTTGAGCCTGTTGTGATGGATCCGTATCATAGAGCGACAAATACTCGCCGATGTCTTCAAGTGAGAAGCCAAGGTTTTTCCCACGCATTATAAGTTTTAAGCGCGCGCGGTCACGCTTTGAATAAACTCGGCTGGCACCAACCCGGCGTGGTGAAATCAGACTGCGAGCTTCATAGAACCTGATAGCTCGCGTTGTTATTGTAAACTCTTCTGCTAGTTCTCCAATTGTGAAAGTTGATTCTGGCTCGTCAATGTTGATTGACGTGCCTTCGCAGGGCCGGTTCACAGTCAAGTCATCTGTGGGTTTGGTCGCGGTATTCGTTTCCGGTTCTCGGATCGTCATGACGCGTTACTCCCTCGGCAGGCTTAGGTCGGGGGGATCCCCAAGCCAAGTTTTAAGCCTCCTCTTTCAGTTCTTTCTTTGACAGCTTCCCGATCATTGTTTTCGGAAGGCTATCGCGGAACTCGATCTCAGCGGGCATTTCAATCTTGGATAATTTAGGCACTAAGTGAGCAAAAATATCTTGTGTTGTCGCTGGCATGCCGGCTTTCAGCTTAATAAACGCTTTCGGTGCCTCGCCACGTTCTGGATCTGAAATTCCGATGACGGTCACTTCCTCCACGGCAGAGTGCGTGTAAATTGCGTCTTCGATGCGCCGAGGATACACGTTGTAGCCGTTCGAGATGATGAGATCTTTGATGCGATCTTCGATATAAAACATACCGTCTTCATCTACGCGGGCGACGTCGCCTGTGCGGAAAAAATCACCGACGAAGGCGTTTTTAGTTTCTTCTGGCTGGTTCCAATAGCCCAGCATCACCTGTGGGCCTTTGATACAGATCTCACCTTTTTCGCCAAGCGGAACCTCCTTTGTTGGGTCAGCAAGATCGCGAAGAGACAGAATAGTACCCGGCATCGGCATGCCGATCGAGCCTTTGCGGATCGGTCCGTCAATTGGATTGCAGGTCGCGACTGGTGATGTTTCCGAAAGCCCGTAACCTTCGACGACTTTTCCGGATGGTATTATTGTCTCGAAGTTCTGTTTGACTTCGACCGGCAGGGCCGCGCCACCCGACAAGCAAAAGCGCAGCGACGACAAATCATACTTTTCGACCTTTGGATGATTACACATTGCGTTGAATAGGGTCGGCACACCCGGCATCACAGTTGGCTTGGATGCATGAATGAGCTTGAGGGCATCATCAAGCACGAAGCGTGGCATGATGATCATCTCTGAACCTTTGGCGATGGCAAAGTTCATGACAACCGTCATTGCAAACACATGAAAGAATGGCAGCACGCCCATGACCCGTTCTTCACCATCGCGCAGTTCTGGCGTCCAGGAGTTCACTTGGAGAACGTTGACATAAAGGTTGGCGTGGCTGAGCATCGCCCCCTTCGGCGTGCCGGTTGTACCGCCGGTGTACTGCAGTACCGCGACGTCCTTTTCAGGATAGATCTGTACCGGAGATGGTTTATCACCCGATCCAATCAAGTCTGCATCGTAGATTACGGCGCTTGAAACACTCGACGATTTTGGATGCGCGATATCACCGCTTTTAAATATTTTGAAGAGGACGGATTTGGCGGCAGGCAGCAGTGCTGGAAACGATGCGACGATGATTTGCTTCAGCGCGCCAATTGCAACCAGGCCCTCAACTTTCTCAAACAACTGCTTGAGATCGAGGGTCACCATGATGTCTGTACCGCTGTCTTTGGCTTGGCCGGCCAATTCTTCGATAGTGTAGAGCGGATTAAAGTTAACGACGGTGCCGCCAGCCTTAAGAATGGCGAAGTAATAAATAACGAAAGTGGGGCAGTTGGGTAGAAACAGGCCAACACGTGTCCCTTTTTTAACACCCTTCTTCTGCAGGCCTGCGGCAGTGTGCTCCACCAAGCGTCCTATTTCGGCATACGATAGTGATTTTCCGAGAAAGGTGGTGCAGGGTAAACTGCCATATTTAATAACGGCTTCGTCCATGAGATCGGGCAGGGGACGCGGTACGAAAGTCTGATCCCACGCCACATCTTTGGGATACCGGCGCAGCCAAGGGTACCCTTCATTAGAGGGATTGGCACTCGATTCGCCGGAATTTTTCGCGGTTCCCTGTGGTGTCGTCATTCGAAGTTGTTCTCCCAAGGTACCGATTTTGTTGAGTTTATCTGTGTTCCAATCGGGATGGACTGAAAGGGTATTAAAATCTGTATACAGTTTATTTTTGTCCATTCCACCCGAGTCTTATTGAACACTTTTTTACGTTTCAATGCCAGCTTGGCCCCGCGGTCTCTTTAGTGGACAAACCCCAGACTGTTGCCGAGGGAACTTATTCGGCACACTTTTTGCGGTAAAAGGCCGATAGTACACGAACACAGGGCCCGCCAGGCGGCTGGACTTGGATAACGTTTAGGGATATGTGACGCCCAAGTAATGGGGACACATGGCCCTGAAATTAAAGTTGGTTTCAAGTATCGAAGGGCCCCGGCTCTTAAAGCAACAGGGGTAGAAAAGAAAAATGGACGAAGTCGCAACTAAGATCATCGAGATCCTCAAGAAACACATGAAAGAGCCGCAGGACGATATTGGCCTGAA
>JAJFFR010000131.1 GCA_021776555.1 Robiginitomaculum sp.
TCGTTTTTGATCCCGCCATAGCTCATGAACATGCCTGCGTTTTGATCCGGGTGTTGGACGATGATGGCAAGGCGCATGGTCCATGGGACCCAAAATTGTCGACCACGCATTTGCGCGGAGCACTGGCGCTGATGTGCCTGACCCGGGCTTATGATGATCGTATGTTCAAATTGCAGCGACAGGGCAAGATGTCGTTTTATGTGAAATCACTGGGCGAGGAAGCCGTGGCCGTTGCCGCAGCACGCGCCCTGAACTCGGACGACATGATGTTTCCGTCCTATCGCCAACAAGGCATTTTGTTTGCCCGGGGTCGCGACATGGTGGAAATGATGTGTCATTGCATTTCCAATTCCAAAGACAATCTCAAAGGTCGCCAATTGCCGATCCATTACACATGGGCTGAGGGCAATTTCTTTTCAATTTCCGGCAATCTGGGCACCCAATTCCCGCAAGCCGTTGGTTGGGCTATGGCGGCCCAAGCCAAGGGCGAAACGGCGATTGCCGCATCTTGGGTCGGCGATGGCACTACGGCCGAAGGTGATTTTCACGCGGCCCTGACTTTGGCTAATGTCTATCGCGCCCCGGTGATCCTAAACGTGGTCAACAATCAATGGGCCATTTCTTCGTTTTCCGGCATTGCAAATGGGGCGCAACCTAGCTTTGCTACCCGTGGGATCGGCTATGGCATTCCGGGCTTGCGGGTTGATGGCAATGATTATTTAGCCATGTTTGCCGCGACTAAATGGGCCGCCGAACGAGCTAGAGCAGGTCTGGGCGCGACCTTGATCGAATCTGTAACGTATCGCGGCGAAAGCCATTCCACTTCGGATGACCCCGGTCGCTACCGGCCCAAGGATGAATGGCAAAGCTGGCCGTTGGGTGATCCGATCCTGCGGTTGCAACAACACCTAATTGCCTTGGGCGAATGGGACGAAAAGCGCCAGCAAGAACTGGAAACCGCGCAAGCCGAACAAGTGCGGTTGGCCTATAAAGAGGCCACATCGTTTGGAACTTTACGCGAAGGCCCGCTGGCTCCGACCTCGAGCATTTTTGATGATCTGTTTGTGGAACAGCCTTGGCACTTGCGGCGTCAGCGCCAAGATTTGGGAGTTTAGATCATGGCTGGCATGACAATGATCAAAGCGGTCAATTCAGCACTGGACGTGGCGCTGCACAATGATCCAGTTACGTGTGTATTTGGCGAAGACGCTGGGTATTTCGGTGGGGTGTTTGGCTGCACCGGCGGCTTGCAGGAAAAGTTCGGCAAAAACCGGGTGTTTGACACGCCGATCAATGAGGCGGCGATTATTGCCATGGCGATTGGGATGGCTTCCAACGGCATGCGTCCGGTGGCCGAAATTCAGTTCGCCGATTATATTTTTCCGGGTCTCGATCAAATCATCTCGGAACTAACCCGCATTCCGTATCGCAGTGCTGGTCAATATCGAATGCCGGTGACCATACGCACCCCATGTGGCGGCGGTATTTATGGCGGACAAACCCATTCGATGAGTCCAGAGGCGTTTTTTACGCAAATCCCCGGCTTGCGCGTGGTGATGCCGTCCAATCCGTATGATGCCAAAGGCTTGTTATTGGCCTCAATCGAGTGTGATGATCCGGTGATCTTTTTTGAACCGAAGCGGCTTTATAACGGCCCGTTTGATGGCGATCCGAACAAGCCGGCTTTGGCATGGTCGGGCCATGAAAAAGGCGAAGTACCCGAAGAACATTACACCATCCCACTGGGCAAGGCGGATATTGTGCGGTCTGGGTCTGAGCTGACTGTGTTGGCTTATGGCACCATGGTCCATGTGGCGCTCGAATCGGTTCGAGTGGCTGGAATGAATGCTGAAGTGATCGATTTGCGATCGCTGATGCCTTACGACATGGAAACCATTGCCGCATCGGTCAATAAGACTGGGCGCTGTGTGGTATTGCACGAAGCGCCGCGTACTTCTGGTTTTGGGGCGGAACTGATCGCACAAATTCAGGAAGATTGTTTTTATGCACTGGAAGCTCCAGTGCTGCGGGTGACCGGGTGGGACACGCCTTATCCTCACGCGCACGAATGGGCCTATTTCCCCGGGCAAACCCGGGTGATCCGCGCGCTAAAACAAGTAATGGAAGGCTGAGCCATGGGACAATATGCATTCAAACTACCCGATGTGGGCGAGGGCGTCGTCGAGGCCGAGATCATTGAGTGGCACGTCAAGGTGGGACAAGTCATTGCCGAGGACGAGGCGTTGGTCGATGTGATGACCGACAAGGCGACCGTTGAAATTCCAGCCCCGACCTCCGGCACCATTTCGTCAATCACCGGTGATCCCGGCGATGTTTTGCCCGTGGGTACTGTATTGCTGATCATCGAAACCGAGGGTGAAGAAACGGCTGAACCGGCTGAGCCGGTAACAGCAACCAAAGCCGTGCCTCCGGCTCCTCTGGCATCGGTGGTAACCAGTGCCGTTTCGCCAGCCGAGGAAGAAGTGGAAATTCGTGCCGTGAACCCATCTAGTTCGGGCCGCGCCTTGGCTTCTCCGGCATTACGCAAGCGCGCCTTGGAATTGCAAATCGATCTTGGCGAAATCGCTGGCTCTGGTCCAGCCGGGCGGATCAGCCATCAAGATCTAGATGATTTTATCGCAGCCGGTCGCACCCAAGGCGCTGGTGGCAACCAGAAACAGTCGCGGAAAACCGGTACCGTAACCGAAAAGATCATCGGCCTGCGTCGCAAAATTGCTCAAAATCTGGCCGCATCCAAACGTAACATCCCGCATTTTTCTTATGTGGAAGAAGTGGAGATGGATGCGCTGGAAACCTTGCGGGGCCATTTGAATGCCGGGCGTAAAGAGGGACAGGCCAAATTGACCTTGTTGCCATTTTTAAGCCTAGCGCTGATCAAGGTCTTGCCGGATTTTGCGGCGGCTAATGCTCATTTTGATGGGCAGAGCATCACCAAATATGCCCCGGTGCATTTGGGTATCGCTACGGCGACCCCTAATGGCTTGATGGTCCCCGTGGTTAAACATGCCGAAAGTTTGGATATTTGGGCGTTGGCGGCTGAAATTGGCCGGGTTAGCACTGCGGCCCGCGAAGGCACTGGCAAAACCAGCGAATTGAGCGGCTCGACCATCACCATCACTTCGCTGGGTGCGTTGGGCGGCATTGCCTCAACCCCGGTGATCAATGCGCCGGAAACGGCCATTATCGGCGTTAATAAATTGATGGAAAAACTGGTGTTCGAGCGCGATGTGGTGGTGGCGCGCAAAGTGATGAATTTGTCGTCAAGCTTTGATCATCGGGTGGTCGATGGCTTTGATGCTGCAAGGATGATCCAAGCCATTAAGGGCTATCTGGAAAATCCAGCTACGTTGTTTATGTAAGGGCAAAAGCCAGATGAAACCGCTTCACACAAAAGTTTTAATCGTCGGCGGTGGCCCGGCTGGTTATCCGTGCGCCATTCGGGCTGGACAATTGGGGTTGGATGTGACGCTGGTTGATGCCAGCGGGTTAGGCGGTACCTGCCTGAACCGGGGCTGTATCCCGTCCAAAGCGTATATCCACGCCGCCGGGCAGTTTGAAACCATGCAAGCCCACGCTAAGGCACCGGCCATGGGGCTTACTTGTTCCAGTCCAAAACTGGAATTGAGCGGATTGCTCGAGTGGAAAGACGGTCTTGTCGGCAAGCTAACTGGTGGAGTCGGGCAATTGCTCAAAACTGCCGGGGTAAAAGTCATTGCAGGTCATGCGGTGTTTGCCGATGCCAAAACCTGTGCGGTCACGCTGGCCGATGGCGGCACTCAAACCATAACCGCCGAAAACGTCGTGTTGGCCACCGGGTCATCCGAGGCCGAGCTTCCATTCATGCCGTTTGACGAGCGGGTGCTCTCCTCAACCGGATTGCTGGAACTGGACAAACTACCCAAAACCTTGGCCGTGGTCGGGGCAGGCTATATCGGGTTAGAGCTGGGCATTGCATTTGCCCGCTTGGGTACCAAGGTGACCTTTGTTGAGGCGTTAGATACGATCTTACCGCAATTTGATGCGGAGATTACCCGACCCGTGGTTCGCTGGTTAAAGCAACACAAGGTTGATCTTCATCTGTCGGCCAAGGCCAAAGGTGTCAACAAAAAGGGTCTGGTGTTTACTGACGCCAAGGGTGACGAGCAAATCATTGCTGCCGAGAAAATTCTGGTTGCGGTCGGGCGTAAACCCAACACCACCCAGTTCGGTTTGGAAAACATGGCCGTGGACATGGATGGCACCTTTATCAAGGTTGACGACCAGTGCCGCACCGCCATGCGCGGAGTTTGGGCCATTGGCGATGTGGTAGGCGAACCCATGTTGGCCCACAAAGGTACACGGCAAGGCGAAATGGTTGCGGAAATTCTAGCCGGACACCGGCGGCGTTTCGATCCAGTTGCTATTGCGGCCATTTGTTTCACCGAGCCGGAAATTATTGGGGTTGGCCTTGACCCAAAACAAGCCGAAGCGGCGGGCGAAGAAGTGGTGATTGGCAAATTTCCGTTTGCTGCCTTGGGCAAAGCCCTATCGATGGGCGCGGGTAGCGATGGTGGCTTTGTGCGGGTTACGGCGCGCAAATCTGATCATGTGATTTTGGGCATTCACGGCGTAGGCTCGCATATCGCCGAACTATCGGGTGAATTTGCGCTGGCATTGGAAATGGGCGCGCGTCTGGAAGACATTGCCGGGACCATTCATGTGCATCCCACATTGAGTGAAGGCTTTGCTGAAAGCGCCATGACCGCACTGGGCCAACCTTTGCATATTTCCATGCCGCGTTCGCAGACCTGAGGGTAAATTCCGCGATCTGCGGTCATGTAGCAAATGCTGCGGCTATGCTCTTGCCTAAGCCGGTCGAGACGGCTATATCCCGCGCTTCTTTAGGCTGGGTAGCTCAGTTGGTTAGAGCGCAGGACTCATAATCCTGAGGTCGAGAGTTCAAATCTCTCCCCCGCCACCATTTTTTCTGGTCCTAACGCGATGCTGGCGCTCGCTACTTGAGGACGTTATCTGTCTCGCGGTGCGAAAAAAGCACCTCCGACGGGGCGGCCTGACCGGCCGGCGCGCGGTCGCGCTTTGGTAAAAGGAGTTGGGGTCAATCGGGCGCTATGACTCCCTCTCCCATGGGGAGAGGGTTGGGGTGAGGGGAACCGAAACCGAAACCAGTGAGGGGAACTTAAAACAGATCATTATTAGGCACCCGTGACATACTCGCGCGCAGGCAGTACACCTGCGGGCCAAATGATCATTGGGAGAAATGTTGATGCTCGCCACGCTTCGCAAATTGGTATTAGGAGGAATTGTTTTGGGAATAAGTGCTTGTGCTCCAGAACCAACGAACAATGAAGGCGCGGCAGTTGATCTGATCGCCCATGGCCGTTGGGTGGTGACGATGGATGGTCCCGGAACGATCCTCGAGAACGGCGCAGTGGCGGTTAAGGACGGGCAAATTATTGCCGTGGGTCCGGCGGCAATAATTGACGAGGCTTATTCTGCGGCCAAAACAATCCCCGGCACCGACCGGGTGTTGATGCCGGGTCTGATCAACGGCCATACCCATGCAGCCATGGTATTGTTTCGCGGCATGGCCGACGATTTAGAACTAATGAATTGGTTGCAAAACTATATCTTCCCGATGGAAGGTCAGTTTGTCGACGAGGAATTTGTCAGCATCGGGGCCGAACTGGCCTGCCTTGAAATGCTGCGCGGCGGCACCACTAGCATTGTCGATATGTATTTTTACCCGCAAATTTCCGGAGCAATCTTCGAGAGATGCGGCTTGCGTGCCGTACTGGGCGCGCCGATGATTGATTACCCCAGCCCCGGGTTTAGCGGTTGGGATGACAGCTTTGCGGCTGGTGTTGATTTCGTCAAAAACTGGAAAAGCACATCCGGGCGGACCATTGCCGCCTTGGCCCCGCACGCGCCCTATACGGTCAGCCCGGATCATTTGCGCGATGTAGTCGAAGTGGCCGGATCGATCAACGCCCCGATTACCATGCACTTGGCCGAGGACCGGGCCGAAACCAAAATGATCCAAGATAATTATGGCACTTCGCCGGTGCGCCATGTGGCCGCATTGGGCATGTTGGATACGCCAATGATTGCCGCACACATGGTGTGGCCCGATGCCGAAGAAATTGCCCAATTGGCTGGCTCCAAAGTCAGCGCCGTACATAACCCAACATCCAACATGAAATTGGGCGCGGGTATTTCACCGGTCCCGGCCATGTTAGCTGCTGGGATCAAAGTGGGGCTAGGTACGGACGGCGCGGCTTCCAATAACGATCTGGACATGTGGGAAGAGATCAGAATGGCCGCCTTGTTGCACAAGGTGGGATCCAATGATCCAACCGCCATGCCAGCCGAAACTGCGCTTCGCTTGGCGACCTCAATCGGTGCCGCCGCAATCGGCTTGGGTGATGCCACTGGTTCGCTGGAAGTCGGCAAGCAGGCCGACATGATCCAAGTCGATATGTCAGACCCGCGCGTGCAGCCGATCTATGACATCATCTCGCATCTGGTCTATGTCACCCATGCCTCCGACGTGGTGACCACAATGATTGCTGGGCAGGTATTGGTCGAAGAAGGCGAAGCACTAACCATTGATAGCGCCGCATTGGCGGCCAAGGTCAAAGCCAAATCCAACCAGATCCGCGATGCGTTAGCGGCTGATCAATAATCCGCCGAACGGTTCCGCTTGCCGATCCTTCGAGGCTCCCGCCGGTCGCACCTCAGCATGAGGTTTGTGCTGTGGATCGAATGCGTTCACAGTAGGTTGTTGCAACAAATACCTCCTCATCAACTCAGTGAATTGAGTTTGTTTTGGTCTCTTATTTTTGCGTTGAGGATAACGATGAGCCGTCGCATGATTACGGTTATTGCAACGATTGGTTTTTTGCCTCTTTGGATCAGGGTTCGATAGCTGGTTTTCAAG
>JAJFFR010000132.1 GCA_021776555.1 Robiginitomaculum sp.
CCCTCTCCCGTCTGGGAGAGGAAGAAAATCGGAATTTATGTATTGAGCCTGACTTTATTCCCTGAAATTGGACTGACAACTTTATGACCAAACCAGCTTTTCGGGTAATCGATACCGGCTTGCGGACCGGGCGGCAAAACATTGCGTTTGATGCGGCCATGATTGAGGCCCACCAAAGTGGCGCCATCGGTGACAGTATCCGGTTTATCCACTTCGAACCCTGCGCCCTGATCGGTCGTCATCAGGACTTGAGCCGCGAACTCAAATTAGAGTATTGCCACGATAACAATATCCAGACCGTGCGCCGGATCACCGGCGGCGGGGCCATTTATATGGATCAAGGGCAAATCGGCTGGGCCTTGGTGTTTAACCGCAAAACCCTTGGCGTTACCGATTTAGGCGCGCTGGCCAAATTGATTTGCGAAGCAGCCGCCAGCGGGTTGAGTAAGCTCGGCATTGATGCGCGATTTCGCCCGCGCAATGATATCGAAGTAGAAGGGCAAAAAATTGCCGGAACCGGCGGTTTCTTTGATGGCGATACGTTGTTTTATCAAGGCACGGTGTTGATTGATACCAATCCGCAAATCATGGCCAGTGCCTTAAATGTCGCCAAAGCCAAGCTGGAAAAACGCGCATTGGATAGCGCTGCCGCTCGCGTCACTACTTTGGCCCAACTGCTTGGTACCGCGCCATCCATCGACACTATTAAGCAAGCATTGCTGGATGGTTTTGCGGAAGAACTCGGTATTGAAATATCAACCGATACACCAAGCCCCGCCGAAGAAAAACTAGCCAATGAGTTTTACCACGAAGAAATTGGTCAAGACGATTTTGTTGCTGAGATTGACCAAGCCGGAGCTGGTGCAGACGTGGGGCATGGAACCCATACAGGGCCGGGCGGCACGGTAAGTGCTTTTGCCCGGTTGGAAGGCCAGAACAATGACCGGTTGCGAGAAGTATTACTCACCGGTGATTTCTTTGTAACGCCACCGCGCATTGTGCTGGATTTGGAAAGCCATTTGCGCCGGGTACCAATTGGTGAAATCGGCGCGAGCGTCGAGGCGTTTTTCGCCAATGCGGAAGTAGATTTACTTTCCATCTCACCGTCTGATTTTGCCGCAGCCATTACAAATGCTGTCCAAGCGACTGGATCACCCGGACAAGCCGTGTGATGACGTAAATACCAAATTATATGTCATTACCCGACTTGTCCGGGTAATCCAGCACAACACAAACTCGGACCTTAAACCATGAAATACCTATCCGTCATCCAACACACTTCGGCTGAATACCTTGGCCTGATGGAAGACCATTTGGAAGGACGCGGCATCCGGTTTAATTATGCGCGGCCCTTTACCGAAGATGGCAAGCCTCCAGACGTGGCGACGGTCGGCGACGGGCTGGTTTTGTTGGGCGGCGGTCCGTGGGGCAGTGCCGGAACTCGCGATGTCCCGACACTAGAAACCGAAATTGCACTGGCCCGCGCCTGTTTGATGATGAGCAAGCCGATTTTGGCTATTGGTCTAGGCGCGCAAATCCTAGCATTGGCCGCTGATGGATCGGTCGAAACCGCACCACTGGATTTTTCGGCCGCCTTCGCTACTCGAACCACGGAAGACGCCTTAAACGGATTTTTACCGAAGAAATTCCCGCATATTATCTATGGCCGAGATCGGGCCGTACCGCCGCAATATGCCAAAGTGCTGGCCGAAGATGCACAAGGTCGCCCGGCGATTTTCCAAATCGGCGACAACGCGTTTGGCTTTACCGGCCACCCCGGTTTCAAACTAGCCATGGCCGAAGACCTGATCATGGAATTCGAGGAAGCGCCAACCGATAACGCAGAAGCGTTCACCAACTTACGCGCCATGAAAAGGCAAGTCGAAGACGCACTGGTCCCGATCATGACCGGTCTGATCCAACTGACCGGCTGGATGCGAGACGACTAATCTCTACTCGACCAAATTAGCCAAAGTATCGTGGTGGGCCGAGATCAGTTCGCGCAGGTAAAACCCGATGCTATTATCGTCCTCGAACCCGGCCTTTTTAGCTGCCTCAAGCGATTGGCCTTCTTCGAGGTCGGGTCGCGCTGCAAATGCGGCCAGGTTTTCGTATGCGCCAATGGTAAACGCATCGACATTGGTGCCTCGATCACCCTTGAAAATCAGATTGCCCCGGCGTTTGGTCGCTTCCAGATAAACATTTTCCATTTCGCGTTGTTCGAGTAATTTATCCTTCAAGGCAGGCAAAGCATCAAACATCTCAATGTGGAAAAACCGGGCATCTCCGACGTGTGTATTGGTGAATTCGGCAGTTGGTCCAAAAGCAAATAACTCGGCACGATAAGCGATGCGGTCATTGCGGGTATTTAGTTGATCGGCAAATTTGACGCGGGCCACCTCTGCCGCCGCCAATCGGGTGCTCCCGAAAAACGAACCATAACTGCCAATCGGCTCTAATAGCATCAAGTCCCATTGATCGCCCTGACTGTGGCGCATAATCAGCGGTTGGTGACGCCCAGCCATCTCGTAATACCCGGCCTCTTTCAAAGCTTGATGATCAGCAATCAACGCCTTTAACTGGCCCGGCGCAGCGCGCAATGTGGTGGCGAGGTACAGCGTGTCCCGCTCTGGTTCTGCGGCAAATGCCGGAACCGTCCCGGCAATAACAAATATTACAACCAAAAACCGAAGCATGATAAATCCCCTTGATGTGGAAACAGCACAGTAGAAATGGTTGGCAGATCAGGCAAGCCCACCCCCTAAACGGTTGGCCGAAATTCCCCCCTTGTATTTATTAGTGATTGCTAATACTCTCACCTAAACGGTAAGCAGTGATTTGCTTGACGGACCGAATAACAAGACAATCGCAAACAAGCGAAATGACAATTAGAGGGAGGCAATCATGGCTGACAAGCTGATGATTATTATGGCCAATACCGATCCGCGCAATGGCGAGGAGTTGGGCGCACCGATCTTTCAGGCAACTGTGGCTGCTGCCATGGAATATGATGTGGAAGTGATCTGCACCGCCACTTCGGGCCGCCTGATGAAAAAGGGCGAAGCGGAAAAAATGTTTGTCAAAGAAGGTTCTGACAAATCAGTGCTTGATTTCATCAAGGATGCCCACGGCGCTGGCGTAAAGTTCTTCTGTTGCTCGCCCAACCTTGATCTGTTTGACATGACCACGGACGATCTGATCCCCGAATGCGAAGGCATTGTGGGCGGTGCCTATCTGATTGAAGAGATCATGGAAGAAGACATCAAAGTTCTGACCTACTAGTCCATTTGAGACGAGGAATTCTGTATGAGTCATTCCGCCACCACCACCCGGAAACAGACCGTAATTGGTGATCCAATTTCGGATAATCCCGAAGTCAGCCAAGACAAGCTGGAAAAGATATTCGCCGATATTCAGGCAGATTTGCGCTTTGATTATGAACTAAACGGTTGTTTGAATTGCGGGATCTGCACCGCAACCTGCCCGGCCGCCCACTATTACGATTTCAGTCCACGCGAGATTGTCCAATTATTGTGGACCGAAAATCTCGAAGGCATTTACGATGCCATGCAGGAAAAAATATGGGCTTGCGCCCAGTGCTATACCTGCGCTGCGCGCTGTCCGTTTGGCAATTCACCGGGCGGCCTAGTGATGTTGATGCGCGAAGTGTCAATTAAACACGGCATGGAAAGCGCTAAAAATGTACTGCGCCCCTTCTCGCGGGTCATGCTGAAACTGATTTCTACCGGCAATCAGTTGTCACCCGACATGATCAATCCAGAGCACTTTGCCGACTGGGGTCCGAACATTTCTAAAGTGGACGCGCCGCTGAAGATTTTGCGCAAAGCCATCCCGATGCCAACTCTGAACACCACGG
>JAJFFR010000133.1 GCA_021776555.1 Robiginitomaculum sp.
GAAACTTTTATCAGCGCTGTCTCGTAGCTCTCGCGAAGCATTCTTATCGACAATGAGCGGGCCTTCTTCACCGTGATAAACAAATGCGCCATCACTTGCTCGGCGAACCACACGCATGGCCGTAAATTCATAAAATCGCTGATATCCAGCTATCTCCTCGGGTTGACGCCGAACAGGTTCATCTACTTGGAGCGGGTATAGCATCTCGATTGGAATATAGCCCATCATCAATTCCTTAGGAAAGCGCAGTACAGGGTAGATATTAACTACCGGAGTCCTGCGTAATGAAAAATCTCAACCAATTCTACCTTTCTTTGACATTCATTTTTGTAATATTTGCCATCCCTTTTACAGCATCTCCCCTGCAGGCAATAAATTTACCTTGCAGCAATTTGGCCTATGGCGATAGAGTCTCATCAGTCTTTTGCACAAAAACACTTGCACTCGGACAGGAACTTGCAGTTGACCCCGATCACTTGATGGCAGCGATGGCGTTCGAAACGGGTGGCACTTTCAACCCGTCAATTAAAAATGCCGCCGGCAGTGGAGCGACCGGCTTGATTCAGTTCATGCCAGATACGGCACGTGATCTTGGCACCACAGTCGAAGCACTTGCCAAAATGAGTGCTGAGCAACAGCTTCATTATGTCAGAAAATATTTCTTACGAATTAAGAAACCTCTGCATACGTTGGAGGACATTTACATGGCCATCCTCTATCCAAAAGCAGTTGGTAAGGCATCAACTTATATTTTATTTCAGTCTCAAAATCAACCACGTGCTTATGAGCAAAACAGTGGTCTTGACCTCGATAAAGACGGCACCATTACCAAACAGGAAGCGACACATAGAGTTCAGCGTTGGCTTGAAGATGCGTGATTAATGATATTTCAAAAAATAAAATTTGCTAAGAAATATTGCTGACAGACAAGCTAGATTGAACAACACAGTTATACCTTAAGAAAATGACAATATACTTTTACACCACGAATCAGCCCTATGGTGAGTTTTCGAATTTCTCAAAACACGGCGTTGAACTGGATGGGTTATGGTGGAAGACAACAGAACACTATTTCCAAGCACAGAAATTTGAAAACTCAAACTACATAATGAAAATCCGTTTGGCGCTAAATCCAAAGGCAGCGGCTAATCTTGGGAGAAATAGAAAAATTCAAATCAGAACTGATTAGGAGAACATCAAAGATGATGTAATGCGGAAGGCAGTAAAGAAAAAATTTGTGACTCATGTAAAGTTGCGCGATTTACTACTAAACACAGGTAATGAGAACATTATTGAAAATGCCCCGGGAGATTATTATTGGGGGTGCGGAGCTGATGGCTCAGGTAAAAATATGTTGGGAGTTATTCTCCAAGAGGTAAGGCATGAACTTAGTCAAATATCATAACAAGGCCATAAATTTGGATCAACAGCCAACTGAACACATTCAATCTTCTCTTGCCTCCTCCATGCTACATCTAGTTGTTTGGCGATTAGCGGCAGCTCAGTAACAAAATACCCCCCACAGGCGTACTCAGTTTGATGATTTGGCGACAAATCAACACCTGATTAGCGCTGCCCAAAACACCGCCACCTAAAAATGGTGAGTCGTCACCACTTAGATCTGTGCGAACGATACAAACTAAAAAATCAACCTGCTTAACGATCCTGTCAATGCCCATTGGTCAACAAACACTAAGAAATTGCAGTATGCAAAAAATTTATTTCGATTTTTTCTGAGGACAGCGCAGTACATGGTGAGGACTTTGTTTCGCGTGACTCAAAAAATTCTGAAAAATTATTCAGAGAAATTGAAGAAGCAGTCGTACGTGATGCGACAAAACCCTCAAATTTAAAAATAAAGTTTAATTTAAAACATTTTTTTCTTTATTAACATAATTCTATATTAGGGGATTTATCATGCTAGCAATAGTTGATTGGGCTAGAATTACTGAGGGTACTAATGAACACACTGGAGACTCTAGCCAAAGTAAAACATTGGAATTTAACACTAACGACTCCTACATTAATAACAGAACCAAACTGAATCGGCCCGGTTTTTCCGGAGACTTTTTAGTCTGAGTCAAGCTGCATGAGCTGACTCGCTTCGTTGGCGATAATATGCCATTTCAAATTCTGCCGGTGGAATATTTCCAATCGGCTCCAGCAACCGGCGATTGTTGAACCAGTCAACCCACTCCAAGGTGGAAAATTCCACTTCATTAATATTGCGCCAGGGGCCGCGATGTCTGATGACCTCTGTTTTGTATAATCCGTTAATCGTTTCAGCCAATGCGTTGTCATAAGAATCTCCAACGCTGCCTACAGAAGCATCAATATTGGCTTCTGCCAAGCGCTCTGTATAACGAATCGATAGATATTGACTACCTCGGTCACTATGATGGATTAACCCCCTGGTTTCCTGTCGTGACCACAATGCCTGCTCCAATGCATCAAGCACCAAATCTGTATGCAAAGATCGACTAACTCGCCAACCAACAATACGTCGTGCAAAAACATCCGTAATAAAAGCCACATAAACAAATCCCGCCCATGTGGCCACAAACGTGATGTCTGCCACCCAGAGTTGATTTGGGCGAGTCGCTACAAATTGTCGGTTAACTTTGTCTGTTGGCCGGTCAAGCAAATCATCTGCAATCGTTGTCCAACACTTCTTGCTGCGCCTAACGCCTTGTATTCCAAGTTTCTTCATCAACCGTTCGACTGTACAGCGCGCAACTCTAATACCTTCACGTAACAGCTGTCGCCATACTTTGTTAGCACCATAGACTTTGAAATTATTTTCCCATACACGCTGTATGTCGCATTCCAGCAGCTTGTCACGCTTTAGACGATCAGGCAATCGATCAGGGTCTCGTTCACGAGACTTTTGCTCATAATAACTCGACGAGGCAATCTGAATTTGTCTGCAGATCGGCTCGACCCCGTACTGTGCTTTGTGCTGATCGATAAATACCACCATCACTTTGGTCGGCGGTCGAGCTCCGCCTGCGCAAAATATGCCGATGCTTTGCGCAATATCTCGTTAGCTCGCTTCAGTTCACGATTCTCACGCTCCAGTTCCTTGAGTCGATCACGCTCCGAACTTG
>JAJFFR010000134.1 GCA_021776555.1 Robiginitomaculum sp.
CTCGATCACGCAAGTTGGCTTTTGGGCCGATGCGGCACTGTCCAGATAGACCAAGGGCTGCCCATCAATCTTCCGACTCAGAATCGGAAATTCGGAACGGATGGCAGCGGGATCAAAACTAGCCGGAACTTGCAGGAATGAAGCGCTCATATGTGTTGCTCCAACCAATCGTCGATTTGTGTACCCAACCCATTTGCTAAGTCAGCTTCTGGCAGATCATCCAGCACCTCACAGACAAAAGCCCGGATCAATAAGGCACGAGCTTGCGTCTCTGACAGGCCGCGTTGGCGCATGTAAAATAAGGCGCTTTCATCCAATGCTCCGGTGGTGTTGCCGTGGGCGCACGCCACATCATCGGCATAAATTTCCAACTCCGGTTTGGCCTGCACTTTGGCATTGTCGCTGAGCAATAATGCATGGTGACCCATTTTTGCATCCGTTTGCTGGCCATCACGCGCCACATAAAATTTGCCTTGGAACACGGCCTGCGCGCGATCCAGCACTACGCCTTTGATCAATTGCCGGGTCTTGGCACGCACATGGTCATGGCGAACCAGACTTGTGG
This sequence comes from Robiginitomaculum sp., assembly GCA_021776555.1. Classification (GTDB taxonomy): domain Bacteria; phylum Pseudomonadota; class Alphaproteobacteria; order Caulobacterales; family Maricaulaceae; genus Robiginitomaculum_B. Next base: position 566 of record JAJFFR010000134.1, read on the forward strand.
AATCGGCTTTGGCGTCGCCCTGCAACAAATACGCACCATTGATCAAAACATCCGTGTCCGCGCCAGTGGCCCGCACGTGGGTTTCGAGGCGTGACAGTTGCGCCCCGAAATCAAGGGTGAATTGTCGGTATTGCCCGCCCTCGCCAATTTCAACTTCGGTATGATTGACCCGGGTTTGTTGCATCTGGTTTGAATTGACCAAAATGCGGGTCAAGCTAGTCCCGGGTGCCAGTACAAACCGGCGCCAATCCACTGACAGCCCATTGGCAGCATGGGTATTATTTTCCACCAGAATGACTTGGCAGCCACTGGCAATTTCAACCGATACCTGGCTGCCGCACAATGAACTATGATTATCGGTGTTTAGGTACAATATCTCATTCGGTGTTTGCGTAATGGCAAACCCCTGTTGGTTATTATCGGTGGACAACGCCGCAGCCAGCAAGCTGGTCGAGTCGGCACTTTGCGCGGCAAATGGTACGGAAGCGGCACCTTCCAGCTTCACGGTGCCTTCGGTTGGCTCGGTAGATTGCAAATCATCCAACACATTTCGTATTCCGCCGTGCAAATCCGTCCAGCGCCAATTCTCGGCGCGCGGATGCGGCAAGCCAACTTTGGCAAAGTCGGCAAGACGCGCTGCCTGATGGGCATTTGGCGAGCCAGCGGTTATTGCCTCGTGTAACGCGGTCATGGCAGCAATGATGGCAATTTGGTTCACGCGGGCGCTCCCATGAACTGGTCATATCCATGCTCTTCTAATTCCAGCGCCAATTCTGGACCACCGGATTTTACAATCCGTCCACCGGCCATCACATGAACCCGATCCGGTTTGATGTAATCCAACAGACGTTGATAATGGGTGATGACCAACATGGAACGGTCCGCAGAGCGCAAGTCATTAACCCCTTGGGCCACGATTTTTAAGGCATCGATATCCAGACCGGAATCGGTTTCATCCAAGATCATGAATTTGGGTTGCAACACGGCCATTTGCAAAATTTCCATGCGTTTCTTTTCACCACCGGAAAATCCAACATTGACCGGGCGGCGCAGCATTTCTGGCTTCACACTCAACTTACCAGCTTGTTCACGGGCTAGTTTCAGGAAATCAGGGGCCGACATTTTGTCCTGCCCGCGCGTTTTGCGCTGCGCGTTCAAACAGGCCCGCATAAAAGTCATCACCGGAACACCGGGGATTTCAACCGGGTATTGAAACGACAAAAACAGGCCTTTGGCAGCGCGCTCATCCGGTGACAACGATAATAGATCCTCGCCACCCATCAGGGCCGAACCAGAGCGCACTTCATAACCTTCACGTCCGGTCAGCACATTGGCCAATGTCGACTTGCCGGTGCCATTTGGCCCCATAATGGCATGAACTTCACCAGCCGGTATGTTCAAGGACAAACCTTGCAAAATCTCGCCGGTCTCGTCTTCGATACCCACGTGTAAATCTTTGATTTCAATCATGTTAGTCTTCTTCACCTTCGAAATACTCAGCGGCACCTTTGCCGACAAAACCTAAATGCCTAAAGGCGGCATCAGCAGGAGAACCGTCTTTAGGAATACCGGTTGAAACCAAGAATTTGTCAGAATCCGGATAGACCACAATCGAGTGCTCGCCATTGGTCGAAAACGCTAGGTATTTCAGGTCCATTTGACCCGTATTGATCAATTGGTGTGCAACTTCAGCCCCACCCGGAGGCGCGCCCAGCACATCACCAGTTTTGACGGGATAGGTATCTTCACCAAACCGGTAGTCGGCTTGGCCTTCTAAAATGACCATCATTTCATCAGCGTTAAAATGGGCGTGGTACGGAAAGGCTCGTTTGCCGGGCGGCACAATGGTCAACATACAGCCCATATTTTTGGCACCGACCATTGGCCCGATCCGGCCCAGTTTGGCGGCAAATTTTCCGCCATTACCAAACTCCATCAAGGGCACATCGTCCATATTGACGACGGGTTTGGGTGGTTCATCGGTCATCCGACACTCCCTTCTAGTGATACGGCCACCAAGGCTTGTGCCTCGACGGCAAATTCCATCGGTAATTTTTGCATAACTTCGCGGGCGAACCCGTTAACCAGCAGTGCGGTTGCTTCTTCCAAATCAAGCCCGCGTTGTTGGCAATAGAACAGTTGGTCTTCCGACAATTTTGTCGTAGTTGCCTCGTGCTCCAGCTTGGCATCAGAACGCGAAACCTCAACATAAGGCACCGTGTGCGCGCCGCAGGTATCGCCAATCAGCAAGCTGTCGCATTGCGTAAAGTTGCGAGCGTTTTCCGCTTTGCGATGAATACTGACCTGCCCGCGATAGGTATTTTGCGAAACCCCAGCTGATATCCCTTTGGAGATAATTCGCGACGAGGTATTGTTGCCCAGATGGATCATTTTTGTGCCGGTATC
>JAJFFR010000135.1 GCA_021776555.1 Robiginitomaculum sp.
TAGCTGTGCCGTGGGTACGGTGCTGTCATCATATAATTGGGTGCTGAACGTGGCTGGTTGACCAATGCCGCCAAATCCTGCGGAAGAAAGTGAAGCATTGGCTGCTTCGATTTGCTGAACGCCAACGCTGGCTCCGATATAGGGACTGACCGCCGGGCTAAGCAGGGTGGCAAACGTTTTGTTACGGAAATACTTGCGAACGCCAATTTCGCCGCCATAGCTTTTTAGATCGCTGAACTCTGCCGAGATCGCATCAACACCAACGGTGCCCGCGCCAACTACATTGCCGCTTGCTTTGGAATAATTACCGGAAGCGGTGACTTCAACCGTGTCGCTGACTGCATAGGAAAGTCCAGCTTGATAGCGCAAGCCTTCGTTATAGGCGTCTGAATATCCAGTGGTCACCAATTGGGCAGTGCCGGTGGTGTCAAACGAGTTTTTGACCACTTCGCCATCAACGCTAGGTTCATAGCTGACAGCCAACTCGAGATTCATCCGTTGACCAGCATTGTTGCCGGACCAGTTTCCAAGCCAGGAACACCCGGACAGTAAAATGGCGGCGGTGCAAACAAGGGCTATACGTATCACTAGGATTCTCCAGTTTTGGTAGGTAAGAATTCGAGGTCGAATCATTACACTTCACTTCACCATTCACTTAAGCACCTTATTCCTTTAAGGATTATTAACTATGAATGCCGGGCAAAACCCCGCAAAACACCATCAAAGCAGAAGCAAAAATTCGGGGCAGGAGAGTTTTATGAAACAGGTTTTTACTGGCATTTTGATGTCTGGATTTATCGCCTTTAGTACGCCCTTGGCTTGGGCCAATCCCAATGATGATTTACACGAATTGATTGAGGACGTTCGGGCGTTTGATCTAGCCAATGATCCGGTTTCCGCCGGGCAAGAAGGCGATGCGGCGGCCCTGTCAAAACTACCAGATGTGTCGGCCAGCAGTTCCGCCGCCGAGGCAGCGCAAACCAAGGTTTTTGCTGAACGGCTGGAAGCTTTTCCGCGCGGCGAACTGTCCACTGCCAACCAGATCAATGCGGATCTGTTGGCATTTGTATTGCAATCGCGCGTAGCTGGTGCCGAATTTGATCAAGCCGCCATGCCGTTTACCAATGATAGTGGCTTTCACACTTATCTGGACTATGTGGCTCGCTCGACCCGGGTGACCAATGTCGAGGAGGGCGAAGCATGGATTGCCCGATTGCGCCAAGTGCCGGAGTTTTTAAGCGCCCACCGGGCCAATATCGCCCGAGGGTTGGAAAGTGGCTTTGCCCAACCCAAAATGATCGTGCAAGGCGTGGTAGAAACCATGTCGGATCAGTTGGAAAATGATGCCATGTTGCCCAGCTTACTGGCTCCGCTGGATGCCTTACCGGCAAGTGTATCCGAAGCCGACAAAGCGCGATTGCAGACCGGCGTTGAACAAGCCTTTGCCGAGGCGGTTCAACCGGCTTTTGCAAAAACCCATGCCTTTTTGCGAGATCAGGTCTTGCCCAAATCCCGGGACAGTATCGGTATTTCAGACGTTCCGGGCGGGCGCAAATACTATGAAAGCCGCGTCCAGTATTTCACCACCACTAACATGAGTGCGGCCGAGGTTCACGAACTGGGCAAGTCTGAAGTGGCCCGGATCCGGGCCGAGATGGAATTGGTTATTGAGGAAAGCGGTTTTACCGGTAGCTTTGCTGAATTTCTGCAATTTTTACGGACCGACCCGCAGTTTTACGCCAAAACCGAGCAGGAATTGCTGATGCGGGCCAGCTTCATTGCCAAGCAGGTTGATGACAAAATGCCTGGGTTTTTCGGGTTTTTGCCACGCTTGCCGTATGGGGTGCGACCGGTGCCTGCCGCCATTGCGCCGCATTACACCACGGCCAGATATTGGCCGGGCGACAGTAAAACCGGTCGGGCCGGGGGCTATATGGTCAACACGTACGATCTAAAATCCCGGCCGCTTTACGAACTACCAGCCTTGACCATCCACGAAGCCGTGCCCGGCCATCACCACCAATTTGCCATTGCCGAAGAACTAAAAGACGTTCCCGCATTTCGCAATGATCTGTACGTGGTGGCGTTCGGCGAGGGCTGGGGGCTGTACACCGAAAAACTGGGCGTTGAAATGGGCATGTACAACACACCCTACGAGAATTTCGGACGGCTGACGTACGAGATGTGGCGGGCTTGCCGTTTGGTGATGGACACCGGCATCCACGCTTTTGGTTGGAGCAAAGGTCAAGCCAAGGCTTGTTTGATCGAAAACTCGGCCCTAGCCCTGCACAACATCGAAACCGAAACCAACCGCTATATCTCTTGGCCCGGACAAGCCTTAGGCTACAAAATCGGCGAACTAACCATCTGGCGCTTACGCCACAAGGCTGAGGCCGAACTGGGCGAAAAATTTTCCTTACGCGCCTTTCACGATGAAGTCCTAAAAGACGGCTCGGTTACCCTGACTATGTTGGAAGTTAAAATCGAGCGTTGGATTGCTAGGATAAGGGGTAAGTGAACGAGCTGATGCGTACAGATAAATGGTCTAGTAAATGCTTTTTGAACACAATTGATTTGCATATCTTGCAATAAATAACCATATTAGCTCCAAATACGCGTCAGGAACATAAAATATGCTAATTTCGTTTAGTGTCCAAAATTACCGATCTTTTGCAAGCCGACAAACTTTTTCAATGGTCGCAGGTGCTAGTGCGAAAAAAAAAGAAAGAGTTTCTTTTCCCTCGAACAATTCGATTGCCCCGGATATTTTACGTTCTGCGTGTTTATTCGGCCCGAATGCCGCTGGTAAGTCTTCGCTTGTCAAGGCGTTGGGTTTTTATAGTGATTTTGTGGTCTCATCTGCAAAAGGCAGTCAAGAAGGGGAAAAAATTGATGTAACACCCTTCAAATTGGATAAACACTGGTTATCACAGCCATCCGAGTTTGAAGCAATTTTTATTCATGATGGTGTTTTATACCAATATGGGTTTGCTGTCGATTCAGAGCGTATTTGGGAAGAGTGGTTGTTCTCCAATCCGAACGCTCCCGGTAAGAATAAACGAACACTATTCCAAAGAGAATTTGACCCGGATGCAAATACCTATGTTTGGTACACCAACCCCACCCATGTCAGGGGAGAGAAGGAGTTATGGAAAAAATCAACTCGGGATAATGCATTGTTTTTATCAACTGCAATTTCGTTGAAATCAGAAACATTTAGGACTCTATTTGATTGGATTCAACAACATTTGCGAGTGATTGACGCACCTGAGATGATGCCTAAAATTTTCACTGCTAAGTACTGTGAAGATAGTCGTGACACAAAGAAAAAAGTCTTAGATTTATTACATTCTGTGGATATTCAAATCCAAGATTTCGATGTTGATTTTGGCGAATTTGATCCAAAGTCTTTACCGGATATTATTTCTTCTGTTATGCGCGAGAAAATTACCAATGAAATGAAGGGGAAATTAATCCTCAATCGCCTTTCTTCCTACCACGAAGGTGCAGATGGCGAATTGGTTGCATTTGATATGGAAGAAGAATCTGATGGTACACAAGTTTTGTTCAACCTTGCTGGACCTTGGCTTGATGTTTTGGAAAACGGATATACGCTGATTGTGGATGAATTGCATAACAGTTTGCATCCTCATGCATTAAAGGCTTTGGTTAACCTATTTCATGATCCGAAAATAAACAAAAATAACGCTCAATTGATCTTTACTAGCCATGAAACATCGGTGATGACAAAGGAGTTCATGCACCAGGATCAAGTATGGCTAATTGAAAAAAATAATGCCGAACAATCAAAGCTGCGTCCATTGTCTGATTATAAGGTACGTGATGTTGCTGGTTTTCAAAAAGCATACCTGAATGGTCGCTTTGGTGCCGTACCCAAGTTAAAGGAATTTGTTGATGGCTAGTCGAAGGGACAAGCTTTTTAACAGTAGAAAGGCTAAAAAAAAGAAAAGTTTGACGAGGAAAAGAGCTAAATTTCAACCTCGACGACGCGTGTTGATTGTCTGTGAAGGTGAAAAAACGGAAGTTATCTATCTGAATGCGCTTGTTGTCAGCCTCGGGTTAACCACAGCCAATGTTGAGGTTTGTGGCGATTGTGATTCTGCCCCGAAAAGTGTAGTGGATTTTGGTTTAGAAAAATACAAAACTGACAATGATTATGATCTAATATTTTTTGTCTTTGATCGCGATTCACATCCCTCGTACGATGAGGCGTTGAGGAGTATTTCAGGACTTTCCAAGAGCAAAAAATTTAATAGTTCACATTTGAAAGCTATAACATCTTTCCCCTGTTTTGAAATTTGGTTCCTCTTACATTTCGAAGCTCACAGTAGACCTTATGTTGCGGGAGGTGGGAAATCACCATGCGGGAATTTAATCTCAGCTTTGAAAAAGAAAGAAGGGTTTGAGCATTATGAAAAGGGGCATTCTGGCCATTTTGAAGAACTTCATAACCGCCTACACCAAGCAAAACTAAATTCAGCCAGAACTCTACAGCAAAGCATTGAAAATGGGTCGGCGGAACATCACGGAAATCCTTCAACTTTGATGCATACTTTGGTTGAAGCCTTGCAGGACATTGCAGAGAAACATCACAGTTAGGAGTCCCGTCCCGATATTCTTAAATGCGCTGTACGCCCATCCGTTTTTGACCCGCTTCATAATGGCCACCCACGGCACACTTTCCATTGCTGGCGCTGAACCGAAAATTTCAGTTGCGGTAGGGCAGACCCAATGCCACGGACAGAACTCCCTCTCCCGTCTGGGAGGGGGTTGGGGTGAGGGATGCCCCGCTTGGTTATGATCAGCATTATGGGTAACTTGCCAACATTGTTCCCCCTCACCTCGATCCTCTCCCCATGGGAGAGGAGGAAAACATCCATGTCCCACATTCACTGTTTGCCTCTTAGATCGCCCTCAGCGGGAGATTTTCCGCCATGCCCATGCGCTGAGCAAACCCATGAGCAATTCGATTCCGGTGGCCAGCAATAGGGTTGAATGGGGCATGCCGTCGACGAGGATGGCATAGCCTCTGGCGAAGCCGTAGGAAAGATAGACAACGGCGGAAACTAGGCTGGCGGTAAAGGCAAACCGGTTGCGAAATGCGCCCAGAAGAATAATTGTACCGAGGCCAAGTAATGCCCCACCCGAAGCCCGGATATCGTTAAGCAGACTGATGTCATTACCCAATTCAATGCCTGCTGACGCCTGAAAGGCCACCGGGAAAAAGGTGAGGCCGATCCCAACAATTAGAGCAATTAGTCCTGATAAGAACAGGATTATCTGCACGCGGATTGGGGTGCTTTTGTTTTCGTCATGGGATGTTGTAATAGACATGGGTTTTTCTCCTAGCAGGACAAAGCAGGGCTTTGATGGACGTAAGATTTGTCAGAAATTTGTGCGAGCAGGAAGCTAGCCACATCGACCCGGGGGATTTTCAGGCGCAATTTCGCTGCGTCCGCCAGAGAGCCTTGGTAGAAATGCTGGCTATGCGGCTGATCGGTATAGGCGGCGGGGCGTACAATGGTCCAATTTAGGCCTGAGTTGCGAACGATGGTTTCTTGTTGTTCATGATCGCGAAAGGCCGCTTTTAGCAACCAGCCAAACATGATGTATTTCCAGAAAAAGTTGAGAAATTGCGCGCTATCGCCAACACCTAGGGTCGACAAGCAAATTAACCGCTCAACTCCATTTTGCTGCATGGCTTGAATGACATGTTCTGTTCCGGTGGAGCGGACATTTCCCTTGGCCCCGGCACCCAGTGCGATGATCACCGCATCTTGGCCGGTCATGGCCTCCATTACCTGCCGCGCATCAAGCACATTGCCGGTATGCCGAGTTAAATTCGGATGACAAATATCCAGCCGTTCAGGGTGGCGCGCAAATGCCGTGACCTGGTGGTTTTCCGCCAAAGCCTGTTCCGTCAGTATTTTACCAATCGTGCCTGTCGCACCAAAAATTACCAAATTCATTGTTTTTCTCCATTTACTTGACACTGTGTCAATTGACGGGAGTGCAATTACGTTCTACTTTACACTATGTCAAGTCAAAGCTCTCAAACCAAAAACCGGATATTGCAAGCGGCAAAACATTTGCTGGAGATCGGCCAAGGGGCCGGGGTCCGAATGAGCGATATCGCCAAAAGGGCCAAAATTAGCCGCCAAGCGCTATACTTACATTTCGCTAGCCGAACTGATTTGCTGATTGCCACCACGCTCTACGTGGATGAACTGCGCGGCGCACAAGACATGTTGGCGCCGAGCCGTGCGGCGACTTCAGGCGTAGATCGATTGGACGCGTATATTGTCGCGTGGTGCAATTATATACCCGAGATTTATTGCGTGGCAGGGCCGCTAATGGCTATGCAGGATACAGATAAGGAAGCAAATGCGGCTTGGTGGCAACGGATGCAAGATATGCGCGAAGGGTGCGAGGCGGCGATCTTGGCTTTGCAGCGGGACGGGCAATTAAACCCTGCCTTTTTGCCAGAGCAAGCAATCGATTTGCTGTGGACACTGCTTTCGGTTCGCAACTGGCGGCAATTGACCAAGACCTGTGATTGGTCACAGGCGGTTTATGTGCAGCAAATGCAGCAAACGGCCAAGAAGCTGTTTATACAAAACCAACTCCAAGTTTGATGCGAAGCCATTCAACGGTTCAAACCAAAGTAGAAATTCATCATGCACCCACGCATGCTTTTCCATACCTTACCTTGGTGTTCTTCTTACTGTTGGCGTTGAACCGAAAATTTCAATTGCGTTAGAGGCAGGCCCAACACCACGGACAGAACTCCCTCTCCCGTCCGGGAGTGGGTTGGGGTGAGGG
>JAJFFR010000136.1 GCA_021776555.1 Robiginitomaculum sp.
CCACGATCAGCCATGAAATCCGAACGCCGCTAAATGGTATGATGGGCATGGCCCAAGCCTTACAAGCCAGAGAGCTGAACGCCGATGACGCAGACATGGTAGAAACCATTGTTGAGTCGGGCGACATGTTGATGACCATACTCAATGACGTGTTAGATATTTCCAAAATCAACGCCAACAAAATGACCCTCTCCAAGGTGCCGGGCGATCTACACCACCTGATCAATCAAACGCAAAAATTGTTTAACGCGCAGGCGGCAGACAAGGGATTGGCATTTAAGGTTGATATTTGCCCAGATATTCCTGCCTCGTTGATTTTTGATCCGGTCCGGGTCCGGCAATGCCTAAACAATCTGGTGTCCAACGCCTTGAAATTTACCAAGGAAGGTTGTGTTACCATCAAGGCCTCGTCAATAGCTGACGGCAAAGGTGCCAGAACCGTTTGCTTGCGCGTGACCGATACCGGCATCGGAATGGACCAGCAAACTACCCAACGGATATTCTCATCGTTCACGCAAGCTGATAATTCAATTTCCCGCGAATTTGGCGGCACCGGTCTTGGACTGTCGATTTCACATGAACTGGCGCTGTTGATGGATGGTGATATCACGGTACGCAGCGAACATGGAAAAGGTTCCGAATTCAGTTTTATTTTCAAAGCAGACGAACAACAGCAACAACCGACCAAAACCCGCAGTGTCGCCAAGAAAAGCGAGGGTTCTTCGCTTTCGGGTTGTCGGTTGCTGCTGGTTGATGACAGCGCGATCAACCGAAAAGTAATTTGCACCTTGCTGGCCCCAGCTGGAATCCACATTGTTGAGGCTGAAAATGGCCGCGAAGCTCTTGATCTATTGGAACAGCAGAATTTTGATATTGTCCTACTCGACATGCACATGCCGGTGCTAAACGGACCGGACACCATTGCCGAAATTCGCCAAGCAGGCCTCGACTGGTCAGACATTCCGGTGGTGGCCGTCACTGCTGATGCGGCTATTGGCGAAGGTGGAAAGTTTCAGGAAATGGGCATGGATGGCTATATCCCCAAACCTGTCGACCAACGGATTTTGTTCGGCAATATCATAAAGTCATTGAACAAATCAGAGAACGTATCGACTAAACCTCAACAGCAAACTGGTTAGAGCAATTTGCAAATAACTGTACCCTATCGTCATCATACGGTTTATCCGGGTGATCCAGCAAACGTGACAATGATTACTTTCTTACAGAAAGACGCGACTGCTGGATTGCCCGGACAAGCCGGGCAATGACGAGTGGGGTGATGCGAATTAGGACCGCCCTGCTCTAGGCGGCCTCATAGGCGCACAAACCACCTACCAGTTTACGTAAGATTTTCTGTAATTCACCGGCCTGGCAGGGCATGAATGGCCCGACTGTTGTTTCATCCATATAGCAGGACTGAGCGATTTCCAGTTGCAGCACATGAACATTGCGTTCCGGCTGCCCATAGTTCCGGGTGATCCACCCGCCCTTGAAACGTCCATCGCAAACAAACGAAAATGGTCCAGATTGCAAGCTGGACTGCGCCAGTGCCGTCAGTTCAGGCGCGCAGGATTTTCCACCAAACACGCCCAGATTCAAATCTGGCAACGAGCCGGAAAACAAACGTGGCACGCGGCTGCATATGGAATGACAATCCAGCAGGATACAAAATCCAAACTTGGCTCGTATGCGGTCGATCTGACTTTGCAACATGGAATGATATGGATCAAAATATCGTTCTCGGCGGCTTTTTATTTGGCCCGCATCTAGGGACTTTCCCAGCCGGTAAATGGGCGAACCAGCAAAATCCGTATCCGGGCAAAATCCGGTGCTGGCCTGTCCTGGATACAAGTTGACGCCATCCGGATCACGGTTCAAATCGACCACATACCGAGCATAATTGGCCTCCAACCAACTGACCTGCCCTTTGGCAAAGTCATACAATGCAGGCACGTGCCAATCGGTGTCGGCCAAAGCCCGACCTCGGTCATTTAATTGATCGGAAATATCTGTCGGCAAAGCCAATCCAGAGTGTGGAAAATTCAACAGCACCGGGCCATCATATTCCTCGTAGGCAAACAACGCAGGTTGGAGGGCCATTTCTACGCTCTAGCCTTTGAAAATACGGGGGAGCAATTGGTCCGTGCCCGCCAACCCCGGCAGGTCTTCATGCAAGATCATGTCTTTAACGCGAGCAATGTCCGGGGCCATCAGCCGGTCATCTTGCAAAGTTGGCACCTCGGCCCGAATGGCGGTTCGGACCCGCTCCAACGGTTCGGACGAACAGGTTGCATATTCAAGGTGTAAATCCAGCGCCTGACAGGCAGCCAGCAATTCGATGGCAATGACGTGCGCCGCATTTTCCGCCATCTGGGTGAGCCGCCGCGCCCCGTGGGTCGCCATCGACACATGATCTTCCTGATTGGCCGAAGTTGGAATGCTGTCAATCACTGCTGGCATGGCCATTTGCTTGTTTTCAGACACCAAAGCAGCCGCCGTAACCTGGGCAATCATAAAGCCGGAATTCAAGCCCGGATCTGGGGGTAAAAACGCTGGCCGCTCGCTTAACGCTGGATCAACCAGCATCGCAGTGCGGCGCTCCGATATGGACCCCATTTCACAAAGTGATATGGCAATTTGCTCGGCCGCAAATCCAACCGGCTCCGCATGAAAATTCCCGGCGGAAATAGCTTCATTATCACCCGTAAAAATTAGTGGGTTATCGGTAACCCCATTGGCCTCGCGACCCAAAATTCGTGCCGAATGGCGCAACGTGTCCAGCACAGCGCCCATCACTTGCGGCTGACAACGCATGCAATACGGGTCTTGCACCTTGTGACAATCTATATGGCTGTCCTCAATCGCGCTACCATCCAGTAATTGCAAAAAACTCTTGGCGACGCGCATTTGCCCCTTTTGGCCGCGTGCTTTATGTACCCTTGGATCAAATGGTTTGTGTGAACCGCGCACCGCTTCGACACTCAATGCCCCTGCCAAAATAGCCGCCTGAAACACGGCGCGACCGCGATACAATCCTTGCAAGGCCAAAGCCGTAGAAACCTGCGTGCCATTCAGCAACGCCAACCCCTCTTTGGCTTGCAATTGCACTGGTTTCAGCCCCGCTTTATTCAAAGCCTCTTGGGCTGGCATTTCTTGCCCGCCAAACACCGCTTGTCCTTCGCCGATCATGGTCGCGGCCAAATGGGCCAAGGGGGCCAGATCGCCGGAGGCACCGACCGAGCCTTGCGCCGGAATGACCGGATAGATTTCGTGGGCGATCATGTCTGACAATAGGGTAAGCGTAGCACGGCCCACCCCGGAAAAACCTTGCATCAGGCTGGCCAGTTTCATGGTCATGATCAACCGAGACAGTGACGGCGAAAGCGTCGGCCCCACACCGGCACAATGGGACAGCACAATGCGCCGCTGCAAGCTTTGCAAATCCTGATCGGCAATACGAGTATTGGCTAGTTTACCAAACCCAGTATTGACCCCATACACCGTTTCGCCCTTTGCCAAAATATCCTGAATGGTGGCGGCGCTGTGCTCGGCATTTTTCCAATGCTTTTTGGCAAATGTGACGGGCTGTGTAGCGTCAGCAATCTGCTGCCATTGCCGATGGGAAATCGAACCCGGTTTTAGTTTGATACCTGCACTCATTTCAAACTCTTTCGCATTTTGGAGCCTGTCCAAATCCATAACTTAACTCGGCTGGGCTGGATAGTTCCCACGCAACCAGATCGGCGGTAAATCCAGTAGAAATTTGCCCAATTTCATCGCCCAAACCCAAGGCTTTGGCAGCGTTTCGGGTGGCTCCGGTCAAGGCTTGTTCAGGGGTTAGACCAAACAAGGTACACGCCATGGAAAGCATCAAGGGTAAATTGGTGGTCGGCGATGATCCGGGATTACAATCTGTGGCAATCGCCAGATCAACACCATGGTCCAGCATCATCTGGACCGGCGGCTGCTTGGTTTCGCGCAAGAAATAATAGGCACCGGGCAGCAACACCCCAACCGTTCCGGCTTTGCCCATCGCCTTGGCACCGGCTTCATCTAGATACTCCAGATGATCACAAGACAAAGCGCCCATTTCAGCGGCCATTTGCGCGCCATGCAGGTTAGTTAACTGCTCTGCGTGCAAACGAACCGGAAACCCAAGGGCAATTGCCGCCTCCAGCACCCGGCGAGTTTCAGACAGGGAGAAACCAATATGCTCACAAAACACATCCACCGCATCGGCCAAACCACGGCGCGCGATCTCTGGCAGCATTTCAGAAACAATGTGGTCAATATACGCCCCAGATTTCCCGGTAAATTCTTCGGGTAGAGCATGCGCGCCCAAAAATGTGGTTCGAACCCGAACGCCAGTCTCTTGCCCCAAGGCGCGAGCCGCCTCCAACATTTTGATCTCATCGGTTAGGTTCAACCCATAGCCTGATTTGATCTCGACCGTACCTACGCCGCATGCGGCCATCTGTTGTAAACGTGGACGAGATGCGTCGATCAACTCATGTAGGCTTGCGGCCCGAGTGGCGCGCACGGTGGACAATATACCGCCGCCAGCCTCGGCCAGTTCGGCATAGCTTTTGCCATTTAGGCGTTGTTCAAATTCGTCTATGCGGTTGCCGCCATACACCAGATGCGTATGACAATCGACCAGCGCCGGTACTACCCAGCGACCGCCCATATCTTGCTTGTGCCAGCCCTGATAAGTTGCTGGCAATTCCGTGGCCGCCCCGACCCACTGGATGCGCCCTTGGTGAACCGCCACCGCACCGTCACGGATCATGCCATAGGGCGCACTTCCAGCCTGCATGGTGGCTAGATGGCAGTTGGTCAGTATCTTTGTATCGTCAGTTTGTCCCATTTGGGTAGCTAGCTATGGCGGGGCCGGATTAGCAAGTGCAAAGTGCAAAGTGCAAAGGCAGACTTCGATCCGGGGATAACTCCTGCCACCAAGTGTCGGTCATTTTCCGCTCTACACCGGATTGCGGCACTAGATTGACGGACATCTACCCTCACCGACAAACAATCGACAGATAACTGACAATCAATCTACACTTGTTCACCATTCTTTTGCGGTTCAGCAACGGCCAAAACCAGTATTTCCCCTGACCGGGCTATCAGGATATACTGGGTTCAAGGACACGCTTGGAATTGCCCAACGATCTATCATTCACGATGGTTTCTGGGAGTTTTGAACACCATTCAAGGTGATAAATTGTCCTCGCATCAGACAGTTTTGATGTTCTATCCCCTGCCCTTGGCGCGAAAGAAAACTTTTTATGGTTGGTTTCTACAAACAACGAACAAAGGCACGCAATACATGACGGGGATATCTGTCGCCAATAGCTTGTATGTCAGTCAGGTTTTGCTGGCCGATGGCTGGGCCGAAAATGCTCGTATTTCATGGAATGATGCTGGGCTTATTTGCCGGATCGAACCAGACGCGACCCCATCGACGACAGAAGCAAGGGCCGAAGTCCTAGTGCCGGGTATGGCTAATTTGCATTGTCATTCGTTCCAGCGTGCCATGGCGGCGATGGCCGAGTTTTGCCACTCCCAAACCGACAGCTTTTGGTCATGGCGCGACTTAATGTACCGCTTTGTGGCGCATCTAACTCCGCAAGACGTGGCTGGCATCGCGGCGTTTACCTATATGCAAATGCTGGAAAATGGCTTTACCTCGGTCGGGGAGTTTCATTATCTGCACCATCAAAGCGATGGTACGCCGTATGACGATACGGCCGAGATGGCTAATCAGGTGATTACTGGCGCTAATACAGCCGGTATTGAGCTGACCTTGCTCCCGGTATTTTATACCCATTCCGATTTTGCAGATGTCGCCCCAACTCCCGCGCAAAAACGATTTGTGCATAATATGCAAACCTACCAAAACCTGATCGAGCATTTGCGGCAGAACAATCCTAACCTGACCGTTGGGATTGCGCCACACTCCATGCGAGCTGCCAATCCGGCACAAATTGGAGACTTGCTCGCCACCAACCCGGATTGCCCGGTACATATTCATGTGGCCGAGCAAATAGCCGAAGTGGAAGTTTGCCAGAAACATCTGGGCGCGCGCCCGGTACAATATCTACTCGATCATTTGGGTGTGGATGCGCGTTGGTGTCTGGTTCATGCTACGCACATGGATACAAGCGAGATCAACGGACTGGCGGCCAGTGGCGCAGTCGCCGGTTTGTGCCCGATAACCGAGGCTAATTTGGGCGATGGAATTTTTGAAGGCACCAAGTATATGCAAGCCAATGGGCGGTTTGGCATTGGTTCCGACAGTTGTGTGCGGATTGATTTGTGCGAAGAACTTCGACTGCTTGAATACTCGCAACGCTTGCGTGATCAGGCCAGAGTTCGGCTTGCCCCAGTCGGGCAACATGTCGGCGCAACCCTATACCGGCAAGCAGCAATCGGCGGCGCACAGGCGCTCGGCCAAACATCTGGTGCAATCGCGGTGGGTAGCCCGGTCAGTTTTGTTGAACTGGATGCCCAACACCCGGACCTGCATGGACGAAAATCTGATGCGCTACTAGATGGCTGGATATTCTCAGCCGGTAAGGATGCCATACGCAATGTTTGGGTCAAAGGGTCACAAGTTATTCAAGATAGGTACCATGGTAATAATGCCGTAATAACAAATACTTATAATAGCATCATAATGCAATTATTAAACCGTATTGGTCGATGATTTCCGCTAGAACAGAATAAATAGAAAGACAGCTAACACCGCGCCAAAGGCTGGAACAATGACCGTCAGCGCCCCGACCGGGCCATAAGCATCCTTGTGAGTTTCTCCGCAAATCGCCCGAATAGTGGTCACCACATATCCATTATGCGGTAGGCTATCCAACCCGCCTGAGGCGATCGCCACCACCCGATGCAACGCCCCTGGATCAACCGGGTGCGGCGCGCCCTCTCCCACATAATGTGGAGCCAGTAATGGCAAAGCTATGGCTTGGCCGCCAGAGGCTGAACCGGTCAATCCGCAAATCACCGTTACAGCAATGGCCGCTGCAATCAACGGATGTCCCGGGATTTGCGTGACCGCTTCCAATGCTGTTTGAAAGGCTGGCGATACCTTTGCCACCGAACCAAAGCCAACCACTGCACAGGTGTTGACGATGGCAATCACCGCACCAGTGGCTCCCAATGCAGCCGCTTCTCCATAGTCGGTAAATCGCGACCAATTCAACACGCTGACTACCGCAATGCCCGTACCCAGCGCCAGCAACAAAGCCCACTTGTCGAATATGGGATACAACCAAATTGACATGCCCAGCACCGAGACCAATGGCAAGACACTTAACAATGGATGCGGTAGCTCTGTTTCATCCCGCTCATCAGGGTCATCAGTGCGACCTATAAAGCACTCACCGCGCGCTGTAGCCTTAGCAATCATCTGACCCAGCCACATATAGCCAGCGACGGCCATGACCAACGCCACAACCAAGGAGACTGGCCACCCAGCCAGTGGCGTAGTTCCCAGATATTGGGTTGGAATCCAATTTTGAATTTCGACCGAGCCGGCCGATGTCATGGTAAAAGTCACCGAGCCAAAGGCGATCACTCCCGGCAAAAACCGCCGTGGTAGGTCCGCTGCCCGGAACAGACCAAGCGCCATTGGATAAACCGAAAATGCCACAATAAAGACGCTAACCCCACCATAGGTCAGCACGGCACAGGCCGACACAATCGCCATGACCGCATATCGAACGCCCAGTTTATCGACGACATAGTGCGCGATGGAATG
>JAJFFR010000137.1 GCA_021776555.1 Robiginitomaculum sp.
TTTGATTATCAGCGTTACCAATAGTTTCAAGCAGGTGTTGGTATCACGCGGCGTTGACCCTGACAAAATCAAGATCGTTACCAACGGTATCGATCGACAACGTTTTCACCCCCGGGAAAGAGACGCCAAACTTACAAAAAGCCTTGGGTTGGATGATAAGTTTGTCGCCGGATATATCGGCACCCATGGCATGGCCCATGCCCTTGAAACTGTCTTGGAGGCAGCAAAGCTGATCCAAGACCACCCTAATGGCCAGCGTTTTCGCATCTTGTTTCTTGGTGACGGAGCGAGAAAGGGGCGCCTTGTCGTACAAGCAAAAGAAATGAAGCTAAAAAACGTAACCTTCCTAGACACCGTACCCAAGGCCGAGATTGCCAAATATTGGGGACTTCTTGATGTCTCTATCATTCATTTGCGCAATGTAACATTGTTTGAATCGGTTATTCCGTCAAAACTATTTGAAAGCATGGGCATGGGTATTCCAATTTTACACGGCGTTGGTGGTGAATCCGCCGACATTGTCCGCAAACACAATGCTGGTCTGGTTTTTGAGTCTGAAAATGCTGCGCAGCTTTGTGATTGCCTCATCAGACTCGAAGCAAACCGCGATCAATACGCAGCTTTACGCAGCAATGGCATTCAAGCGGCATCCCAATATGACCGGTCCGTACTGGCGCAACATTTGCTTGCACAATTGGAAGCTCTAGCGGGCTCAAACGCACTAACATAGAGAGGTTTCAGCAATGCATTCGATATCCTCTCTATCGCTTTACTGGCATACGCTGCGCCATATGAAGCCGGTGCAATTCACCGCAAGGCTGGGCCGCAAAGTGTTTAAACCAAAGCCCGATCTGCACCCGGCTCCAAAATTGCGCACAAAAACGGGACCGTGGCAGTCGCCGCCTGCGCCGTCCCCCTCCATGACCGGGGCGCACGATTTCAGGTTTCTTAATCAAGCAGGCAGTGTGCGGCATGATGAGGACTGGAACGCGCCAGGCAAGGACAAATTGTGGCTGTATAATTTACATTATTTTGATGACTTACGTGCAGAAAATGAGAGCGAGCGCGCGGACTGGCATCGAAACCTGATTGCGCTGTGGATTGTGCAAAACCCACCGGGTTCTGGTAATGGCTGGGAGCCCTACCCTCTTTCATTACGCATTGTGAATTGGATCAAATGGGCAATAGCGGGCAATACATTACAGCCAGAATGGACACAGAGCCTTGCGGTTCAGGTGCGATTTTTGCGTCGCTCGCTCGAATGGCATTTGCTGGGCAATCATTTGCTGGCCAACGCCAAGGCGCTATTTTTTGCAGGATTGTTCTTTGAAGGGCGCGAAGCCGATGAATGGCGCCAAAAAGGGTTGAAAATCTATCGGGATCAGTTGCGTGAACAGATATTGCCAGACGGCGGACATTTTGAACTTAGCCCCATGTATCATTCGATTATACTGGAAGACCTGCTTGATGTGCTGAACATAAGCGCGGCGTATCCGAACCTAATCTCCAATAAAGAAATAGAGCGTTGGAAGCTTACGGTAAACCGGATGAGACGTTGTCTCAAAGTGATGACACACCCGGATGGTGAAATCAGCTTTTTTAATGATGCAGCTTTTGGCATTTCGATCCCGCCCACTGCGCTGGAAAATTATGCTGTTGACCTCAAACTAGGCGTCTCTGAACAACCTGTAGAGGGCATTACGTATCTTGAAAACTCAGGATATATTCGTGTTCAATACGGCGAAACAGTCGCACTGCTGGACGTAGCTCAGATTGGCCCAGATTATTTACCGGGTCACGCCCATGCGGACACATTATCGTTTGAGCTGTCGGTGCATGGCGAGCGCGTTATCGTCAATTCCGGCACATCGGTCTATGGATCGGGGGCAGAGCGCCTGCGCCAACGTACAACGGCTGCGCACAGTACAGTTGAGATAGACGGGCAAAACTCTAGCGAAGTCTGGAGCGGTTTTCGCGTTGCGCGTCGGGCGCGCCCGTTTAATCTGGAAATATCTGATGAAGCGGATGGATTTACCATCCACTGCTCACATGACGGGTATAAGCGATTGCGCGGTAAAAACATTTGTACAAGAATGTGGCAGTTTACAAAAGAAAGGTTGTGCGTCATTGATCAGGTGTCGGGGCCGCATAATCAAGCAATCGCTCGGTTTTACTTTCATCCCGGTATAGAGGCAGAGTGTTCAGAGCATGAAATACGCCTATCAACCCCTAAAGGGGCGCAATTGAAATATGTATTTAATGATACAGACGTACAACTTAAACCAAGTAACTTTTATCCAATGTTTGGAGTGAGTAAAATCAATAAGTATCTAGAATTAACATCGAATACTGGTTATATGAAGGGGGCATTCTTGTGGGAGGTAAGCGGCAATGTCAAAATCAATACCAACTTGGTTTGATCATACTTTTTATTCAGGTTTTCTAATAATTGGGACGATAAAAAAATCTCGGGGCTGGCACAGAGGAATTAGTTTCTCTTGTATGGTCTGAGCCATTTTGGCAAGGTTTTTGAGAGTTGATCTGAGGGGCTATAATTGAAGCGCCATTCACATTCTTTCAGGAAAAGCGGGAAGTTCTGACCAGAAATGCCATTGTATTTTCGTAAATGTCGCTTGGTCTGGTTCCAGAAATTCTCGATGCCATTAATGTGTTCTGCCGATCTGCAAACAGTTTTGAATGGTTGATACGAAAGTGGTAAAAGTCCGTGATGTCGAGTGTGTCATAGGATCGATAGCTATCAGTATAGACAACGCTGTCAGGCTGCGCTTTGCAAGCAATGATGGGGATCAGGGTTTTCGCTTTGGTGTCCTTCACAGCAATGGTTTAGATATCCCACTTCATATGAAGACGGACAGAGTGCTTTAAGCGCATAGAATGAAGATAACTCCTTCAAACTCCTTTGCCAGCCAAAAAAAATAACAAGTAAGCAATTTAATTGATTAGATTGGCATTATGAAAATACTCCTTATATTTGGTACGCGGCCCGAGGCCATTAAAATGGCCCCCTTGGTTAAGGCGTTTTCCACGACACCTGGCGTTGAGCTGAAGGTCTGTGTGACCGCCCAGCATCGTGAAATGCTGGATCAGGTCTTACAGATTTTTGACATTACACCCGATTTTGATCTCAACATCATGCGCCCCGGACAGAGCCTCACTGATGTTACCGCCAATGTTCTGCGCGGTCTGGAACCAATTATAAAAGAAGTGGATCCCGACTGGGTGCTGGTGCACGGCGATACGACAACAGCCATGGCCGCAGCACTGGCCGCTTTTTATCATCAGATCCCCATCGCCCATGTGGAGGCCGGACTTCGCACGGGTGACCTCCTCCGCCCCTGGCCTGAAGAAATGAACCGCAAGGTTATCGACGCCATTGGCCAATTGATGTTTGCGCCCACAGAAGGATCACGCAAGACCTTGTTGCGTGAAGGGATAAGTGATGATGCAATTGTGGTCACAGGGAATACAGTCATTGATGCGTTGCTGGATGTCGTTGAACGCATAGAGAGCAACCCGAATATTGAAGCAGGCCTTAAGGCCAAATTTGACTTTCTAAACCCGAACAAGCACCTTATTCTGGTCACTGGCCATCGTCGAGAAAGTTTTGGAGATGGTATGCTGCGGCTTTGCGAAGCGTTGATGCAAATCGCCGCCAGAGGCGATGCTCAGGTGTTATACCCGGTTCACCTCAATCAAAATGTGCAGCGTCCTGTCAAAGAGTTGCTCGGCAATTCTAAAGACATTTTCTTGATAGAGCCGCAAGAATATTTACCCTTTATCTACCTGATGAACCGATCAGAAATTATCATCACCGACTCTGGCGGCGTACAAGAAGAAGCACCCGCACTTGGCAAGCCGGTTTTGGTCACCCGCGAGGTGACGGAGCGCCCCGAAGCCGTAACTGCTGGCACGGCAATTCTTGTCGGAACGGATACAGACAAAATTGTTTCCCACACCGCGCGCTTGCTGGATGATCGTTCCTTTTATGAACGAATGAGCAATGCGCATAACCCTTATGGTGATGGCAAAGCAGCCCAGAGAATTGTAGAAAAGATTTGTCATGGAATTTGAATATCAAAAAATATCCGTTATTGGGTTAGGTTATATTGGCCTTCCTACCGCAGCTACCATAGCCAGTCGCGGCATAGATGTGGTGGGAGTTGACGTTAGCCAGAGCGCCGTCAGAGCCATATCCCAAGGTAAAGCACATTTCTCCGAACCTGACCTTGATATGCTGGTGCAATCAGCGGTTTCAACCAAAAAACTCCGCGCACAAACAACACCTGAGGAAGCAGAAGCGTTTATTATTGCTGTTCCAACCCCGTTTCTGGATGACCATAGTGGGGATCTCTCTTATGTTGAGGCGGCGGGTCGGTCCATTGCCAAAGTTCTAAAGCCGGATGATTTAGTAATTTTGGAATCAACAAGTCCAGTGGGGACAACCCAAAAACTCTGTGGATGGATTGCAGAAGAACGCCCTGATTTGCGTTTGCCTGATCGCCACCCGGATAACCCGGACATCCATATGGCCTACTGCCCAGAGCGAATTTTGCCGGGGCGCATGGTGTTTGAGCTGGTGGAAAATGACCGCATTATTGGCGGAATAACCGAAGCCTGTACAGACAAGGCAGAAGCGCTCTATGAAATTTTTGTACGCGGCGAATTACACCGTACCAACGCCCCCACGGCGGAGTTGGTAAAAATCATGGAAAACGCCTATCGTGACGTCAATATTGCCTTTGCTAATGAAATGTCGACCGTGTGTGATGCCCTTGACCTCAATGCGTGGGAAGCCATCAATCTTGCCAACCGCCATCCACGGGTCAATGTTCTTAAACCCGGCCCCGGCGTGGGCGGTCATTGCATAGCCATTGACCCTTGGTTTCTGATCTCTCGCTTGCCAAACCAAACGCCGCTTATGCGCATGGCGCGTAAGGTTAATGACGCAAAGCCAGGAATAATTCTGAGTAAAACCAGACACCAAATTGAAAGGTTCCGCAAACCGGTCGTGGCCTGTCTTGGACTGGCCTACAAACCCGATGTTGATGATTTGCGCGAAAGCCCAGCACTGAAAATTGTCGAGATGCTGGCCAAAGACAGCGATGCTGACTTGCTTGTCGTCGAGCCGCACATTGCCAGTTTACCGGATGTCCTTGCACAATATGAACGCATAAAAAAGGTCACACTCGAAGATGCATTAGAACGCGCTGATATTATTCTTGTGCTCGTTGGCCATAAAAAATTCAAAAAAATTGACAGTCGCAAAATCTATGAAAGCGTAGTGATTGATACAATTGGTTTATGGAAAGGCCGTTTCTGAGATAAACAAACCATTTATCAAGTTATCATTTGCAAGCTCGTATTTTATTGTTTTTAGTTGTCCAAGTAGAAAAGAAATCAAGAGTATGAAACAAGTCGTCCAGAATTTTCGCAATGGCGAATTGAAACTACAGGATGTTCCAATTCCGGCGCTTAAACCCGGCGCACTTTTGGTAGCCACGCGGTGCTCGCTGATCAGTGCCGGCACCGAAAAACAAATGATCAGCCTCGCCAAAGCAAATCTGGCGGGCAAAGCCATGGCGCGACCAGACCTAGTCAAGCAGGTTATAGGCAAGATCAGACGCGAAGGCCTCGGCCCAACCTTAGAAACGGTCTTTGCCAAACTGGATAATCCGGCGCCTCTTAGCTACAGCATTGCCGGTACCTTGCTGGAAGCAGGCACCGGAATTGGTGGGTTTCAGGTCGGCGACCGCATCGCCTGTGCCGGGGCGGGCTATGCCAATCATGCGGAATATAATGTTATCCCGAAAAACCTGTGCGCACGCATTCCGGACAATGTGGACGACGAAGACGCCAGCTTTGTCACCCTTGGTGCCATTGCTTTGCAAGGGGTGCGACAGGCTGAGCCAGAACTGGGCGACATCGTCGCAGTGACTGGCCTTGGTTTACTTGGCCAACTCACGGTTCAACTCTTAAAGGCAAACGGTTGCCGGGTCATTGGCTTTGATCCAGACCCCAAAAAGGCCGCTCTGGCGGAAACGCTTGGTGCAGATTTAGCCGTCAGCCACGATCTGGTCGATGCCGTAAATGGATTTACGCAAGGCACCGGGGTAGATGTGGTGATCGTGGCCGCATCTACTAAGAGTAATGGCCCTGTGAAGGATGCGGCACAAATTTGCCGGATGAAAGGCCGTGTCGTCGTGGTCGGCTTGGTCGGCATGGCCCTAGAGCGAGACCTTTATTATAAAAAAGAACTCGAATTGCGCCTCTCCATGTCCTACGGCCCGGGCCGGTATGACCCAGCTTATGAAGAGGGCGGGCATGACTATCCTTATGCCTATGTGCGCTGGACCGAACAACGCAATATGCAGGCATTTCTGGAACTTATCGCCCAGGGGCGAGTGACACCGAAAAAACTGATCACCCACCGGTTTGATATTCATGATGCAGAAAAGGCCTACGCCCTACTGTCTGGTGATGAGCCATATTTAGGCGTGGTGCTCACCTATAAGAAACCAGCCAGCACAAAACTTGAGCGCAAAATAAACTTCGCACCAAATAAAGTAAAAAACCGTAAAGGCGGTGCGATAGGTTTCATCGGCGCGGGGAATTACGCCAAAGCAAAACTTCTTCCCTCTTTGCAAAAAAATAAGGATGTTCATTTTTCAGGCATTGTTACTTCAACCGGTGTTTCGGCACGCCATGTTGCCGACAAGTTTGACTTTGCCTTCGCCGCAACAGACACTCAGGAATTACTCAACGATGAAGACACAGCGACAGTGTTCATCGCCACACGGCATGATAGCCATGCTGCACTCACAACCAAAGCGCTAAAAGCTGGCAAGCATGTGTTTGTTGAAAAGCCACTGGCGCTCAACCGAGAAGAGCTTGTACAAGTACTCAAGTCACATGCTGAGACCTCAGGCAAATTAATGGTTGGCTTTAACCGCCGTTTTTCCCCTTTTGCCATTAAGGCCAAGGCGGTCCTGGCGGATAGGGCAACGCCACTTGTTATGCATTATCGGGTGAATGCCGGATTTATCCCCGCCGATAGCTGGGTGCATGGGGCAGAAGGCGGCGGGCGCATTATTGGCGAAGCCTGCCATTTCATCGACGTGATGTGTTATCTCACCGGTGCTTTGCCTATGCAGGTTTCGGCAATAGCCGCCGATGGTTATTCGGATGCATTTAGCGCACAAATCCGCTTTGCAGATGGCTCTATTGGCTCTCTCACTTACACCTCCCTCGGCGACAACAGCGTTCCCAAGGAATATCTTGAAGTCTTTTCAGACGGAACGGTGATCATATTAAATGACTATCGATCGATGAGTATCACAAGGCATGGCAAGAAGACTAACCTAAAGCTCGCATCCCAGAACAAGGGACAAAAAGCCATGCTCGATGCTTTCCTGAAATCCATTCACGAAGATGGTGCATTGCCAATCTCAATAGATGAACTGGCCGCCATAACCGAGGCAAGTTTTGCGATAGAAGGTGATTTGAAAGCGTAAAGATAATTCGTATTGAACGGATTGTCCGTATCACAAGACGGATGATCTCGGGGGACGTCTTGAAATAACGGAACGGGTTTGTCATTCTTAAACCGTACGAAATGTGGGTTTTGTGCTCAAGAGCATTTTAATCTGACAATGCCCGTATGGAGGTGTGTAAAAAGGGGGGGAGCTAAACATCATAATATTCGCGATACCAATCCACAAAGGTGTGTACGCCATCTTCAATACTGGTTTGTGGTTGATAGCCGGTGAGCTGCTTCAGTAACGACGTATCAGCCCAAGTGGCCGGTACATCGCCTTTTTGCATGTCCATGTAATTTCGTATGGCCTTTTTATCTAGGGCAATTTCGATGGCCTCGATAAAATCTAATAGACGCACCTTGTCGGAATTGCCGATATTGACCACTCGAAATGGTGCAACTGGGCTTAAACTATCGCCTTCAGCAATATCTTTCGCCGATTTTGGCCGTTCAGGCACGGCATCAATCAACAAGTGGATACCCCGTACTAAATCTTCGACATAAGTAAAATCGCGATACATATTTCCATGGTTATAAATATCAATGGGCCGGTCATTCAGGATGGCATCTGTAAATTTGAAATACGCCATGTCCGGACGTCCCCATGGCCCGTAAACAGTAAAAAATCGAAACATGGTTGTCGGTAAATCCCACAAATGTGCATAAGAATGCCCCATGGATTCCCCGGCCTTTTTTGTCGCCGCATAAATGGTCATTTGGTGATCCACTTTATGCGTTTCGCTATAAGGCATCTCTTCATGAGCCCCCTAGACAGACGAAGTTGATGCCATTAGCAAATGCCTGACCTTGAGTTCTCTTGCACATTCCATGACATTAAATGTGCCAACAATATTGGCTTCAATATAGGCGCGGGGGTTTTCCAGCGAATACCGTACGCCGGCTTGAGCGGCCAGATGCACGATCACATCAGGTTGTTGCGCCTCACACAATGCCTTTAAGGTCTTGAAGTCCTCCAGCCTACCCACTGTGCTGGAAAAGGCTTCATGTTGTTGCAGTATCTGATGGCGTTTTTCCTTCAGGCGCACATCATAATAATCGTTCATTGAGTCATAGCCGAATACCCGAAACCCATTGGTTAGCAATAATTGCGCCAAATGAAAACCGATGAAACCAGCAGAACCTGTGACCAGAACTGTCCGCATGGGGACCCCTATTTAACGACACTCATTCAATTCTCCCAAACTATAACATTTGCCGAAGTGCGTCGATGAGAATTTCAAAACAAGTTGATTGGTCCACTATGTTGAACGCTGCTCATATTGGTTGCTCTACACTTGATATTTAATATGAGCAATGTTGCCACCAGCTGCGAAATCTGTGGAATATTTCAGTTGTCTGGGCGGAGTATGTCAAAAAAAATGTGCTTCTGACTAGATGGTCAACTTACATGAGGTCGGAAGCCATATTTCTATGGTTATAAATACCGATTACGTACTCGTTCAGGACGGTATTAACACTCACTTAACCCAATCAATACTATCCGCTAGAAGCACGCTATACAGGTAGAAGCACGCTATACAGGCCGGGCTGCACCCAAACCAAATCCTGCTCCAAGCAGAAATGCCCAGGTTATAGCGATGGATGGAACCTGTAGGCCGTAATCGAACATGCCGTGAACGGCCAAGAAAAAGCTGATGCATAAAACAGCTCTAATCCATGTTCGCATTCTACGGCGGCGAGTAAGGCCGCGAACAATATTCCAGTGAATGTCAGCAATTGCGCTAAACATCAACATTGTCCCTATAACTCCGGCCTCCTCCAACCATTGCAAATACACATTATGCAGTGCACCAATTGTGCTGATGGCTGCATAATTTTGGGTGTTCATGATCATATCATTAACTAGATAAAATGATCCAAGCCCATATCCTGACCAAGGCGCGGAGCTAATAGCTTGCCAATGCGCGGACATTGTTTGCCAGCGGACCCCTGAAGTCAGTTTTGTTGCTTCCAGTCGGTCAAAAACCATATCACCGGAATTTATACTCACCAAAATGACCAATAAAAACAGAAGAAAAAACACTCCCGTTATTTTCTTTCCACCGCTCTTTTCAGCGGTCAGGTCTAAAAGTTCCCATGCGGCAAAAATCAATAACGCAATCAATCCCGATGATATTCCACTGCGTGACCCAGTAAAAAACAGAGCCGTCAGGGTAAATAACATGGCAATGATAGCGATGGGGGAGTGCTTGATCAGGTGTTCTGCAAACAGAAATCCGGTCAAAGATTTACGGGCCATTTGCTTGGATATCCGAAGAATAGACGCCAGAGACAAAATACACAGCATCCCAAAGATTGTGGCAGCGCTGTTAGCAGACCCAAAGTTTGCTTCCAGCCGCAAATAGCTCCGTATATATCCGTTCGGTGCCTCGGTTATCCGGCCGATATAGATGACAAATGACCAAACTGCAAAGAGCAACCCAGCCAAAATAATCAAATCAAATAATAATGTCGCGCGTTTGTCGTCGGATGCTAAACATAACCCAACTAGAAAGAAGGCTCCCAAAGCGGCCAATTTTATCAATTCTCGAACAGTGGCATCCCGATCAAGGGTAATTATAGGCGGTGTGGACGTCCAGTCCCAAAGGGGGTGGCCTCCTCCTGGAAAATAGGGGGTTAATTGTAAGGAAAGTACAAGCATGGTAATCGTAAACAGCAATAAAACGATCAAAAATCTGGAAGATACAAACTGCCAATTGTTACGCCTGACAGTCAACAGAGTAAAAGTAGCTAACAAAAACCCAAGTGCGGAGAAAAGCGTCGCTAACGCGCTGAAATTTGCACCAACTAACAAGTGAGCGGCAGAAAGAACCAAGATAGAGGGCATAACCATCCACCATCCCGGAATACTAAATGCCTTAAACAAAATCTCGTTCTCCGGTCTCAAGCCTCGGGTTGGCCTGAAGTGAGCACCACCTCATTCTACAGTTAGCAGCCTAATTTTGGCCCATCCATCACTTGATAGTGTCATTAAGATTTCCTCTATCACGTTATTTTTGTGTTGTCTTGCCTGTTGTGATTTAATGGGTGCCGTCGGCCTGTCCCTGGGCTGTCCGTCGTCAGAACATTTGTCATTTGAGGTAGCTTAACTGATCTGAGTGTTTGGCCTCATCTGGGTGATTGATATTATGCCACTTGCCTTTGATGAAGCAAGCGGCGCTGTTCGATAGTTTTACGTTTGATCCTTTCTCTTTTGTTTAAGATGGTTTGTGCTCTACCGAAGTAGGCATCGGCAGGCGTCATGTTTTGCAGGCTTTCATGATAGCGCTGGTGGTTGTAATGCTCGACGAACGCCTCGACTTGGGCTTCCAGATCGCCGGGTAGATAATAATTTTCCAGTAATATCCGGTTTTTTAAAGTCTGATGCCAACGTTCGATTTTACCCTGCGTTTGTGGGTGAAACGGCGCACCGCGCACATGGCTCATATTTTTGTCTTTGAGCCAGTCGGCCAGTTCTCCTGCAACATAGCTGGGGCCATTATCAGACAGCAGGCGCGGTTTATGCAACACATTGGCTTGATCACAGCCTGACGCCTGCAATGCGAGCTTTAGCGTGTCAGTGACATCTTCGGCCTTCATCGTGCTGCACAGTTTCCAGGCGATGATGTACCGGGAGTAATCATCAAGGATAGTGGATAGATACATCCAGCCCCAGCCAATGATTTTGAAGTAGGTAAAATCCGTCTGCCACATCTCGTTGGGCCGTGTGGTTTTATCCTTAAACTCATTGGCTGCTTTAATGACGACAAAGGCTGGACTGGTAATCAGGTCATGTGCTTTGAGCAGCCTGTAAACACTGGTTTCCGATACAAAATAGCCCTTGGTATCAGTAAACGTCACCGCCAGCTCTCTGGGCGATAACTCAGAGCGTTCCAACGCCAGTTCAATGATCTGGTCATAGACCTGTCGCGGGATACGGTTCCACACACGGCTAGGACGTGATGGCTTGTCGGCTAATGCCTCCGGCCCGCCTTCGAGATATCGGTCAACCCAGCGATAAAATGTCCCGGGCACGATACCTAGATGCTTCAGCGTTTTGCGCGCTGGTAGATGAGAGCGCTCAACAATCCTGATGATTTCCAGCTTTTCTGATGCAGGATACCTCATTCGTCTTCTCACCCATCCCCGATCATGCTTTTTTTGAGCAGACGCATCTCCAGTG
>JAJFFR010000138.1 GCA_021776555.1 Robiginitomaculum sp.
TCATCACACGGCTTGTCCGGGTGATCCAGTGCATGTTGCAATGATCATTGTATTTCATGAAGACACGGCTGCTGGATTGCCCGGACAAGCCGTGCAATGGCAGCGAGAATTAGAAGCGACTGGCCCTAACGTTCTTGTTCTCGAAATCGATCTACCATGGTTGGTTGCGGATTGGCATCCAGTTCCCGCTGGTAAACTGGTCGCCATATTCGAATGGCAATTGGTACCGCCAAGTTTAGCCAAAACGCGGTGAACATCAGGGTGTAAAACGCCTCGACCGGAATAATTTGGTTCTGCACATAGGCGATATCCATCACCACAAAGGCCAGTTCGGCCCGGCCCAACATGCCCAGCCCAATCATGACCGATCCGGGCCATAACATGCCCCCGGTATAGCGCGCCGCGATGGCTGCCGAAGCAATTTGTGCGACAAACAGACCAATAGTCATGGCGGCAACTTGTGGGATCACCGCAACCAGAATGTCCCAATCAAAAACGATTTGGGCGCCAAGATGCACAAAAAACACTGGGCCAAGCCAGCTAAACGCTACGCTGTCGATAATTTTTGCCGTGTCATCATGGGATTTGGAATTGCCACCAAACTGGAAGTATTCCTGTTTCAGGATCAAGCCAGCCATAAAGGCGCCCACCGCTGGGTGAAACCCAAATTCATGGGCCAACAGGCCAATCAGAACGGCCAGCAATAAAACGGTCAGGGTTGCATTTTGCCCTCGGCCAAATTTCAGGATATTGCGAATACCAAAACGTCCCAGAAGCGGGACTTTGCTGATCCATCCCTTTGGTTTGTGCGGGAAAATCCATGCGTCCAGAAAGGCGATAATCACAAAGAACACGACGGCTTTGCCGGCTATGGTTACCAGGCCAATCATCGAAATGTCGCTGGCGCCCGCAGCAATCGGCACCAAAATGGCCACCAAAGCCAGTGAAGCAATATCATCAAGTACCGCAGAGGTTATGATGCGTAACGCCGCCGGTGAGTTGGCCAAGCCTTCGGAGCGTAATGAGAGCATGGTCAGGGACACGGCCGTGGCGCTCATAGTTAGCCCGCACATCAGGGAGATATTGATATCGTGCCAAAAGAAATCGGCCACCAGATAGGCGGTGACAAACGGGAACAGCCCGCCAAAGAATGCAATGCCCCAGCTTTTTTTGATGCTGTCCATAAAGTCGGAGGTGTCTTTCTCAAACCCGATCGCAAACATGATGACAATAATGCCAAGCTCGGCAAATCCGGTAACAAATGGGTCGGCATGTTGCGGTAGCAGGCCAGTATTGACCATCACCGCACCGAAAAACAGGAACCATAAAACCGGAGTCAGCCGGGTCCACTTGGCCACAACACTGGCAAGAAAAACAGCGCTCCAAACTAGCGCGAGTGCGGACATTGCATGTATATGGGTTCCCCTAACCACTTTGTATGCCAGTTGTATGACATGGTTTTTCCATGGCGCAATGTGACAAAGGCAATTATTCCTATTGGCTCCATCTTCGGTTATGCTGTTTGATGCAACCAGAATCAGGGGAATAAAGGGAACCAACATGAACAAGCATCTATTGGGCCTATTGGCCGGAACTGCATTGCTATTTGCCGGATCAGGGGCAGCAATTGCCAAAACTACTGGTAATGCCGAAGCCGCTTATCTGGAAAAGCTATACCTGCATTTCCATCAAAACCCTGAATTGTCCCTAAAAGAGTTTGAAACTGCCAAGCGGATGAAATCCGAATTGGAACAGGTTGGGTTCGACGTAACAGAAGGGGTCGGCGGCACCGGTTTGGTTGCCATGATGAAAAACGGTCCCGGACCAGTTTTGATGCTGCGCGCCGATATGGACGCATTGCCGGTGGCTGAACAAACCGGGTTGGACTATGCCAGCAAGGCACGCGGGGTAAACCAACGGGGGCAGGATGTCTCGGTGATGCACGCTTGTGGTCATGATGTGCATATGACTTCGCTGGTGGGTACGGCCCGCCATTTAGCCGCCAACAAAGACCAATGGTCCGGCACCTTGATGCTGGTGGCTCAACCAGCCGAGGAGTTAGGCAAAGGTGCGCGGGCCATGCTGGCCGATGGGGTATTTGAGCGATTTGCCAAGCCGGATTATAACATTGCCCTGCATGTCAGTGCTGGCTTGCCGGCTGGTAAAGTCGGTTATGCTTCCGGCTTTGCTTTGGCTAATGTGGATAGTGTGGATATCAAGGTGCATGGCATTGGTGGTCATGGCGCGTACCCCCACACCACCAAAGACCCGATTGTACTGGCCGCCTATATCGTAACGGCCTTGCAAACCTTGGTTAGCCGCCAGACCTCACCACTTGATCAGGCTGTGGTCACCGTGGGTTCGATCCATGGTGGCTCCAAACACAATATCATCTCGGACAATGTGCATTTGCAGCTCACCGTGCGTTCGTATTCGGATGAAACTCGTGCCGCACTTATGGCCGGGATCGAGCGGATCGCAGTCAATCAGGGCCGGGCCTTTGGCCTGCCAGAGGACAAATTACCAGAGGTAGAGGTCAAGGACGAATTTACGCCCGCCACGTACAACACACCAGAACTGGCCAAAAGGGTCGGGGCAACCATTGGCAATGCCATCGGGGCCGATAATGTGGCCGTGCTGGACCCGGTGATGGGCGGCGAAGACTTTGGGCGCTATGGTCGAACTGAGGATAAAATCCCCAGCGTGATTTATTGGCTGGGTGCGGTTAACCCGGAAGTATACGCCAAGGCCAAAGCCGATGGCACAAGCCTTCCGTCTTTACACTCCCCATTCTTTACTCCGGACCGCAATTTAACCATCAAAACCGGCGTATCCTCAATGAGCGCCATCGCATTGGATATACTGGCAAAATGACCAAAATCGCCCGGGTATTTTC
Source organism: Robiginitomaculum sp. (assembly GCA_021776555.1). Taxonomy (GTDB): domain Bacteria; phylum Pseudomonadota; class Alphaproteobacteria; order Caulobacterales; family Maricaulaceae; genus Robiginitomaculum_B. The sequence goes on from JAJFFR010000138.1 coordinate 2,897, forward strand.
TGGGGCGCCGTGGGAGGCAAAGGTCGGGTATTGCCGGGCGATCCGCCGTGGTCCGCATGTTTGGGTAACAGGTACGGCACCGGTGGCTGAGGACGGTAGCGTTTTTGCGCCGGGGGATGCTTACGCACAGGCCAAAAGATGTTTTGAAATCATTGAACAGGCGCTGGCTGAGTTGGGTGTCGGCATGGACCAGATCGTCCGTACCCGAATGTTTGTAACCGACATCAGCCAGTGGGAGGCCTTTGGCAAAGCCCACGGCGAGGTATTTGCGGAGCATCCACCCACCACCTCGATGATCGGGATCAATGCGTTGATTGATCCCGCCATGATGATCGAAATCGAAGCCGAAGCATTTGTTGGTTGAGCCAAAAGCCGCTATCTTCGGAAAAGTTTATTTGGGGAGAGTTTCAAAATGAAGTTGTTTAGCTATCTGATTGCGTGGGCTTTACTGGCCGTACCAGCCTGTGCAGCCGAAGGGCCGGAAGAAATCCAGTGGCGCAAAATTGCGCCGGAAAATTTGTTGATTATTGATACGGACTATGGGCGAACGGTGATCGAGCTAAACCCCGAATTTGCCCCCAATCATGTGCAGCGCATTCGCGAACTGTCGGCCGACGGGTTTTATGATGGTCTGACCTTTTATCGGGTCATTGAGGGCTTTGTGGCTCAAGGCGGGCGCGGCGAGGAAGAAGACAGCCCCAAACTGCCCGAAAAATACCCGACCCTGATCAACGAGAACGAGCGGGCCAGTGCCGGATTGGATTTTGCACCATTAGGTTCGCCTGATCTATATGCGCCAGAAAGCGGCCATGTGAACGGTTTTGCGGCGGCCCGTAATCCAGAAACGCAAATGACTTGGTTGCAACACTGCCCCGGCTCGATGGCTATGGCACGCGATAATGACCCGGACAGTGGCGATGCGGAATTTTACATCGTTTTGGGTCCGGGCACGCGCTATCTGGACCGGAACCTGACCGTATTTGGCCGGGTGATTGACGGAATGCAATACATTCAAAAACTCAATCGTGGTATTCGCTCAATCAATTATGGGGTGATCGAAGACGTGTCACGGCGCGGCATTATTCGCAGCTTTCATGTGGCAGCGGACATGCCAGAAGATGATCGCCCGTCCTATGAGGTGATGCCAACCCCGTCCGATCATTTCGAGATACACAAAACCAAAAAGCGCATCCGGAATGACGCGTTCTTTTACCGGCATCCGCCTGAAGTGGTCGAGGCCTGTACGGTTGTTGCGCCAGCACGGGCGGTGAAAGAGTAGGGAAACTTCTCACATCTCTTGTCCCCGGATCAAGCCCGGGGACCGGTTAATTTTTGCGGACGATTTTATCTTCCTCCGCAGCTAAGGGAAGTGGCCCGAAGGGACGATAAGAGGGTAGGGCGGGGGTCGAAGACAAGTAGCAAGTAGTTGAGTGTAACTTATCTTTCTGCTTCCCTCCGGCTTGACCGGAGGGTCCATTCTTCAGGTTCAACGGCTACGTTTCTCACCGCACTGGACCCCGGATCAAGTCCGGGGGCCGTTTGGTTGCGCGGTTCGCCTATTCCGGACAGGGCAAGCGTGTCGCAGCAAGCCGGAATGTCTTGGCCCAATTACCTTCTTCATCTTTGGCGTAAGTGACGCGGTGCCAATGGTCTGCATCTTCACGAATAAATGTGGCTTTGAAATTAGGCCGGTCCGGGTATTCCTGCCACATGGTTAGTTCGCCATCGCGCATTTCGGCGCGAAGGTCTTGCACATTACCAACGCCGGTATGCACCCACATCATTTTCCATTCTGATGTTTTTTGATCATAAAACCGCACGTTCACACCGCGTGGTGAATCCGGTTTGACGCCCGGATCAACATTAAACCATTCATCATAGATCGCCATGCCACCCAAGCCGTACCATCCGTTCCATCGTGGCGGTGGCGGTGGGGTTGGTGATGATCTCCAGCCTTGGGTGGTCCACGCCTGACCCTCGATGGTATAATCGCCAATCAAAAAATCGAATTGGGCTAGTTCAGCCGGTGCGTTCGGATGTGGTGCGCCCGGTTCGCATTGGGGCTGAGCAAGAGCAACGCCTTGGAACTCTGCAGCGGGTGCCACAGGTGCAATGATTTTAGGCTCGCTTGCCATGCTGTTACATGCGGCCGTTGCTAAGGCCAATCCAACTACGGTCAGTTGGCGATGTGAAATTGATTTTTCCATAAGAATGATCCCCCCTTAAAGCAGAAGAGTAGCATTTTGTTGGGCTATTTTTTCTTAATAATTCGTAATTTTGGTGCATCGTCCAAGATACGAATATCCTGTCGAGGGAAGGGGATTTCGATGTTGTTATCGCGCAACGCATCCCAGACCAAAAACAGGATGTCAGACGAGAACTTGTTGGGGCCGTCATCAATGCCCGATACCCAAAATTCTACACCAAACTCAATGCCGCTATCCCCAAAGCCGCGCAATTCACAATCGGGTTCTTCCGGATCGCTCAAGACTTGCGGGTGGGTGGCTACTGCTGCCGCAATGATTGGTGGAACCATGTGCGGGTTAGTATCGTAGGATACTGAAAACTCGACCTCATAGCGTTGGCGCGGATCGTCGCGGGTCCAGTTGATAAACTGCTCGGTAATGAAGGTTTCATTGGGGATCATGATCTCTTTGCCATCATAGGTCTCGATGATCGAGGAGCGCATATTGATGGCTTTTAAGGTGCCAGCCCGGCCGTTATCCATCTCGATATGATCTCCGATGCCCATCGAGCGCTCAAACAGCAAGATCATGCCAGAAATGAAATTTGAGGCGATCTGCTGCAAGCCAAACCCGATGCCGATACCGACCGCGCCGCCCAAAATAGCCAATGAAGTCAACGGGATGCCGATCACCTGCATCAGTAAGATTGACAGGGCAGCAAACAAGCCGATCTGGAACAGTTTGACGAACAATTCCTTGACCTGCACGTCCAGCGCGTCTTGGCGGCGGATGGCTTTTTGCCCGTGATGGTTCGAGTGTCGGCCAACCCAAAACAACAACGCCCCGGCAATGGCTCCCTTGAAGAGGGTGAACAGGGAAAGTCGGGCATCGCCCAATGGAATGGCGATGCTTTCCATCCAATCAATGGTAACGTCCAGCCAGCCAAAGACTTGCAAAACGGCAAACGGGATACCGATCCAAATGGACAAGGTGCGAGCCATCGGGTTGGGGATAAATTGATCAATGGCACTATAAAGCACATAGATCACCGCTATGCCTTGCGCGATGCGAACCAGCCAACTGGCGCCGACGCTGG
>JAJFFR010000139.1 GCA_021776555.1 Robiginitomaculum sp.
CATACAAAGCATGCTCATCACCGCTGTCCTCGATCAAAATCGGGGAGTTGGCGTTTGATAGTCGAAAGATCACGTCCTGCCCGTCAATTTGTGACAAGACATTCAGTAGATATTTGGCATTAAAACCGATCTCCATCGGCTCACCACCATAGGACACTGGAATTTCCTCGGTACCCTGCCCGGATTCCGGGTTGGATACACGTAAGGTAAGCGTATCCGCCTCCAGAACCATTTTAACCGATCTGGATTTTTCGACGCTCACCGTAGACACCCGGTCAACGGAACTGGCAAAAGTTCGATTCTCCAGTTCCAGCTTGTTTTCGTTGTCCTTTGGAATCACCCGCTGATAATCCGGGAACGAGCCATCAATCAATTTAGAGGTCAGGATCGCCGATCCTGCAGTAAAACGGATTTTGGCATCCGACACCTGTACCTGAACCGCATCGGCCATATCATCGATCAATTTTCGCACTTCACCGATTGTTTTGCGCGGAATGATAATGGCCGGCATGCCAGCAGCACCGGCTGGCATCGTAGATTCGCAAAGTGCCAGTTGATGACCATCGGTGGCCACCGCCCGGATGACCGCATCATCGCCATCGGTCGCATGCAAATGCACTCCATTTAGGTAATATCTGGTTTCCTCGCTCGACACCGCAAATCGGGTTTTATCGATCAGACGCGCCAGTTCAGAGGCGTCCATCTCAAAGCTATGGGTTAAGCCATCGGCTGACAGAGCTGGAAATTCGTCTTCGGGTAGGGTTGGCAGGGCAAACCGGGCGCGACCGGCATGAATGATGATCTGCGCGTCTTCTGTGTTGGTCTCAAGCGTAACTTCTGAACCATCGGGTAATTTTCGAACAATTTCGTAAAACGTGTGGGCTGGCAATGTTGCGACACCTTCGGTGCGAACATCGGCGCTGACCGTTTCAACAATTTCAATATCGAGATCGGTTGCGGCAAAACTAACCGCGTCCGCCGTTACCGAAAGCAGAATGTTGGACAAAATAGGTATGGTGTTTCGCCGCTCGACCACACTGGTTACATGGTTCAGGGCTTTTAGAAGGTTGGCCCGCTCAATGGTAAATTTCATCGCGCTCTATCCGGTTCTGTATCTCTTGGGTTTGCCGCAGCATGCCACAAAACAAGAGAATTTCATCATTCAGGCAGGAAAAACCCCGCTTCATTCGTTATGTGAATGTAACTTGGTCAGCGAGCGACGCAAGCCTTCAACTTCATTGGCGAACAATGGATCATCACCGATTAGGCGATTTATGGTTTTTACGGCATGGATTACCGTTGTGTGATCCCGACCATCAAAGCGTTGGCCGATCATCGGCAAGGATGACGAGGTCAGCTCCTTGGCCAAATACATGGCAATCTGCCGGGGCCGAACAATGTTGCGGGTCTTGCGGCGCGACAATAAATCATCCTTGCTCAACCCAAACCAAGATGCGGTGCCCTTTTGAATATCGGCCACGGATACTTTAACCCGGGTTGCCCGAACAATATCAGACAAAATATCTTGTGCGGCATCTAAGGTGACCGCGCGATCCAGCATGGCGGTTCCTGATAAAACCATGTTCAGAGCGCCCAGCAATTCCCGTGGGCTGGTCGATACTTTTGCCGCCAAAAAATCCAATACGGGGTTGGGGATTTCCAATCCACCAAATTCGTCGGCCATTTCGGCAATCCGGTTGGATAGAATATCACGGCGCAGCTCAAATCCGGCGGGCGCAATGCGGCAAACCAATCCGCCATTTAGGTGCGAGCGCAACCGATCATCAAACGAAGCGATTTCGCCGGGCGAGCGATCAGCGCTTAAGACGACCTGCGCGCCGCTTTCAACCAGTGAACACAGGGTGTGGACAAATTCTTCTTGAGTAGCTGCTTTGCCGGCCAGAAAATGAATGTCGTCAATCAACAATAAATCTAGCGAACGGACTTTTTTCTTGAACTCGGCAGATTGCGAACCGCGCAAAGCAGAAACAAAGTTTTGCACAAAATCTTCGGCGGTCAAATACGACACCCGCCGGGTCGGTGCATCCATCCGAGCTTGATGGGCAATGGCCCGCAGTAAATGGGTCTTGCCCAGCCCATAGCTGCCGTGAATGAAAAGCGGGTTGAACCGAGCTTGCGGGCCACGGGCGGCGGCCTTGGCCATCGCCCACGGTACTTCATTACTGGGTCCGACCACAAAATTATCAAACCGGTATTTTTCAAACTCTGATCCGGGCGTAATTGCCGGCGCAACATTTGCTTGAGGGCTGGAAAGCTCTCCGGTTAGATCTTCTACACAAGCATGGGTTGGTTCAGAATTTTGGGAAATCACCGCTAAGCAAAGTTGACGCTTTTCTGGATCAAATTGCTGCCACAGGGCACAAATGTCATCAAACAGGTTTTCGCGGATCCAGTCGCAGGAAAAGGCATTAGGCGCACCCAAGCCAACCCGTCCATCTTGGTCATTAACGACCTGCAAGCGCACAATCCATGAGCGAAAATCACGCCCGTTAATCTGTTGTTGCAATTGCCGACAAACCATAGCCCAGACTTGGGTTATGTCGGTCGGATCACCAGCGCTTTGCACGGCAGGAAGTATATGGTTACCCAACGATCGGCCCCCTCAGGCACGCTGGTTAACAAATCAATCTGTTAACCCGCATCTATTTGTTATAAAACGGTTTTTTACAAACTATCCACAATTACCAATCCGACACCCTGGTAAGTATGGCTGACAACCTGTCGAAAATTCCGTCTGGGCCGCAACCTATCAAAATCGGAATTTTGGTCAATCCTGCCAACGCGTAAACCAACCCAAATTTACTCGCCATTTACGCTAAGTTGTTGACTCTTGCGGGCTTGCAGGCTGCAAAAAAAAATTGATTCTTTTCAGTTGACTCTCACCAAATTTTAAGGGCGCTGAAAAAACACTGGTAAAGCTCGGATAATTTGAAATATGGACACAAAAAAACCGGCACAAAGCGGCCGGTTTCCATGTTTGATCTTTTAGGCTGAGCGCTATTTAGCGGCCAATGCCTTGATCCGCTGAGACAGACGGGAAATTTTCCGCGCCGCCGTGTTCTTATGAAACACACCCTTGCTCACCGCACGCATCATGGTCGGTTCGGCCAAGGCAAAGGCGGCCTTTGCAGCAGATTGATCGCCGCTAGTGATTGCTTCTTCAACAACCCGCAGAGATGAGCGCACATGGGTGCGGCGGGATTTGTTGACAGCAGTGCGCCGGGCAATTTGCCGGATCGCTTTTTTGGCAGAGCTTGTATTGGCCATAACATACCTTGTTCATTTCCTGCCCATTGGCAGGGGTTTGACGAATTGCATTGCTCTCGAAAATCAATGTTACCAGAGCGAGCCGGGGCATATAGCTTTGCCATGGCACGAGGTCAACTGTTTATACAGGGACAGAGGCTCGATTGTGCCGGTCTCGTCTACCTGCTTATCGGTTTTTGAAATGTGGCTCACGCTTTTCGACAAAAGCCGCCATGCCCTCGGTTTGGTCTTCCGTGGCAAATTGAGAGTGAAATACCCGGCGTTCAAACCGGATGCCTTGGGCCAAAGTTGTCTCATAGGCTGTATTGATTGCCTCTTTGGTCATCACAGCAATTGGCAGGGATTTATCTGCGATGATCTGAGCTGCCTTTATGGCCTCATCCATCAAATCATCGATCGCAACCACTCGGGATACCAAGCCGGAGCGCTCGGCCTCTTGCACATCCATCATTCGGCCAGTTAGGCACATGTCCATGGCTTTAGATTTTCCAACAAACCGGGTCAGGCGCTGCGTGCCACCAGAACCGGGCATTACGCCCAAATTGATTTCTGGTTGGCCAAATTTAGCATTTTCGGCGGCGATCATAAAATCGCACATCATGGCTACTTCACAGCCACCGCCCAAGGCATACCCGGCCACTGCCGCGATCAATGGCTTTTTGAACCGATCTACGGCTTCCCAAGTTTCGCTAAATGGGTCGTTGAGATACAGATCAACGAAGCCACGTTCCTGCAACTCTTTGATATCAGCCCCGGCGGCAAAAGCTTTTTTGGAACCAGTTAACACCACACAGCCAATTTCAGCGTCGGCATCAAACTTGGCAAGCGCTTGGGCTAGCTCTTGGGTCATTTGGGCGTTGAGCGCATTTAAGGCATCTGGACGGTTCAGGGTAATGATTCCGACGCGACCTTCCGTTTTAACCTGTATGGTTTCAAATGACATTTTGCTTCATCCCGTTTGCTTCAGACCGTAACGACAGATCCAACCGGCACGGCTCTTAATCCGTTTACGCGCCTCGTACAATAGACAAAAGCCGTTGCGCCAAGATGGAGAACGTATGAAATTCGGTTGCCCCGCACCAATTAAATTTCAAGTTTTTGACAAACCGGACAATAAAAGCTGGATCGCCCAGCTTGGATAATTCGTTTGATTTCACCATTACACCTTGTTGCCAAACAAGGCTCTTTTGCCCTGTCGTAGACCTCAAACCTGTGTTGGAAA
>JAJFFR010000140.1 GCA_021776555.1 Robiginitomaculum sp.
TGTGTTTTTGTCAAACCCGGCACCGGTTTGTGTGCTCGATGAGGTGGATGCCCCCTTGGATGATGCCAATGTGGAACGGTTCTGTGCCATGCTCGACGAAATGCGTAGCCGCACTCAAACCCGGTTCATTGTCATTACCCACAATCCGCTGACCATGTCGCGAGTTGATCGGCTATACGGTGTGACCATGGCGGAACGCGGCGTTTCGCAGCTGGTTTCCGTTGACTTGCAGCGCGCCGAAGGGCTGATTGCCGCAGAATAAGCCAGATTGGGCCAAAAACCACTTTTATTGTTTCTTTTCAAGTGATTAACACACACGCAATCTTGCTTGACTTGCTCAAGTGGCGCGGATAGATTGCGCGCGCCTGACCGAAAATGGGCAGGTAGATGATAGCGATTTTTGATCTTGAACTTCAAGTGTTGGAAATCACAGACCAGAGGCGACCATACCGGACGATCTGAAAGAGTTTGACGCAAGGCTACGAGAAGCACGACGCTCTCGATTTGGGGACACCCCCGAACGTTCTTCGCCAGCCTCCCCTTCAGGACTTCGATACGGTCTAGAATTTGTTTCTGGTGTGTTAGCTGGGGCGTTGTTGGGCTGGTTTGTTGACCGGCTGTTTGGCACTGCTCCATTTGGCTTGATCTTCTTTATGTTGCTCGGTTTTGCCAGCGGATTGCTCAGTGCGGTCCGGTCAGCAAAAAGAGCGGAACTGGACGCGGATGCGCTCGGGAATGATCCCGGCAATTCGGCTGACGACGAAAGCTGAATGGAAGAAGCCGGATATGGCACTCGCTTCAATGGACCCGATGCACCAGTTTCAGGTGAATGTTGTCGCTAGCATTCATGCTGGTCCAATTGATATTTCGATCACCAATGTGGTTGTCGCCATGTGGTTTGCCGTAGGCATTGCCATAGCTTTGCTATTTTTGGCGACAAGCAAGCGGGCGCTGATCCCAGGACGCGGGCAGTCCGTTGCCGAAATTACCTATGAATTCATTGCGGACATGATCCGCTCAACAGCTGGATCGGAAGGGCTGCGGTTTTTCCCATTTGTCTTCACGCTGTTCATCTTTGTGCTAGCCAGCAACATGCTAGGCATGGTGCCGGGTTTTTTCACCGTTACATCGCAAGTCGTAGTCACGGCCACCTTGGCGTTGACGGTGTTTGCCACAGTGATCGGATACGGATTTTACAAGAACGGTTTCAAATTTCTGAAACTGTTTGTGCCGCCAGGCGTACCCAAAATAATTCTGCCCTTCATCGTTTTGATTGAACTGATGTCGTTTTTCTCCCGACCCTTGAGCCACTCGTTACGGCTGTTTGCCAATATGCTGGGTGGCCATACGGTATTGAAGGTGTTTGCCGGGTTTGTAATCACCATTGGCGGAATGAGCGGGCTGGCTTCGGTTGGCGCGATCGGACCTTTTGTATTTTCAGTAGCCATTTTGGCACTGGAATTCCTAGTCGCATTTTTGCAGGCGTATGTCTTTGCGATCCTGACCTGCATTTATCTTAATGATGCCCTGCACCCCGGACACTGATCCGCGCTTGGCATTTCAACCTAATCTTCCAAAGGAGTATCTAAAATGGACGTAGAAGCAGCAAAAATGATCGGTGCCGGTCTGGCCTGTCTCGGTATGGGTGGCGCAGCCATCGGTGTTGGTATTGTGTTTGGTAACTTTCTAACCGGCGCATTGCGTAATCCTTCAGCTGCCAGCAAGCAGTTCGGTAATCTGATCTTTGGCTTTGCCATGGCCGAAGCGTTTGGCATCTTCTCGCTTGTTTTGGCATTCATGATTCTGTTTAGCTAAACGACAAAGACCCAAGGCGCGGGCATAGCTTGCGCTTTGATGTCTTGATGAGGTTTGGAAACAAGGTGATTCTGATGAACGATCCAGCACCTGAACACGGTGAAGAAGCCGCTACTTCGCATGAGGTCGCCCAAGATGCGCCACATGGGGAGCTACAAACCGGGACAATAGCCGAACATGGCGATGGTCATGGCGAAGCTTCGTCATTTTCACCGTTTGATATGACCTATGCCAGCCCGCATATTTTTTGGCTGATTCTGTCATTTGGTTTGTTGTTTCTGGTTCTGTGGAAAATTATCTTGCCACGCTTGGCCTCAACTATTGAAGAACGCAATGACCGAGTGGCAGCTGATCTTGATCAAGCGGCACGTATGAAGTCGGATGCGGAAATCGCTGAACAAGCCTATGAAACTGCGTTGGCAGATTCAAAAGCCAAAGCCCACGCCATCGCGGCAGAAAATCGCGCTAAGCTCGACGCCGAAGTTTCTGCTGAAATGGATCAAGCTGAGGCCCGGTTTGCCAAAAAAGCGGCCGAAGCCGAAGTACAGATTCGAGCTGCGACTGACAAAGCATTATCCCATGTGGAAGAGGTTGCGATCTCTGCCACCGGATTGATTGTCGCCAAGCTGGGCGGAACTACCCCCACTGCGGCACAAATTCGCAAAGCCGTACAATCGGCATCGACCTGATAAGAGAGCAGACAAATGGATTTCAGTTGGCTTTTTAATTTTGGCGACCCGGTCATGTGGGTGGCACTTGCGTTGATTGCGTTCGCGGGCGTGATTATTTATCTCAAAGTTCCAGCCACCATAGGCGGTCAGTTGGACGATCGGGCCACCAAAATTCGCGATGAACTAGATCAAGCACGTCGCCTACGCGAAGAAGCTCAAGAATTGCTAGCTTCCTACACGCGCAAACAACGTGCTGCCGAGAATGAAGCCGAAGAAATCATCGCACAGGCCAAAAAAGAAGCGCAATTGTACGCAACTGAAATGCGTGAAAAATTAAGTGAGCAACTGGAACGTCGGGCCGAAGCTGCCGAGCGCCGCATTGCACAAGCTGAAGCGCAGGCCGAAACCATGGTGCGGGAAAAAGCCATCGATCTGGCCGTAAAAGCTGCGGAGATTGCCTTGGGCACGTCCACATCAAAGGCCGCCAAATCCAAATTGATTGATGATGGCATCAAGGAAATGTCATCCAGCCTGTAGCGGCTGGATGAAGCGGTGAAATCAGTAACTAGCTATCCGGTTCCTGTTAATTTCCCAGCATGTTGGTGAGTTCATCCAACAATAGTATTCTTTGTTTTTTGAGATCTTCCATCGTTTCGTCAGTGCGATCCGTGCCGCGTGCTTCGATGCGATGTACGCGCCGGTTTAACTCGTGATACTCGTCAAATAATCTGGCAAAATGCGCATTGTTCATTTTGAGGTCGTGAATTTTTTCCTTTTTTTCAGGGAATTTTTGAACCAGCTCGTGCTGTACGTGAGACATGAATTTCCTCCAATTATTGTTGTGGTAATTCTAGTGGGTGGTAATCAATTAGCACATGCGACAAAATGGTTCATTTTGACCACCACCGATCCAGAAACCTTATTTTATAACAAAATTCTGTTCACCGATTGCGTTTGAATGGTTTGAAATCACGCACTTTTCGGCTGAATTTACGATATTGCCGGGGTGCCTCTGGGTACCGCTCTTTCAGGTTTTCCAACCCGCGCTTTGCGGCATCTGAATTATTGGTCAGAACCACAAGCCCAGTTACCGTTACAATGCCGCCAATCGGAACCGGAAATGGGATCAATGGAATTCCCACCACGATCAAACCAACCCCGCCGGCTGCTTTTAAGCGCCGACTGTTTTTCTCTGACAAACCGAATTTCGGGCGCCGCATGTTGATCTTCCTTTTTCGCCCCCCCGACCGACTAAAGATAGGTCAATTTAGACCAAATTCAAGTCACTTGCCTGTGAGGCTGCGTTCACTCGGTATTGGCAGTCCAGCGTAGAATCGGGTGTCGGGCGGCTTGCGTTTCATCAAGGCGTAAAGAAGGTGCAGTTCTTGGTGCCTGCGTGAAACGATCATGATCTTGATCTTTGGCCGCTTGGGCCAGCGACAGCATCGCATCGGCGAACTGATCCAAAGATTGCAAAGATTCGGTTTCCGTTGGCTCCACCAACATGGCACCATGCACGACGAGCGGAAAATACATGGTCATTGGGTGATAGCCTTCATCAATCAGCGCTTTTGAAAAATCCAGCGTGGATACGCCGGTGCCATCCAAAAAGCTGTCATCAAATAAGGCTTCGTGCATGCAAGTGCCGCAAAAGGCCGGGCTGAACACGTCTTGCAGTCGAGCCAGCAGATAATTGGCATTTAAGACCGCATCCTCGGACACTTGCCGCAACCCATCACCGCCATGGCTCATCATATAGGCCAAGGCCCGCACAAACATGCCCATCTGGCCGTGAAAGGCACACATGCGCCCAAAGGCGTCTGCTGCGCCTTTTTGTTCGCCCCGCTCGACCAAGCCAAACGAGGAGCCAGCATCACCGGTAACAAATGGAACTGGCGCAAACTTTGCCAAGCGATTGGACAAAACTGTCGGACCAGCGCCCGGTCCGCCGCCGCCATGCGGGGTCGAAAACGTTTTGTGCAAATTGATATGCATCGCGTCAACGCCCAGATCCCGCACCCGGCATTTGCCCATAATCGCGTTCAAATTAGCTCCGTCGCAATAAAAATAACCACCGTGTTGATGAATGAGATCGGCGATTCGCTTGATATCCGGCTCAAACAATCCGCAAGTGTTTGGGTTGGTCAGCATAATCGCCGCCACGTCTGGCCCCAGTTTTTGCTGAAATGCATCCATATCAACCCGGCCGTCTGCATTGGCTGGAATTTGGTCAATCACAAACCCGCAAGCCGCCGCCGTTGCCGGGTTAGTCCCATGGGCGCTTTCCGGCACCAATACGCGGTTACGGCTGGCCAGTTCGCCCTTGGCATCAATGGCTGCACGAATGCACAGCATGCCGCACATCTCCCCTTGCGCCCCTGCTTTGGGGGACAAGGCCACCGCATTCATTCCGGTAATCCGCAACAACCAGTGCGCCAGTTCGTCCATCAGGCCCAACGCGCCTTGTACGGTCGATACAGGTTGCAATGGATGCAGATCAGCAAAGCCGGGCAAGCGCGCCATTTTTTCGTTCAAACGCGGATTATGCTTCATGGTACATGACCCCAATGGGTACAGGCCCAGATCAATCGCATAATTGCGTTGTGATAGCCGCACATAATGGCGCAGGGTTTCCGGCTCGCTTAATCCGGCCAAGCCTGTGGCACTAGTCCGGGCCAGCTCGCCCAATCGGTTTGGCTGCTCGTTCAGCGCTTCAAGATCAACGCCGCATTTATGTTCGTTGCCGACTTCAAACAACAGGCCTTCATCTTGTAGCAAAGCTGGGGACAGGCGTTGGGTACCATCGGTTGCGGCGGGGCGCGTGGCGCGGTCTTGGGTATGAACAGCCATTACAGGACCTCCGCCAGAGCTTTGGCAAATTCAGCCATGTCATCATCCGTATTGGTTTCGGTCACTGCCACGATCAGCAAATCATCCAACGGGCCGGGACCAAATATCCGCGCTGCTGGAATGCCGCCCAACACACCGCGCTGCGCCAAGCTTTCCACCACTTCGGTGGCTGGTTTGGGCAAGCGGAGGGTGAACTCATTGAAAAAATTCTGGTTTAATAATTGGGCGCCATCAATGGCGTCCAGCTGATCGGCCAAGGCACAGGCCTTTTGGTGGTTCAATGCCGCCAAATGCCGAAACCCGCGATCGCCCAGCAAAGCCAGATGAATGGTAAAGGCCAAGGTACACAAGCCCGAATTGGTACAAATGTTCGAGGTGGCTTTTTCACGGCGAATATGTTGCTCGCGTGTCGACAAGGTCAGCACAAACCCACGATCGCCATTGGCATCCACAGTCTGCCCAGCAAAGCGGCCCGGTGCCTGACGAATAAATTTTCGATCATCACGGCACGCCAGCAAACCCACATAGGGGCCGCCAAAATTAAGCGCATTGCCGATGGACTGGCCTTCGGCGGCTACAATATCCGCACCCATTTCACCGGGGGATTTGAGCAGGCCCAGCGAGACAACTTCCGTACATACAGCAATCAACAATGCACCAGCCGCATGAGCCGCTTCGGCCAAGGGAGCCAGATCAATGACCTGCCCAAATACATTGGGTGATTGCACGACAATACAAGCGGTTTCCTTGGTGATCAGATCAGCAATTTGATGATCCTGATTGATGGCCGGAGCCATGGTTTTGGTTTGGATGCCTTGGGTTTCGGTTAGGGTCCGGGTTACCTCGCCATAATGCGGGTGCAGACCCGGTGCCAAAACGCAGCCTTGCCGCCGGGTGATGCGCGCTGCCATCAGCACCGCTTCTGCCGTAGCTGTCGAGCCGTCATACATCGAGGCATTGGCCACGCCCATGCCGGTGATTTGGGCCACTTGGGTTTGAAACTCAAACAGGGTTTGCAAGGTGCCTTGGGCAATCTCTGGCTGATACGGCGTATAGGAAGTCAAAAACTCCGAGCGTTGGATCAGATGATCGACACTGGCCGGTACATGGTGACGATAGGCACCGCCACCGCAAAAAAACGGGGCCTGCCCAGCATTCAAACTGCGCGCAGACAATTGGTTCAAATGACGCTCTACCATCTGCTCGCTGGCGTGATCCGGCAGATCATCTAGCCCATCGGAGAGTCGCGCCGCAGCTGGAATATCGTCAAACAAGTCATCAATTGATTGTACGCCGATCTGATCGAGCATTTGTTCTCGATCTCCTTGCGAAAGTGGCAAATAGCGCATGGATTTTCCCCTCAACTCTTCATCAGTAATGCGGCCAAAACCACAACAACTGGCAATGCCAACACATCAGTCAAAATGATTTTACGCAACGGTCCTTTGACCTGATCATGGATTTTACAAATCAAAATAAAGGTCGTCATACTGATCGCCGCAACACTCAAGGCAAAAACTTGAACCTCTGGGCGCACACTGGCAAACACCTGCAACGCGCCAACTATACCAAACAGAACGGCACGGTGTTGCAGCAAAACAATCAGTGACTTGTTGCTTGCCGAAATCCCATACAGCCGGATCAATTGACTGGGCGCAATTGCCGCAATGGCTGGTGCAAAATGAACCAGCGCCAAAATCCAAAACAGTATGGAGATCAGTTCCATGATGATGATCTAAAGCTCTGCGACAAACGCGTCATAGGCAGCCTGATCCATCAGGGTGGACAACTCGTCCTTGTTGGACAGTTTCATGGTAAAGAACCAACCCTGCCCCATAGCATCATCATTGACCGTTTCCGGAGCATCATCCAATGCGCCATTATTGCCAGTGATCTCTCCACTGACCGGTGCAAAAATCTCACTGGCGGTTTTTACGGATTCGACCACGGCCACTTCATCCTGTGCCTGCACGGTCCGACCCGCATCGGGTAATTCCACAAAAACGATGTCGCCTAATTGCTCAGCCGCATAGGCCGTAATGCCGATCTTGGCACTATCTCCATCGACCAACAACCATTCGTGCTCTTCGGTAAAATACAAATCAGCCATCTCTAAACTCCTGTTCCACGGTAATAATTTTGTTGTACAAAGGGCATAGCGGTTACCCGGGCCGGGTGTGCCTTGCCACGGATCATCAACTCCAACTCAGTCCCTGTTTTAGCTAGATCAGAGCGGACATAGCCCATCGATATTGGCCCGCCAAATGTTGGCCCAAATCCGCCTGAGGTCACGCGCCCAATAATTTCGCCAGCCAAAGCAATTTCGGTTCCTTCGCGCGCCGGAGCTTTGCCCAATGGACAAATTCCCACGCGACGCTCCGATGGCGAAGCTTCTACCTCTTGCAGGATTTTGGCGGCCCCGGGGAAATTTGCTTGCTTGCGCCTAATTTTGGGAACAGCCCACGCTAGCCCAGCCCCAATCGGCGTTTGTTTTTCGGTAAAATCATGCCCGGACAGGCACAGGCCAACCTCGAGCCGCAAACTATCCCGCGCACCCAGACCAATCGGCTGTACGCGATCATCGCCCAGTATTTCACGAACGATCTCCTCAGCATGAGCCGCCGGCAGTGATATTTCAAAACCATCCTCACCGGTATAGCCAGAGCGCGATGCGATGACATCATGGCCGAACAGTGAGAAATGCCCGCATTGCATAAACACCATATCGCAGGCGGCTGGCATGAATTTGGCAAAAATCTCGGCGGTTTTTGGCCCTTGCACTGCGATCAGCGCCCGATCCTCGAGCGGTTCCAGTATTGCTGAACCGGCCAGACCAGACGAAATTCGCGCATAGTCTTCGTCCTTGACGGCGGCGTTGACCACCAGCATCAAGCCGTCCTCATCTGGTCTGGACACCATCAGGTCATCCATGATCCCGCCATCCGCATTCAACAACAACGTATAGCGCTGCATATGGGCCGGGATGCCTTGCATATTGCCCGGCACCAATTGTTCCAACGCTTTGGCCGGATCATCGCCACGCAACCGGGCCTGACCCATGTGCGAGACATCAAACAGGCCGCAGCTTTGGCGGGTCCATAAATGTTCCTGCCGAACGCCGGGAGCAAACTGCACTGGCATTTCATAGCCAGCAAACGGCACCATTTTACCGCCGAGTTGTTGCATCAACGATCCCAGCGGAGTGGTTTGAAGATCAGATTGGGTCATGGTCGACACCTTGGGCTGCATAAATCGAAAGACATTGCTGTCTTTGTTCATGCCCCCGCTGTCCCTATGACCTGAGAGATTCACAGCCGGTAAACCGGTGCTTACTCCTTCGGTGTGCTGATGAGGCAGCACTTTCCAGCGTTTCGTTCCTGTTCGCGGTCCTGATCACCTGAGAGTTTCCGGGGCGGTTGCTCCTTCGGTACCGAAATTCGGCTTCTCCCGCGAATGGGATCGTCAGCACCAGCAGACGATTCGCCTGACTTTTACTAACCAGATCGTGCATAGCAAACCCCGGCCCGGCTGACAAATAAAACTACATGCGCTCTGGTGTTTCGATACCGAGCAATTCCAGACCTGTTTCCAGCTGGCGCAAACTAGTTTGGACCAAATTGAACCTTGAGGCTTGTATTTCGTTACTCTCAGCACTTAGCACCGGACAACTAGCATAAAACTTTGAAAAGGTCTGAGCCAGTTCATATAAGTGTTCGCACAAAATATGCGGATGCCGTTTGTTGGCAGCACCTTTTAAGGCATGATCAAAATGATCCAGCATTAAAACCAGTGTCTTCTCGGCTTCGGCTTTCGGTATAATTTTGCCCGCACCAATCCCCGTCGCTTTAGCTTTGCGCAACATGGATTTCATCCGAACTGCAGCATAGAGTAAATATGGTCCTGTTTTACCTTCAAACTCGGTAAATCGTTCAATATCAAATACATAATTGGTGGTTCGCACATTGCGTAAGTCGGCAAACTTAATCGCTGCCAAGCCGATCATTCGGGCGATTTCAGCTTTTTCTTCGGCCTCCATTCCGGCTGCCAAACCAGCTTCTGACAACCTCGACATTGCTGCCTCGTTGGCTTGGCCCAGTAAATCAGACAGACGCATCACGCCGCCAGAACGCGTACGGAACCGTTTGCCATCCTTGCCATTAACCGTGCCAAACTTGATGTGCTCCAGCCCGTCTTGGGCGAACAATCCGGTTTTACCGGCAGCCCGAAATACTTGTTCAAAGTGCGAAGCTTGGCCCAAATCCACCACGTAAAGAATAATATCCGGATCGATGTTTTCAACGCGATCCAAAATCGTGGCCAGATCAGTCGTAGCATATAAAGCCGCTCCGGCACCTGAGATCAAAATCAATGGCGGCAATTCTTTTTTGTCGCCTTCTTCAGCAACCCGGATGATCAAGGCACCTTGGCTCATTTCAGTAACACCATCGGCCTTGAATTTTTCAACCATCGGTTTGATCAATGGATCAACTGCTGCCTCGCCTTTCCACAGGTCGAAATGCACGCCCAAATTTCCAAAATCAACTTTCAAAGCGGCAATCGATACGGCAATAAAATGATCGAGTAAGGCGCGATACCCAGCCCGCCCGGCTTGCAATTCTGCAGTGGCCTTGCGGGCGATATCCATGCGGTCCGGGTCAGATTTGCAAGCCAAGGAGGCAGCCGGGTACATCCGTGACAGATCATCAATATCGACTGGGGAACCTATGGGCCAAGGCCCGTCAAAATCCGCATCAAAGTAAACCAAATCAGGCTGCTCTATCTGCAATTCTGTGATCAGCTGGCCCATTTGCAGACCCCAATCACCCAAATGGATATCACTGACCACGTCATGGCCGACAAAGCGCAACAGGCGTTGCAAAGCATCACCGATCACCGAGGAGCGCAAATGTCCTACATGCATTGGCTTGGCCACATTCGGGCCGCCAAAATCAATAATAATTTTTTTAGGATCGCCCACCCGACTTGCACCCGTGCGGACATCCGCAGACAATGCATTAGCTTGGCTCGCCATTAAACCGGGCGCGGGCGTAATGTTCAAAAATCCCGGCCCAGCAACTTCTAGAGAGGCAATCAACGGGTGCTCTTTTAATTCGGTGGCAATCCGTGCGGCCAGTTCTCGCGGGTTGGATTTGGCCGATTTTGCCGCAGCCATGCAACCATTACACTGAAATGGAGCCGCCCCATCACGTGATGAACGACTGACCAACCCAAACTCGGCCGACAGGGACAATGCGGCAAAGGCATTGCCCACCGCTTCGCTCAATTGCTGGTGAATTGCACTCATCAGATTGATTTCATTACTTATTCTGAGCCAGCATCTATCCGAAACCGCTTGCCAGACCGTGCAAACGCTAATTCTGCTTCGTTTAAGTCAAACCCAACAATAATTTCAAAATTGGCACCGCTGGTGTTTTCTTGTTTGCGCGGAATGGTAATTGAGGCGAATTTTTCAGTCTTGCGTACGACGCGGTTGGTATCATTAAACTGGATCGGCATAGTATATACCTGTTTGGAAATCACAGCCCGATCCTTTCGGGTCACCGCTACAAAATATGGATAATCCATTTGATAGCCTTGCGCCGCCGGACCCCGACCAAAGGCAAAATCAATCACCAGATCCGCGCGAATTGGGTCTTCACCCACATAGGTGCATAAACTACGCACACTTACAATTTCACCGGTAAAGCCAACATTTGGATAGGTCTGTGGCTCGCCAATTTGTACTTTTCTGGCTGCATCTGCCAAAACCAACGCATGTGGGCATGGCCCCTCATTGGGTTTGGAACTTCTGCCAGACAGCCGATCCATAACGCCGGACGTTTGGCAGGCGGATACTGCCATAACGGCAGCGCAGGTTACTAAAAGTGAAAACTTCATCGTGATAAACAGACCTTCCTGAATGAACTGGTTTTGCTTTCGCAAGCCCCGCAGCTCTGATAGAGAACCGACATGTACCCTCTTGTGTCGCCATCGGCAATATGAAGAGGGCAGGCAAGGCATAAAAAGAGGCAAACCAATTGAAAATAATTCTGGCAGCCCCTCGTGGATTTTGCGCCGGTGTTGACCGGGCGATCCAGATTGTCGAGCGGGCCATCAATAAATATGGTGCGCCGGTCTATGTGCGGCATGAAATTGTACACAATCGCCATGTGGTCGAGCGCTTAAAAAAACTGGGTGCGATCTTTGTTGACGAGCTGTCTCAATGCCCGGACGACCGACCGGTGGTGTTCTCGGCCCATGGGGTTCCCAAATCAGTACCCAGCGAAGCCATTTCCCGCAAGATGATTTACTTGGATGCAACCTGCCCCTTGGTGTCAAAGGTGCATGTGGAGGCCGAACGACATTTTGCAGCAGGCCGCCAGATCATTTTGATCGGACATGCGGGCCACCCGGAAGTGGTGGGTACGATGGGGCAATTGCCGCAAGGCGCGGTGGTGTTGGTTGAAACTGAAAAAGATGCCAGATCACTAGTCGTCGAGAACGAAGACAACATGGCTTTCGTCACCCAGACCACGCTTTCCGTCGATGATACCAAAGGCATTGTCGACACCCTAAAACAACGCTTCACCAACATTGTCGAGCCGCACAAAGAAGACATTTGTTACGCCACTACCAACCGGCAGGCCGCCGTAAAGGCCATGGCTGGTCAATGCGATCTGGTATTGGTCATTGGCGCAACCAGTTCATCCAATTCTATGCGGCTGGTCGAAGTGGCTCGAAAGTCTGGAGCCAAAGCGGCCAAATTGATCGAAAGCAAGAAAGATCTTGATTGGGCAGAACTGGAAGGGGTGGAAGTTTTGGGGCTAACAGCGGGTGCATCTGCGCCAGAGGATTTGATGCAAGACTTGCTGCATGCAATCACCAAACGCATCAAAGTAGAAGTCGTGCCACTGGAAACAGCCAAGGAAAATATCTCATTCAAATTACCTCAGGTTTTACAAGCATGAAACTGGACGAAATAACCATGTATACCGATGGTGCGTGCCGGGGAAATCCCGGCCCTGGTGGTTGGGGCGCCCTGTTGATTTTTGGAGCAACCGAAAAAGAAATCAGCGGCGGTGAAGACGACACCACGAATAATCGCATGGAATTGATGGCGGCGATTCAAGGACTGAACCAGCTAAAACGTGGCTGCCGAGTGTCGTTACACACTGACAGCAAATACGTGCTGGATGGCATTACCAAATGGCTACCCGGCTGGAAAAAACGCAATTGGAAAACCGCTGGCAAAAAGCCGGTTAAAAACCGTGACCTGTGGGAATTGCTAGACGAAGCGGTCCAGCCTCATGATGTGGAATGGATATGGGTCAAGGGTCATGCCGGACATGACGGCAATGAGCGGGCCGATGAATTGGCCAATCAGGGGCTATCAAACTGGTTGTGTGAGTAAAAGGCGGACCAATGGCCCGCCTCTTCCTGCTCTTTTGATCGCTTTAGGCTGACCGGACCTTCACGGTCGTACCCTCTACTTGTTCGACCACTATTTTTGTGCCGACAGTGAGGTTGCTGTCATCTGCGGACACGGCGCTCCAGCGGGTGTCGTCCAGATTGACCCGGCCACGCCCATTGACAAAATCGGCGGTCACTTCACCGACTTGACCTATCATGCGGGCGCTTCGTTCGTTCAGGTGCGCCTTGTCGCCGCGCTTCATGCGGGGGCGAATGTAAACTTGCCCGACCCAGATCAGGACCATGGTAACCAGAGCAAACACCATAAGGTCGGCTTGCCAGCCCATGAATCCAAAGACATTTAACAAGCCGACAACGAAGGCAGCTGCTGCTGGCCATAACAAAAATGTGGTACCACCGGTTAGCAATTCAAGGACTAACAACCCGCCAGCAAAGGCCATCCAGTGCCACATGGTCATGGCCTGAATAAATTCAATCAACTCTGCCATGGCTCTAGCCTTTCTTCTTGTCGTTAGTGGCTTCGACCAATGCGGTAACCCCGCCCAAAGTCGAGGCCAACGAAGAAAATTCGGCTGGAACAATTACGGTTTTTTGCTGATCACTCATCGCCAGCTTTTCAAACGCTGCGACATATTTTTGTGCCACAAAATAATTGATCGCTTGCACGTCGCCCTTGGCAATCGCATCGGAAACCATTTGGGTGGCTTTCGCTTCGGCCTCGGCCAGACGTTCTCGGGCTTCGGCGTCTCGAAAAGCCGCTTCTTTTCGCCCTTCAGCATCCAGCATGATGGATTGCTTTTCACCTTCAGCTCGCAAAATCCGGGATTGACGCTCGCCTTCAGCGGTCAAAATTTCAGCCCGCTTTTCGCGCTCGGCTTTCATTTGTTTAGCCATCGCATTGGTAATGTCAGGCGGCGGGGTCAAATCGCGAATTTCAATCCGAGTGACTTTAACGCCCCACGGATTGGTTGCTTTGTCGATCACACCCAGCAATTGCGCGTTGATCTCGTCGCGGCGCGATAACACGCCGTCCAAATCCATGGAGCCAACTACTGTCCGGATATTGGTCAGACACAAATTGATGATCGAAAAATCAAGGCTATCGACCTCGTAAGCGGCGCGGGCCGCATCCATGACCTGTACGAACACCACAGCATCTACGCTGACCATGGCGTTATCTTTGGTAATGACTTCCTGATTGGGAATATCGACCACGCGCTCGCGCACGCTCATTTTATAGCCAATACTATCCACAAGTGGAATAATCATATGAAAGCCGGGGGTCAGGGTTTTGGTGTACCGCCCAAAGCGTTCCACGGTCCATTCCTGACCTTGCTTTACAGTTTTGAAGGCCATTAGGCCAAACACGACCACCAGAAAAACAACAATCGCAATAAATGTAAAATCCATATTCGTGCTCCTACAAAAGAATTGGCCCCCCGGCACTTTTGAACAACCAGAGAGCAGCCTACTTACAGCTGTTCCAGCAGATATTCCGCAGCAGACACGCGAAATTCGCCCGGTTCTTCTACGTTAATATGGGTAGCCACCCCATCTTTTACAAGGATCGAGAACCGTTGACCGCGTGTGCCCATGCCAAAAGCCGAGCCGTCAAAGTCCAAGCCCAGCGCCTTGGCAAAGCTGCCATTGCCATCGGCCAGCATCTGAATATCATCCATGGTGCCTTGGTCTTTTTCCCATGCATGCAGCACGAAAACATCATTAACCGAAGTACAAACAATCGTATCGACGCCTTTGTCATGCAGCGCCTGTGCCTGTTCTTTGTAGCCCGGTAAATGCTGGGCGCTACAGGTCGGTGTAAACGCACCGGGTAGTGAAAACAGCGCCACAGTTTTACCGGCAAATACATCACTAGCTTGCAATGGCGCCGGGCCATCGGCCGTCATGGTCATGAAGGTTGCCTCAGGTAGTTTTTCGCCGATCTTGATTGTCATTTTGCTTTCCTTGAAATTGAAATTCGTCGGCTCGCATACTGGTCTAAAATTGATGGTTTGTCTCATGAAACTTGATGAATGGGTCCAATAGCTTACACTGACCCGGTGAGTACTGAGCATGATAGCGGATTCTTAAAGGGAAAAATCCTGATCGCGGCACCGGCCATGGGTGATCCGCGCTTTTCGCGTACCGTGCTTTACATCTGTGGTCATGATCAATTTCAGGCGATGGGGCTAGTCATCAACCAACCAATGCACGCGTTACATTTTGGGATTTTGATGCAGCAGTTGAAACTAGATCAAGACAATCCAAACATCCCGCAAAAACCCGTATTAAGCGGTGGCCCGGTCGAACC
>JAJFFR010000015.1 GCA_021776555.1 Robiginitomaculum sp.
TTGGTATTGGCAGCGATCTTTGCGATATTCGGCGTATTGAAAAAACGCTGGAGCGGTTTGGGGAGCGGTTTGAAAAACGGGTATTTACCCATGTAGAGCGCAAAAAATCAGATGGACGCAAAAATCGGGCGGAATCCTACGCCAAACGATTTGCCGCCAAAGAAGCTTGCTCCAAGGCGTTGGGTACTGGCATGCGCTTTGGTGTTGCTTGGAAAGAAATGGGTGTGATCAATTTGCCCAGCGGTAAACCGACCTTGTTTTTGCAAGGTGGTTCTGCAAAACGACTGGACGATTTAACCCCGAACGGGCATACCGCCATTATTCACGTGACCATCACCGATGATTACCCGTTGGCACAGGCATTTGTCGTGATAGAAGCCCTGCCAACTCAATAGGCCAACCCAATAACTGGATCAGACATGAGCGATAGCCCCGAAGAGCAAGCAAGATCAGTAAAAGAAGAGTTTATTGAGCTGTTCTTTACGTTGGGCTGGGCGTTGGTGATCGCGCTGTTTTTGCGCACCATTTTTTTTCAACCGTTTCATATTCCATCAGCCAGCATGTATCCGCAATTGATGGTTGGGGATTATCTAATTTCGTCTAAGTATTCCTATGGGTATTCCCGGCATTCTTTGCCGCTATCACCAAAGTTATTTTCCGGGCGCATTTTGGGCAGCACCCCGAAACGTGGTGATATCATCGTATTCAAATGGCCACGGGACAATAAAACCGATTTTATCAAGCGAGTTGTTGGTTTGCCCGGTGATCGGGTGCAGGTAAAAAATGGCCGCCTTTGGCTAAACGGTACGCAGCTTCCGTTTGAGAATTTGGGCCAAGAACAAGTCGAAGTCGGCGGGCGTAATCAAATCGTCACGCGAGTTCGCGAAACCATGCCCAATGGCAAAACTTATATCACATGGGATCTGGGTCAGACTTCGTATGATAATACGCCGGTGGAACTGGTGCCAGAAGGCCATTATTTCATGATGGGCGATAACCGCGATAATTCGCTGGACAGTCGAAAATGGGGGGTGGTCGCGGCTGAAAACCTGATCGGCCGGGGCGAAACCATCCTGATCTCGGTCAACGAAGAGTTTCGTTTGCTCAAGCCGTGGACCTGGTTCAATTTTCGAAAGCGGGCATTTGTCAGCTTACGGAGTGATCGTTGAGTTCACGATTATCAGAACAGGCAGTGCAACAGCGTCTTGGCTATCAGTTTGATGATGAGGCATTACTGCGCCGCGCTTTGACCCATGGCTCCTATGGCGATGGTCGCGCCGTTGCGGATAATGAACGCTTGGAATTTTTAGGTGACCGGGTATTGGGCCTGATCGTTGCGCGTCATCTTTTTGCTGAAGACTCCACTGCAAATGAAGGGCAAATGGCGAGGCGCTTGAATGCGCTGGTCCGTAAAGAAGCCTGCGCCGAAGCGGCTCGGGCTGCTGGGTTGGGCGAGGCATTATATCTTTCCAAAGCCGAGGAAAAAAACGGTGGCCGCGACAAGCAATCCATTTTGGGTGACGTCTGTGAAGCGGTGTTGGCGGCGCTCTATCTCGACGGCGGGATGGAGCCAGCTCAAACTTTTTTCGATACGTTTTGGTTGGAGCAACTCACCCGGCTGTCCGGTTCCAACAAAGACCCGAAAAGTGCCTTGCAGGAGTGGGCATTGGCCCATGATTTTGGTTTGCCAAAATATACTGAGCTGGCCCGAACTGGCCCCGACCACCAACCAGAGTTTCATATCTTGGTGGCAATCCAAGATTGGAAATGCGAAGGGCGTGGCAATTCAAAACAAAATGCTGAACGCGCTGCGGCAGCTGAATTATTTAAACAGATGGTAAAAAAATGAGCGAGCAAACAACCCGCTGCGGATTTGTCGCTATGATTGGCGCACCCAATGCTGGCAAGTCAACTTTGGTCAATGCGTTGGTTGGCTCCAAAGTGTCGATTGTCACCCACAAAGTACAAACCACCCGGTTTCCGGTGCGCGGTGTGATGATTGAGGAGCAATCGCAAGTGGTATTGGTCGATACACCGGGGGTATTTGCCCCCAAACGGCGACTGGATCGGGCCATGGTAAAGTCAGCTTGGCAGGGAGCCGAGGAGGCAGATCAGATCGTACATCTGGTTGATGCCGCTGCGTGGTATCGGGTCGGGCACAAAGAGCTGACCCGTCCGCAGGACTCAAAGGCTAAAGTGGATGTTGAATCAATCCTCAAGCAATTAGGAACGCTCGGTCGCAAGGCTATTTTGATCTTGAACAAGATTGACCTGATTGAAAAAGAAGTTTTGCTGGAACAGGTCGAACACTTTCATAAAACCGGCCTTTATTCTGAAATTCTCATGCTCTCCGCGACCAAAGGTTCGGACCTAAAAAAGCTTCGAGATCTATTAGCTGGCTTGGTTCCGGTTGGGCCATGGCTCTATCCGGAAGATCAAATTGCCGATTTGCCTTTGCGCTTATTGGCCTCGGAAGTTACTCGCGAAAAACTGATGTTACGGGTACATGAAGAACTGCCCTATGCAGCTAGCGTTTCGACTGAGAGCTGGGAGCCTCGCAAGGACGGTTCAGTCACAGTGCGTCAAATCATTTTTGTTGAACGCGAAAGCCAGCGCAAAATTATCTTGGGCAAAAACGGCAAAGTGATCAAAGCCATCGGGCAGGCGTCCCGGCAGGATATGATGAAACTGCTCGATAAAACAGTGCATTTGTTTTTGCACGTCAAAGTGGCCAATTGGAGCCAGGATCGCAACCGGTACACGGAATTCGGACTGGATTTTGAGTAATGGAATGGCAGGCTGACGGCTACGTTCTGGCTGTACGGCGCCATGGCGAAAGCAGTGCCATTGTTGATGTCCTAACGCAGGAACACGGTCGTTTTGTTTGGCTGGTTCGCGGGGCCAGTGGTAAGCGAATGCGCGGCTTGTTGCAGCCCGGAAATCTGCTTGAATTACGCTGGCGGGCGCGTCTATCAGAACATTTGGGCATGTTCAGCGTCGAGGATGCCACGTCCAGTATTGCAACCCTGTTGGATGACCCATTGGCCTTATCCGGGTTGATTGCGTCTTGTTCGATCATTTGCATGAGCCTGCCTGAACGAGAACGCCATGAAAGTATCTACCAAACCTTTGGGATACTGGTTTCACAATTGCACAACTCAAATGTATGGCCGGCACTCTATGTCCGTCTGGAAACTGGTATTTTGGCCGAATTGGGCTATGGCCTCGATTTTTCCAAGTGCGCCGCAACCGGGGATACCCAAAATCTGACCCATGTTTCGCCGCGCACCGGCCGGGCCGTATCAGCCAAAGCCGCCGAGCCGTATTTGGATAAATTATTGCCCTTACCCCGGTTTCTGGTGGACCCCGGTGCAGAGCTAACTCGTGGAGATATCGAACGCGGGTTGGCATTAACCGGATATTTTTTAGAACGCAGGATGTTATGGCCGGTCGACAAACAATTGCCAGATGCAAGAGAACGGATGATTGAACGACTAACCAATGTCGATGCTCTCTAGACAGAGCGGGCCGACACACGGCATAACCAACAAATCATTGCGGAAGACAGCAAGGTCAAAAAATGCTTGGATTTATCAAACGTCTGTTTGCTTGGT
>JAJFFR010000141.1 GCA_021776555.1 Robiginitomaculum sp.
GTCAGATCAATACCCGAAGATTTCCATTGTTTGACCAACGCGCATGGATCGCGGCCGCAACTTTCCACACCATCACTAATCAGCAAGACCTCTCCGGAACGTCCTTTCATGTCACCCAGCGCCAGTTCCAATGACCGGGCAATCGGCGTTCTGCCCAAAGGAACCGCACCATCAATCAATGTCTGCATTTTGGGTAATGCCGCAGCTGAAGCTCCAAACGGGACCACCATTTCAGTATCTTCACAGTCAGATTTCTGGCGATGCCCATACATCCGCAGCGCCAACTCGCGATTGGCCATCAATTTGGCATCAATGTTTTGAAAAGCTTGGCGAGCCGCCTCAATTTTACGGGTACCATCAGAAAGTTCGCCCCACATCGAGTTTGAGACATCAAAGATCACGTAGAGACTATCGGTTTTTGTCGGATCACTATCGGCCAACACAGCATTGCTGCAACAAAACCCGATAGTCAGCGCCAATAAAAATGACCGCATGATAAAATTCCTGATTTTTGTCCCTCACCGAGCAATGTACAGATTTTTACAAATTACACCATTCCCCAACACATAATGATTTTTATCCGCTCAGCACCCCCTACAGGTGACCCGGTCAAGGTGACAAATTCAAACCAGATGTTTACTTTGGGCGCCGCTATACATGGATCAATTACAAGGTTTACTCACTTGGCGCCACCTGTCGAACAGAACCAAAATCGGTCTCAACGAATGCGCGTTCAAGAGGCGCATTTGCTGCTAAATGCTGGTTTGCAGGCGCCCATCTCGCATTTTTTGGTGTTGGGGTTGGTCGCATGGATTATGTGGCCGGTACATAGCATCGGCAATATCCTGATCTTTGTTTTACTAGTGGCTATTCCGGTCAGCATTCAGCTTTTGCTGTTTTTGAAGCACCGGCGCAAAGACCTGTCATTTGCCGAAACCCAGCAAATCATGAAGATATTCAATCGGGCAGCGCTGACTGTTGGGCTGGGTTGGGGCTATGCAGGATTGTGTTTATTCCCGCCGGGTGATGCGACCCGGCAATTGTTCCTGACATTCGTCATGGGCGGTATGTCGATGAGCGCAGTAAGCGGTCAACATGTCTCGGTACGCACGACCCTGTATTCGATCGTGCCTGGTGTTGCACCTTTGGCCTTCAGCTATGCGATGTCAGGGGAGCAAAATAGCATTTTGTATGCAGTATTGCTCGGTGCGTACTTATTTTTGCTCATAGGCTCAACCTTGCGTCTGAACCGCACCACTATGCGCTCATTCGAATTGCAACTGACCAATGAAGACCTGTTGCACGATCTGCAAGATCAGGCCATTGCCCTAAAAGAAGCCAAGGAAATAGCTGAGACCGCCAACGCAGCCAAATCCAGATTTCTGGCCCAAGCCAGTCATGACTTACGCCAACCATTACATGCCATTGGTCTTTATATTGAGTCTCTACCTGAGAGCGCGTCAAAGGGCCGGACTGGCGATGTTATTGGCCGAATTCGCAGTTCACTTGACGTTTTATCCAAATTGTTTGATTCACTACTCGATGTCACGCTGCTCGACACCGGTCAAATTTCGGCTCGAAATTCAAACTTCCCAATTGATGCAGTGTTAAACCAGATCCGTGATGAGTTTTTGTTGGTCGCGAAAAGCAGCAAGGTGGATTTAACAGTCGTTCCTTGTGGCATCAATGTTCAATCCGACCCCGTTTTGGTCCGTCGCATTGTGCAAAATTTAGTTTCAAATGCGATTCGAAATGCTGATTGTGAACGAGTTTTGATTGGTTGTTTGCGTCGATCAGGGCGTGCAGATATTGGTATTTTTGATAATGGGCGCGGTATTTCAAAAGTCGACCAGACCAGAATTTTTGAGGAATTTACCCGATTAGATGTCAATCGAGCCGGCAAAAGTGCGTCGCCGGGCTTGGGGTTAGGCTTGGCGATCGTCAAAAAACTATCAGATGTGTTGGGTTTGGAGGTTGATCTTCGTTCACAACAAGGCAAGGGCAGCGTTTTCTTTCTGAAAGGATTGGAACGCTCCACGACCCCCATACCAAAACGGGAAGAAACCCCTATTTCTGGCCGAAAATGGGGTGATAAACTGGTGGCAACCAAGGTCTTGTTAGTTGATGACGACCCGGAAACTCTGGCTGCAACTGGTGCATTGTTACAGCGATGGGGGTGTGATGTGACAATCAATGATGGTCAAAATGTCCCTGATGTAATCAATGTAGATATATTGATCTGCGACTTTGAACTGGGTGCAAAGTTAAATGGCATCGAATTTATTGCGGCAGTAAGGGCGGCCGACAATCAAGATTTGCCGGCGCTGTTGATCTCCGGCAATACCAGTCCCGATTTGCGAAAAGCGGCCAATGCTAATCATTTGCTTTTGCTGCATAAACCAGTGCGTCCTGCACAATTAAGGACTGCAATTGGCCATTTGATCACGCAATCAAGGTAGGCGATGGGTCGCAGACCAAGCCGCTGCGGCTGAACGCGATGGTAAATCCAAGGTTCGAAGCAGGGCTGAAACATGGGCGCGAACCGTAAATGGTGATAGATCAAGTTTACGGGCAATCTCTTTGTTTGAAAGACCCTTTTCCAATAAACGCAACACTTCCAACTGCCTAGGTGGCAGAGATTTATTGACGGCTGGGTGGTTAGTCTTTCCCAGTGACGCGACATCAGGCAATGCCACAACGACTTCTCCCTGCACGGTATCATTGATCGCTTGGCGCAACTCATTTGGGGCAATGGATTTTGAAATGAAGCCGTTAATACCGGTCGCCATGATCTCGTCAATTAGTTCTAAATCTTCGATCATCGAAACGGCGATAATCGGTAGAAGTGGGTGGGCCTCGCGTAATTGTATGAGGTCAGTTGGAACTTCAAGGCCGGGAAACATGATATCAAGAACTAAAAGGTCTGGCTCAGCAGTTTCGGATAAAATCGTAAGAACCCGTTCCATATTTCCAGCTTCCAAAACCGTACAATCTGGAAATATCTTGCTGACGATGTTACGTAACCCGTCGCGAAAAAGCGGATGATCGTCTGCTAGCAGTATCTTCATCACCAATCATTCCCAAGCCGATTGCCATTGATGTTAGCATAATTGCGGGCAGGGTGCTTGTCGAATGGTGCAGATGGACTAGTCGAGTGCTGCGCGGAACGCTTATGCGGGAGGCTGACAACCAGCCGCAATGCCACCTGAAATCGTCCAGGAAGTGGCGTCCTCTGAAACCAGATGACAGGTTTTCATGTCCAGATACCGGCCTGAACCACTCCAATACCCACCGCCAAATACCGTCAAATGTTTTGCTTTGATTTGCTGGGACGTGCCGGGCATGAAATTGCACCGGGATGCTCGAGTTTCGGGGTTATATATGCATAAAATCTGACCACTTGCATTAAACAAATTCAAGGCAATGCGCTTGGGTTGCGTGCGCGGCACAATGGGTGTCGGTGAACTCATTACGGGTGCAGGTTTGTCTAAAGTTTCGGCCTTTAGGCCCAACACTTCAACCGGACTTGCCTCTGCGATGGGTGCCGGAAAGACAGTTTCAATTGCCAACATTTCACGGTGTTTTTCTTTGATTTCCGACAATAAACCATCCCGAGTTCTCTTGTATTGATTCAGATTTTGAGCGCTCATTGTGATGCAACCGGTATTGTGTTTCTCAATCGTTCCACCAAACAGCGCCAGCAATATTCCTGGGTACCCAATAACGCCGGGCAGAGCCTGATCTCTTGACGATACGAGATTGACCCGCAACTTCTGATACGCAACTGATGTAAAGGATACGCCTTGCATGGCCTGTATGGCCTCGTCATAAGATCGCAACAATCCATCGTGTTTTGCTGCCCATTCAAGGCCGTTTTTGTCAGCCAGTTTCACCTTTGCCTCTAAAGCCGCACACTGCTCTTGTTTTTCGGTTTTGGCATAGCGAGCCTGCCAACTTTGCGGTACATTGTACAAAATGTTCAAATTCGTATCGAACCGCGCTTTGGCCGATTGGTATTCTGCTTCAATATCTGCTGGGGTGGCCTCAAAGCATTTCGCTTTGGCAAAAGATTGATTGAAATCATTCATTTCTGATAAGGCTTGTTTGGCGTCTTCACCAGCGACAATCAATGAGTTTCTGGCGGTCAATACCTGCGGCCATTCGAAATTTGCTTCAGAGCGTAAGGCAAAAGCGGCATCGGCCGCCTTTAGCTTTTGATTGTAAACATCTGCTTTAGAATCATATGTTGAGATTGTGGATTCAACGGCTGCAGCCTTACCCACTCCAATGGTTCTCAAGCTTAGACATTCATCGGCATTGGCCGCTTGAATGGGCATGAAGCAAAGAGCT
Organism: Robiginitomaculum sp.; assembly: GCA_021776555.1. Classification (GTDB taxonomy): domain Bacteria; phylum Pseudomonadota; class Alphaproteobacteria; order Caulobacterales; family Maricaulaceae; genus Robiginitomaculum_B. The sequence continues at coordinate 4,351 of JAJFFR010000141.1, forward strand.
ACTGCCAACAAAATAGTAGAGCACAATAGGGTTTTCATTGCTTTGGTTCCGACATCCGTGCCGACCAATGGAGCCTGCATAGCGAAATGTACTTATCATTTCCGCCAATTTCCACCTGTGCGCCGTGTTCAACCGCATTGCCATGCTCATCCAATCGCAACACCATGATCGCCTTGCTGCCGCACCAGCATATGGTTCGGATTTCCCGCAAGCTATCGGCAATCGCCAACAAAGCCGCGCTACCTGGAAACAGCTTGCCTTGAAAATCAGTCCGCAAGCCATAACACAAAACAGGTACACCCAGTTCATCAGCTACTTTCGACAATGCCCAGACCTGTTGTTCTGATAGGAATTGCGCCTCATCAATTAAAACACAGTGCAATGGCCCATCCTGTACGCGGCTGGCAACCAAACCAAACAGGTCCGTTTCACTTGCAAAGACCAGCGCTTCGGCGTTCAGCCCAATGCGAGAGGTAACTGAATTTACCCCAGCACGATCATCCAGTGCAGCCGTCAAAATCAAGGTCTGCATGCCACGTTCCTGATAGTTATAGGAAGCCTGCAACAACACCGTCGATTTTCCGGCATTCATCGCCGCATAGCTGAAATATAGTTTTGCCAATTTCCCGGCCCTTTTGATAAATTTGGTCCGGTGTAAACTGAACGATACAATCAGGCAATTGATCCCTTGCCCTGAACCGGTTTCTAGGACCATAAACAGCTATATTTTTCCTTTTTGACAAGAAACGTATCTGTAATGACGCAACCCTTAGATAATATCCTGCATCGTTTGGAACAATTGGTGGCGATTGACACGCGAAACCCACCAAGAGCAATGGATGCAAAACATCCGATTGTTGGTGCGTTGGCTGCGGGGTTTGAAGACAGTGCATTGTCGGTCAACGACCTAGGCGAGGGCTGTGTACAGATATTGTTGCAACGCGGCTCTCCTTCAACTTTGATTAACATCCATGTGGATACCGTGCCTTGTGCTGATGGCTGGACTCACTCGCCATTTACCTTGTATCGGGCCGAGGACCGAGTGTATGGTCTCGGCGCTTGCGACATCAAAGGTGCCGCAGCTTGTGCGATAACGGCTGCCCAAGCGGCAAGTGGTGACTTTGCCCTGTTGTTCACCACGGATGAGGAAAATGGACAGGGAAGGTGCGTCGAGCAATTCGCCAATAGCGATCACGGTTTTTCCAAAGTGATTGTCTGCGAACCTACCGGTTCAAAAGCCATCTTTGCCCATCGTGGATTGGGCGCCTATGCGTTGGAATTTGCCGGTACCAGCATGCATTCCTCGGAATGGGCAGCACTGGAAAGTTCTGCCATCCACCGAGCCGCGAACTGGATTTCTGCCGCTTGTCAATATGCCGATGAGAAACGAAATCAAGGCGGGGTTCTACCTGGTATTTGTTTTAATTCCGGGCATATCGAGGGCGGAATTAAACCTAACATTTGCGCGCCAAATTGCAGTTTGAATTTTGGCATTCGCCCGGGGCCAGAATATAAACTGGAAACGATTGCCGCCGAATTGCAAGCGCTGGTTCCAGCAGAACATCTGATAAAGTTTGAGCAGTCATATGGCAGCCCGCCGCTTAACTTAAGCGGCCAACAATTAGCTGATGCTCAAAATTTGGCCAAGCGACTGGGGATCACAACCGGCGATCCGGTAAATTTCTGGACGGAAGCGGCGCTGTTTTCTGATGCAGGTCTGCCAGCATTCGTATTTGGGCCGGGTGATATTGCCCAAGCCCATGCGGTCGATGAGTGGGTAAAGTACGAGCAATTGCTCTACGTCCATTCGGTATTTGAGAAAGTGTTTGCGTTCGATGACTGAACAAAAAACAGAACCCCGCGCCACCCGGCAGTTAGTCCGCGAATTATTAAGCGCCATGACCGAAGGGCGCGAAGTCCGTGCTTGGTTAAAACAGTTTGGACAATTACAACCAGAACGTTTTGCCATTGTTAAAATTGGCGGTGGAACCTTACGCGATGAACTAGGCACGATTTGCTCGGCGCTGTCATTTCTACAAAAACTAGGCCTGTCTCCGATCGTCG
>JAJFFR010000142.1 GCA_021776555.1 Robiginitomaculum sp.
AAATAGCGAGATCGAGAGATCAATGAACCACTGCCGCCACCACTAAATTCAGGGTGGACAAACAAAGTACCCACTTCGGTTGCACCGGCATATTCATTGACCAGCACCATCATATCCATATCAAATCGGCGTTTTGCAGCGGTCGAGACCTGCGCGATCGAGAACAATTTATAGCTAAAGAATGGTTTGGAAATGCCAACGCCAACTTTTACCGCAGAAGTTCCAACCACCTTCCTAGTTTCTGTATCTTCGAGCACCAGCAAATAGCCCTCTTCGCTTGGACCTTCGACTTGTTTGGCAAAACTACTTGTCGATAGCTCTATCCTTGAGTTCAACAGGTTTTTATCATTAGGTAATGAGGTAAAACCCAGCCCAGACAAATTGGCCAACTCGAAAAGCGCATCACGATCAGAAACTTGAATAGGTCGCACTCGAAGCATGATTTGTTTCCTATTTCATTGAGCGAAGCGCTTTGGCATCAAAGTCTCCGCTGGCAAATTTGAATAACATCAAAGCAGACAATCGGGTCCGTTCGGCAAAACTCGACAGAATGACAAATTCACGATCCGAATGAATTTCACCACCGCAAACACCCAAAGTATCTACATTTGGGCAACCAGCCGCCCACAAATTATTACCTTCGCAAACGCCGCCAGTGGCCTTCCAACGGATATCAAGCCCCAAGGCTTCACCACTGGCTCGAGTCAGTGAAAACAGCTTAGCATTGGGCGGGGCCATTGGTTTGGGTGGTCTTGTAAATCCACCATGTAATTGCGCGTTTATCCCGTCTTTCTCATTCAATTTAACCAAAATTCGACCGAGTTCCTGTTCGAACCAAACCATGTCTTCGGGTAATAGCAATCTAGCATTAAACCGAACTACGGCCATATCCGGCACAACATTATTGGCACCGCCGCCATCCATACGGGCCGGGTTGACGGTCAAGCCATCGCGCGCGCCTGTCAGATCAGCCAAAATACTGATCAATTTAGCGGCTGCAACGATGGCATTGCGCCCCAACTCGTGTTCTCGCCCTGCATGAGCACTGCGCCCCCGGATAACAATCGAAAAGTTGCCCGTCCCCTTTCGCGCACCGGAAAGCGAACCATCGGCTAAGGCTGGCTCATAGGTTAACCCCAAATCGGCGATTTTTGCATGATGTTTCAAAATTCCCGCCGAACCAGTCGAACCAATTTCTTCGTCCGGACTGATCAAGACGGTATAGCCAACATTCGAGCGATGTTCGCTTTGCTCCAAGGCCAGCAAGGCTTGACGCATAACCAGCAATCCGCCCTTCATGTCCGCCAACCCCGGACCGTTCAATCTATCTTCATCAATCCGGGTCACATCTTGGAATGCGCTGTCTTGAGCAAATACGGTGTCGTAATGACCGGTCAGCAAAATTTGCACAGGCGCATCGGGACGCTGCGTCAACCGGAAAGTTTGGCCATGCGCAATCTCAAAAGGTTCGCCTTGGCGGTCAATCGCTTGCGTTGCGGGCAGCACAACCGCATCAATATCACCGCCTAATTCAGTGAAATGCTGCTTTATTTCAACGAATTGTCGCTCCAAACCGGGCAAATTCGTACTACCAGAATTGATCCGTGACCATTTTTTGACAGTCGAAATCATTTCTGGAACCGCATTATCTATGCGGTCCAGAATTTTTTGTTCCGAATTTGAAATACCCACTTTCATCAGCAATGCCCCAAAAGCCAAAAGCGACAGAAACTCAATTACTAAACAGCCTCTAGCGCCTGTTTCAAATCAACAATCAGATCTTCTGGGTGCTCAATTCCGACCGAGAACCGGATCAAACCATCTGTGTATCCTTGCGCTTTACGCAATTCCTCTGGCACGCCTGAGTGGGTAGTTGAACCCGGATGGCACATCAAGCTCTCAGTCCCACCCAAACTAACGGCTAACTTGATCAGTTTCAAATTGTTCAACATTCGAAAGGCTGCTTGTTGGTCGCCATCAATGTCGAATGAGAATGTCGAACCCGGAGCCAGACAGGTTCGGTCAAAAATTTCCTTTTTGGCTGGCTGATCATCCAAAAAACCCAAATAGCGGACATTGGCCACTTTTGGGTGATCACGTAAAAATTCGGCGCAAAGGCGGGCGTTTTTTGCCGCTTCATTGACCCGTAATTTCAAAGTTTCCAACGAGCGCAATATCAACCAGCAGGTATGTGGGTCTGGCACCGTACCAAACACCGTACGCAACGAGCGAATGCGAGCGATCACATCAGATGACCCGACGGCTGCACCCGCAATCAAATCTGAATGACCCCCGATATATTTGGTCACTGAATACAGTACCAAATCCAGCCCACTGGTAATGAGCGGCGTTTGGCCCATCGGCCCCTGCATGGTGTTATCACTCATGACAATTGGTTTGGTCGATTGGTTGTTGGCGGCCTCTTCTGCCAAAGTAACGCACAAATCCAAATCAACGATTGCATTAGTTGGGTTGGCTGGCGTCTCGGTGTAAATCACAGCGATCTCGCCCATTTTACCGGCTTTTACAAACACATCGCGCACTTCGTCGGCTGGCGCATCAGCTGGAAAAGAAACGCTTTTAATTCCGAACTTGGGCAGAAAATCCTTCAAGAACATTTCTGTCGGCCCATAAAGCGGGCTGGAATAAACAAATACTGAACCAGGTGCCGCAAAGGTCAGCAAGGCCGTGGTAATGGCCCCCATGCCGCTAGAAAATGCCAACGCGTCCTCACCACCATCAAACAGGGTCAGACGGTCCTCAAGCACTTCCAGATTGGGGTTGTTAATTCGGGTATAGGCTAGCCCCGGATCATTCATGTCTCCAGCTAGCGACTGCCCACGGGATTTACGAAAATAGGCCGCCCCGTGTTCCGCAGACTTGAAGGCAAATGTAGATGTTTGAAAAACCGGAGGCTTAATAGAGCCTTCCGATAAATGTGGATCATACCCATAGCTCATGGCAAGGGATTCTGGCCGTAACTGGTGATTGCCAATGGTCTTTTTGCAATATGGCTTCAATGGTTTATTCATTGTTCAAACTCCGATGGACGTATGATTTTCTTTTTCAGAGTCTATGCGCGCAAGCGGATGCTGGGTCTAGGAAAAGCTAAATCAGCACCCCATAAAAAAACGGCCCGGTCATTATAACCGGGCCGCTCTCAAATTTTGTATTCGTTAGCCTTAGCGAGCGCGAAGAACAACTTCGGCACGTCGGTTCAAAGGCTCACGGGCACCATCAGGTGTATTAACAACGGGAGCGGTTTCACCGAAAGCTTCAGTAGAAATCACTGCGCCGCTAACACCGCGATTGACCAACTCGCCGCGAACAATGCTGGCACGTCTGGAAGACAGACCAACATTATATTTACGGTTACCAGATCTATCCGCGTGTCCAGCTACGGTTGCCGAAGAAATTCCGCAACGGCCAGCTCGTGCCACACCAGCAGCAATCGCATCCGCAGCTTGCGCTGTCAGATTTGATTTATCCCAATCAAAGTAAACCGGGAAAGCCACATCGTTACAAACCGGCGCCGGTGGAGGTGGCGGTGGTGGAGGTGGCGGAGGTGGTGGCGGAGGT
>JAJFFR010000143.1 GCA_021776555.1 Robiginitomaculum sp.
ACTGGTCATTGGCTGCTGCTAAAAAGCGCGGCGCGTGGAATGGTACCGGCGATTTTCTAAAATTAGGTCCGGATTGGATTGTCGATCAAATCAAGGCATCCGGCCTACGCGGTCGCGGCGGGGCGGGGTTTCCAACCGGTCTGAAATGGTCATTTATGCCCAAGGAAGTCGGGGCAAGACCGCATTACCTAGTGGTCAATGCGGACGAAAGCGAACCCGGCACCTGCAAAGACCGCGATATGATGCGTCACGATCCGCACCTTCTGATCGAAGGGTGCCTGATTGCCTCGTATGCCATGCGCGCTCATGCGGCCTACATCTATTTGCGCGGCGAATATGTGTTCGAGCGTGACCGGCTACAAGCGGCGATTGATGAAGCCTATAAGGCTGGCTTGATCGGCAAAAATGCCTGTGGTTCCGGCTGGGATTTTGATGTGTTTGTGCATCATGGTGCAGGTGCCTATATTTGCGGCGAAGAAACCGCTTTGCTGGAAAGCTTGGAGGGCAAAAAGGGCCAACCTCGCTTGAAACCACCATTTCCAGCCAATGCGGGCCTGTATGGTTGCCCGACCACGGTCAACAATGTAGAAAGTATTGCCGTTACGCCGACCATTTTGCGGCGCGGAGCCGAGTGGTTCTCATCTTTCGGTCGTCCGGGCAATGTTGGCACCAAGGTCTATTGCATTTCGGGGCATGTAAATAACCCGTGCAATGTCGAAGAGGCCATGTCGATCCCGCTCAAAGAGTTGATCGAAACCCATGCGGGCGGGGTTCGCGGCGGTTGGGAAAACCTAAAAGCCATCATTCCGGGCGGATCGTCCGTTCCGTGTCTGCCGCGCGATATTTGCGACAGTGTTTTGATGGATTTTGATGCGCTTAAAGAGCACAAATCTGGCCTGGGCACGGCCGGCGTAATCGTCATGGATCAAAGCACTGATATGGTGCGGGCCATTACGAGATTGTCTTATTTTTACAAACATGAGAGCTGCGGCCAATGCACACCGTGCCGCGAAGGCACTGGCTGGATGTGGCGGGTGCTGACCCGAATGTGCGAAGGCAAAGCCGAAATGTCGGAAATCGATTTGCTGCTGGATGTTTCCCAGCAAATCGAGGGCCACACCATCTGCGCGCTGGGCGATGCCGCGGCATGGCCGGTACAAGGACTAATCCGACATTTCCGCCACGAAATTGAAGACAAAATCAACAGCTACCGCGTCGGTAAAGCGGTGCATCAAGTGGCTGCGGAGTAGGGATATGACTGAAGTGCTTCGCAAGGTAAATATCGACGGCCAGGAATATGAAATGCCCGGTCACTACACGCTGATGCAAGCGTGTGAGGAAGCGGGGGCGGAAATCCCGCGTTTTTGCTATCATGAACGTCTGTCTGTGGCCGGTAATTGCCGCATGTGTCTGGTTGAGTGGGTCGGCGCGCCGAAGCCAATGGCCTCGTGTGCCATGAGCTTGAATGATTTGCGGCCCAACCGCGATGGCAGCCCGGCTGATATTCGCACCAATACGGCGACCGTTCAAAAGGCCCGCGAAGGGGTGATGGAATTTCTGTTGATCAATCATCCGTTGGATTGCCCAATTTGTGATCAGGGCGGCGAATGTGATTTGCAGGATCAAGCCGTTGGCTATGGCCGCTCAATGACCCGCTATGACGAAGATAAACGGGCGGTTGAAGAAAAAAACATGGGACCATTGGTCAAAACCAATATGACCCGCTGCATCCAATGCACCCGTTGTGTCCGCTTTATTACCGAAGTGGCTGGCGTGGAAGAACTTGGTCTTGTGAACCGGGGTGAAAGTGCAGAGATAACAACGTACTTGCAAGCAAACTTAACGTCAGAATTGTCGGGTAATGTGATTGATCTTTGCCCGGTTGGGGCGCTGACCTCTAGGCCTTACGCCTTTAATGCGCGACCATGGGAATTGCGTAAAACCGAGAGCATTGACGTGATGGACGCGGTTGGCTCGGCCATTCGGGTAGATGCACGCGGCTCCGAAGTTATGCGGATTTTGCCGCGCTTGAACGAGGACATCAACGAAGAGTGGATTTCTGACAAAACCCGCTTTGTATGGGATGGATTGAAACGCCAACGTCTCGATAAACCCTACATCCGAGTGAATGGAAAATTACGCCCAGCCAGTTGGGACGATGCGTTGGCCGTTGTGGCTAAGCGCTTGAAGGGCGATCCAGACAAAATTGGAGCGATTGCTGGCGATCTGGCCGACATGGAAAGCATCAAGGCGCTCAAAGATTTGATGGAATCCCTTGGGGTTCGCTCGATGGATTGCCGTCAAGATGGCGCACAATTGGGCGAGCAGGACCGGGGCGGTTACATTTTCAACTCTGGCATTGCTGGAATTGATCAGGCCGATGCCATTTTGCTGGTCGGCACCAATCCACGGTTGGAAGCGCCGATCATCAACGCACGGCTTCGCAAAGCGTGGCTCGATGGCGGAGCCGAAATCGGCGTTGTCGGTGCCGCTTCTGATTTGACCTACCCTTACGCCCATATGGGTGATGGGCCGGACGTGTTGGATGGATTAGCCAAAAAACGTCATCCATTTGCCAAAGCAATGCGCGATGCCAAACGTCCGATGATTATTGTTGGGATGGACGCATTGAAACGGCCCGATGGCGCGCAGATTTTGCGGGCCGTGGGCAAGCTGGCGGCAGACTGGAAGCTGGTTCGGGACGATTGGAACGGATTTAACGTATTGCACGATGCGGCGGCGCGGGTTGGTGCGCTGGATTTGGGCTTTTTGCCACTCAAAGACGGCATGGACACCAATGCAATGCTGCAAGCGGCTGACAAAGGTGATCTCGATACGCTGTTCCTACTGGGCGCCGACGAATTGGACATGGCTAAAACTGGCAAATCATTTGTAGTTTATCTGGGCAGTCATGGCGATGCAGGCGCACATCGGGCCGATGTGGTTCTGCCCGGCTTGGCCTATACCGAAAAAACAGCGACTTACGCCAATACTGAGGGGCGTTGGCAGCAAACCAGAGCTGCGGTCTCGCCAAAAGGCGATGCCAAGGAAGACTGGAAGATTTTACGGGCGCTGTCCGATGCGGTGGGGCGCACTTTGCCTTATGATGATGTGGCTGCGTTGCGTGCCACATTCCCGAAAGACGAGCCGGCCAAGCTGGATCTAGCCAAACTTGGTAAAGCTGGGAAAGTCAGGACCAAACCCTTGGCACCCAAGAGCAATTCGTTCTGGTTTACCAATCCGATTGCCCGGGCTAGCGAAATTATGGCGCAATGTGCCGGGGCCGAGAACGGGCGATTAGAGGCGGCGGAGTAGGGCGATGGAATTTCTATTTGATACTTCGACAATGCTCGGCTGGTTTGTGGTCAAAACCCTGATCATTCTGGCTTATGTGGTGGTGCTTTTGGTCTCATTGGCCTTTATTTTGTTGGCTGACCGCAAAATCTGGGCGGCGGTGCAAATGCG
>JAJFFR010000144.1 GCA_021776555.1 Robiginitomaculum sp.
ACCAAACAAAATCAAAGAAACCCCGGCAGTCTCTGCCGGGGTTTTTTTATGTCTAATACCAAGGTTTACCGGGATTACTTAGCTCTGCGATTTTCCCCGACCTTTGGACAGGGATTTAATAACCCCGCGAAAGGTTCTGGCTTCCTGTGTGCTCAACTGCGCCCGCACAAACATGTTTTGCAGGTTCTGCATCATTACCGTTTGCTTTTCAGGAGGATAAAAAAACCCTGCTGCATCTAGCTCTAAACGTAAATGTTCCAACATGCCGTCCAACTCCTGACCGCTGGCCAGAGAATTAACTTCCCCAGTTTGCAAACGTTCTTCCAATACGTCATCCGCATCGTCTTCACGCCAAGCGTATGCGGCGATTGCTACCGCCTGCGCCAAATTCAATGAGCGAAAATCGGAGGCTACCGGGTAGGTGATAATCCCATCACACCGCGCCACGTCTGCATTGGAAAGGCCGGAGGCCTCAGCCCCAAACAATAAACCCGTTTTGCAATTCTGCGCCCCAGCCACATGTAATTTCTCCATGGCCTGACCTAAGCTAAGAACTGGTTTGTCCATATCCCGCAGCCGGGCCGTAACTGCGAAGACCAGTTGCAAATCGCCAAGTGCCGATGCGGTGTCTTCAAACACCCGAACCGGTTGCATGGATAAAAATGCGCCCGCTGCCATCGCCGTTGATTTGTCATTCGGCCAGCCATCACGCGGCGCGATCAAGCGCATTTCCTGCAAACCAAAATTTCGCATGACCCGGGCAGCGGCCCCGATATTTTCGCCCATTTGCGGGCGCGACAACAAAATGATCGGCTCACGGTTTTGCGGGTCCATACTCATCAGGTTTTATATCCATTTCCATCAAAATTGGGTGAACAAACCAGACAAATCCCGGTTATCCCTTCCCCCAAATGCCAACCAATGCTATGCGGAACTTCCAATAAAGCACAAGGCGGGTCGCCGCTATCTTTTTGGCGACACAAATCCGCACCGGACAAGATGGAAGACGGAAAAGAAATGGCAAAAATCAAGGTATCTAACCCAATCGTAGAGCTAGACGGCGATGAAATGACCCGGATCATGTGGGCCATGATCAAAGAACGACTCATCCTGCCCTTTTTGGATGTTGATCTGAAATACTACGACCTTGGCATTGAATACCGCGACGAGACCGACGATCAGGTCACTATTGATTCGGCCCATGCCATCAAAAAATACGGGGTCGGCGTAAAATGCGCCACCATCACACCTGACGAAGATCGGGTTGAGGAGTTTGGCCTCAAAAAAATGTGGAAATCTCCGAATGGAACCATCCGCAACATTCTGGGCGGTGTGATTTTTCGCGAACCGATTATCTGCAGCAATGTTCCACGATTGGTACCAGGCTGGACGAAGCCCATCGTTATTGGGCGCCACGCCTATGGTGATCAATACAAAGCCACCAATTTCCTAGTACCTGGCAAGGGCAAGCTCAGCATGAAGTGGGAAGCAGAAGACGGCTCCCAAACCATTGAGGAAGAAGTTTTTGACTTTGAAGATGCTGGCATAGCCATGGGCATGTACAATATCGACAAATCAATCTCTGATTTTGCTCGCGCCAGTATGAATTTTGCCCTGAAGCGCAAATGGCCGCTCTATCTGTCGACCAAAAACACAATCTTGAAAGCCTATGACGGCCGTTTCAAAGATATCTTTATGGATATCTATGAGAAAGAGTTTGAAGCCAAATTCAAGAAAGAAGAAATTTGGTACGAACACCGCTTGATTGATGACATGGTCGCGTGCGCCATGAAGTGGGCTGGTGGCTTTGTCTGGGCGTGCAAAAATTATGACGGCGATGTGCAGTCTGACACGGTGGCCCAAGGCTTTGGTTCATTGGGTCTGATGACTTCCGTCTTGATGACCCCCGATGGTCGTACTTTGGAAAGTGAGGCCGCTCACGGCACCGTAACTCGTCACTATCGAGCGCATCAACGCGGTGAAGCCACGTCAACCAATTCCATCGCCTCCATCTTCGCTTGGACCCGTGCATTGGCCCACCGTGGCAATCTCGACGGCACACCAGAAGTAACTGCGTTCGCAGAGAAGCTGGAACAAGTGGTGGTGAAAACCGTTGAAACCGGATCCATGACCAAAGATCTAGCGCTGCTGGTTGGCGATCACCAAGGATGGCTGACCACCATGCAATTCCTTGAAAAAGTCGCCGACAATCTGGACAAGGAAATGGCGGCGGCCTGATCAGGCAACTTTGCGCGCCACCTGCAGAAATTCGATCACTTCTTGATTGAGCAAATTGGCCTGCGTCTGTAGCGCATCAGATGCTGTAAGCAGTTCTTTCGAGGATTGGCCGGTCGTATCAATTGCGTCTGCAATATCAGAAATATGATCAGATACGACTTTTGAACCATCTGCCGCATGATCCATATTGCGGCGGATTTCTTGCGTTGCCGCGTCCTGCTCTTCAACAGCTGCTGCAATAATACTGGATATTTCATTTAGCTGATCAATATCAGTGGCAAAGGCGTTGATGGCCTCCATTGCTTGTTTTGTTTCCCCCTGAATGTGGGTCACTTTTTCTGCAATGGTATTCGTCGCCTCTGCGGTTTGGGAGGCCAGTTGTTTGACCTCTTCGGCAACTACCGAAAATCCGCGTCCCGCTTCCCCAGCCCGCGCTGCTTCAATGGTTGCATTTAGGGCCAACAAATTAGTCTGGTTAGCAATGTCATGAATCAGTCCCAAAATATCACCAATTTCTTCGGAGGAGCGGTGCAACTGTTCAATCGCAACCACAGTGCTTTTTGCGCGATCCACTGCTTTTTGATTGGTACTGGCTGACAAAGACGATTGCTGCCCGATTTCATTCACCGCCGCCGAAAGTTCTCCAGCTGCGGAAGCAACTGCCGCAACATTTTCGGATGTATCCTCGGCACTTGTGTTGATTTCGCGGGTTTTGATTTGCGAGGCCTGTACCATTTCGGCCAACCCATTTGCCGTCTCTCCAACCTGGCGCGACGACACATGTACGTCTTCACCAACTTTGAGCACGTTACTTTCGAACACCACCATCAAATCTCTAAAATCAGAAAATTTGGTATCCATATAGAGAATAGCGCGATTGATATCGTTGGCGCTGGTCCCATAAGCACCCGGCAAGCCCCGCTCCATTACCGGTCGATAAAATTTTCCCTCGGCCACATGATCGAGCGCTGCACTAGCTTCACGAACAAAGGCATCAGCCAGATCAAGATTTTGGTTGAGTTTTTGCTCCATCTCAAAAACCTCGCCGCGATCCACCGAGTTGATCAGCCGATGATTAAAATCGCCGGACGCTGTTTCGGTCAGCACTTGGTTGATTTGTTGTATGCGGGTTTGCAACCCAACCAGTATCGATACGGCAGCCACCAAGATTATGACTGGAAACGTCATGGCAAATATTCCGGTATAGGGTCCAAAAATCCCGGTGGTGAGGGAGAGCGCCAGCAGGAAGCCAGCTGTAATGATCAGCCAGATCGCTCTAGAGAGAGAAGACAAATTGGTCATAGCTCACTCCCTTTTCTTTCAGGATTGCATGCAATGTATCTACGGATTTCACGAGACCTTGTTTTCGATCACGGGCCTCATTTTCGATAGCCAACAGGTGTTCATACACGCCCGAAATACTGGCAATTGCATCTCGGTCCGGCACCCGCCGGTTGGAATGATATCCGGTCAGCTTTCCCTCTAAATTATAACTCGGGGTCACATGGGCCAAAACCCAATAATAATCACCATTGGTCGCCAAGTTTTTCACATACGCAAAAATTTCCTTGCCAGCGCCCAGCGTATCCCACAATAATTTGAACACTGCGCGCGGCATATCTGGGTGACGGATCACCGAATGGGGCGCGCCAAGTGCCTGTACCTCCGTCATGCCCGCAACGCGAAGAAACACGGTATTGGCATACGTTATGCGTCCGCCGGTATCGGTCTTTGAAACAATCAATTCATCTTCGGCAAAAAAACATTCCTTGCCAGACAAGGCTACGGTCGACAGGAGTTTTTGCCCAATCGGTTTGCTAGACTGTATTTGGGGTAGAAAACCCAACATATTAAACATCCAGGTTGCATTTATTTTGCACTACATCTAGACCAAACAACACTGGAACTGGTTAATACTGGTTTTCTTTTGGCAATTATTTTGACAAAAAGGACAGGCCCGGCAAGGGGTTACCCCATATTCTGCAAATAATCCTGAACCGCTTGCAAGGCGGCTGTGGCTTGTTCGCCATCCGGTCCACCGGCTTGGGCCATATCCGGGCGTCCTCCGCCACCTTTACCGCCAACCGCTGCTGCTGCAATGCGTACAAGCTCTACGGCATTTAGCCTGTCTGTCAGGTCAGCGGTAACACCGACACATACTGATGCTTTATCATCATTGACCCCAACAAAAATGATGACCCCGGAATCAATTTTAGCCTTTGCTTGATCAACCAAGGCTCGCAGATCTTTGCCGCCTATGCCTTCGACCACTTGCCCAAGGAAGGAAATTTCACCAATTTTCTCAAGCTTGGCGGCCGAATCTGTTCCAGATTGCCCCAAAGCAAGTTTTCGCTTTACGTCAGACAATTCTGTTTCAAGTTTACGCCGTTCGGCCAATACATTGGTCAAACGGGATACCACTTGCACCGGCGGCACTTTTAATGCCGCAGATGCTTGGTGCAAAAGATCAATATCATCGACATAGGAAAGACGGGCCGCTTCCCCAGTTAATGCCTCGATGCGGCGCACACCGGACGCAACGGCACTTTCACCAATAATCCGTAATAAACCAATATCGCCGGTTCGGGCCACATGGGTTCCGCCACAAAGTTCAATCGAATAGGTAGCATCTGGGTCTTCCGGTGTTTTGCCCATGGCCAGCACGCGAACTTCATCTCCGTATTTTTCACCAAATAATGCCATAGCACCGCGTTCGCGCGCTGCATCTGGTGTCATGATTTCTGTAGACACTGCCAAGTTCTGCCAAATGACGCCATTGACCTCACTTTCAATGGCGGCCAACTCAGATTTTGAAACCGGACTTCCATGTGAGAAGTCAAACCGCAACCGGTCCGGCCCGACATAGGAGCCTTTTTGCAAAACCCCCTCGCCCAAGCGACGACGTAACGCCGCATGTAACAAATGAGTGCCAGAATGGTTTTGCCGAGTTCGATCTCTGGCCGCTGCATCCACCCGGCCTTCAGCCAGATCGCCGATATTAAACTCGCCGGAAACGACTTCGCCTCGCAAAATATGAATACCGTCCAACTTAGAGGTCTCATATACATCAATCACGGAGTCATTACCGAACACCAGGGTCCCGGCATCCCCGGCCTGTCCGCCAGACTCGCCATAAAACGGCGTTTGATCAAATGCTAACTCGACCGACATTCCCGATTCGGCCCGGGTGGCACTTTTACCATCCACGACCAAACCAATCAGTTTGCCCATATCGCGGGTATTCTCATACCCGGTAAATTTCGTCTCAGACAATGAGGTCTTTAAGCCGATCCATGCCGCATTATTTGCGGTATCGCCAGAACCTTTCCATGCGGCACGTGCTTTATCTTTTTGGGTCTGCATGCAGGTATTAAAACCTTGCATGTCGACCTCAATGCTGCGGGTTCGCAATGCGTCCTTGGTGAGATCAAGTGGGAATCCATAGGTGTCATACAGTCGAAATGCCACGTCGCCGGACAACATAGCCCCCGGCCTCAACTCCGAAGTTTCCGCCTCGAGTAAAGCCATGCCCCGATCCAAGGTCCGTAAAAATCGTTCTTCTTCCTGTTGAAAACTGGTCTCAATCATTGATTGCGCCGATACCAGCTCTGGATAGGCATCACCCATTTGCGAAACCAGTTCAGGTACCAGTGTGTGCATGACAGGTTCGCCAACGCCCAACAGGTTCAAATGGCGCATAGCCCGACGCATGATACGCCGTAATACATATCCACGTCCCTCATTTGAAGGCGAAACGCCATCGGCCAGCATAAAGGAACAAGAACGCAAATGATCAGCAATCACTCGGTGGCTGGCCTGTTTGTCCCCTTGGGCCAAAGTGTTGGTCGCGGCCTCTGAAGCATTGATCAAGGCCTTAAACAGATCCGTATCATAATTGTCATGAACCCCTTGCAAGACCGCAGTTACTCGCTCCAACCCCATGCCTGTATCAATACTGGGACGGGGCAGGTTAACACGACCCCCAACCACAGATTGATCAAACTGCATGAATACCAAATTCCATATCTCTACGAACCGATCTCCGTCTTCATCCGGACTGCCGGGAGGTCCACCTGCGATCTGCTCGCCATGATCATAAAATATTTCGGAACACGGCCCACAAGGTCCAGTATCGCCCATCGACCAGAAATTATCTGAAGTACCAATTTTGATGATTCTGTTTTCTGGAAGGCCGGTAATTTTCTTCCAAAGCTCAAATGCGACTTCGTCTTCGGCATATACTGTTGCCAGCAATTTTGCGGAATTGATGCCCAATTCACGGGTCAAGAAATCCCAAGCAAATGTGATAGCTTCTTCTTTGAAATAGTCGCCGAAGGAAAAATTTCCTAACATTTCAAAAAAGGTGTGGTGCCGTGCGGTAAACCCGACATTATCGAGATCATTGTGCTTGCCACCAGCCCGGATGCATTTTTGGGAACTAACGGCGCGCGAATAGGGTCTGGTTTCTAATCCGGTGAACACATTTTTGAATTGCACCATTCCAGCATTGGTGAACAACAAAGTTGGGTCATTCTCTGGGACCACTGGCGCTGAAGGAACATGCTCATGTTCGCGGTTCAAAAAATACTGCAAAAATGCCGTCCGAATGTCGTTCATACTTTGCATAAAAGAAAACCCTGATCCAAAACTTGTATCTCACAAACAATACGGGCGCTCGACTTGGTCGAACGCCCGTATCGCCTGTTCTTTAAGTAGTGGAACTATCAGCCTGCCGCAACATCCTCTTTGTCGCTATCATCCAAATTACCGATCAGCATATCTTCCGCAATCAAACCAGCATCCTGCCGGACTTGCTGTTCAATATGCTTGGCAAGCTCCGGGTTTTCGATCAGGAAATTACGAGCATTCTCGCGGCCCTGTCCAATCCGTTCGGAATCACAGGAATACCAAGACCCGGATTTTTCAACAACACCAGCTTTGACCCCAAGGTCCAGAACCTCTCCCATTTTGGAAATGCCCTGACCATACAGAATATCAAATTCCACTTCACGAAATGGCGGCGCTACTTTGTTTTTGACAACCTTAACCCGGGTATGATTGCCGATCACCTCATCACGATGCTTGATTGCTCCGATCCGACGAATATCCAAACGTACCGTTGAGTAGAACTTCAAAGCATTACCGCCAGTCGTGGTTTCTGGACTGCCAAACATCACACCAATTTTCATCCGTATCTGGTTGGTAAACACCACAAGCGTTCCAGATTTGGAAATCGAACCGGTCAGCTTACGCATGGCTTGACTCATCAGCCTAGCCTGCAAACCGGGTAGACTATCGCCCATGTCGCCCTCCAACTCAGCTCGCGGAGTTAACGCGGCCACCGAATCGATCACCACAATATCAACCGCGCCAGAGCGGATCAGGGTATCGGCAATTTCCAGAGCTTGTTCGCCAGTGTCCGGTTGTGAAATCAACAACTCATTGACATCAACACCAAGTTTAGCAGCATAAGACGGGTCCAGCGCATGTTCGGTATCAACAAAAGCAGCCACGCCACCATTTTTTTGACACTCGGCAATTACGTGCAAGGTCAATGTTGTTTTGCCCGACGATTCCGGGCCATAAACCTCCACGACCCGCCCTTTGGGTAAACCACCAACACCCAAAGCAATGTCCAAACCTAAAGATCCAGTGGAAATGGTTTCAACTTCCATGTTCTGGCGCTGCCCAAGCTTCATCACCGAACCTTTGCCAAAGGCTCGATCAATCTGACTTAAAGCGGCTTCCAGCGCTTTCTTCTTATCCACATTAGCCTCGTTCTTTACCAACTTCAGTGCCGATTTCGCCATTTCTTGCTTCCTTTACATCACAGCTTGCCACTTAGGGCAACAGGTCAATATGGAAGTTTGTACTATCTTTGTTCTAAGAACACAATAGGAACATTTATTTTTATTTCAACGAGCACCCAATCCATACAGACACTCAGGAAAGCTGCTCTTTTACTTTTGTTGCCAATTCCATAAGAGAAAATGGCTTAGGTAAAAAGCTCACGTCGGTTTCACGGGACAGAACCTCAGAGAACTCTTCCTCGGCATACCCGGAAATAAAGACAATCCGTGCATCGCCTAAATACTCTCGCGCTTCTTGCAACATGGTCGGGCCATCCATGCCCGGCATCACAACATCCGAAATCATCAAATCAATGGTCCCGGCATGTTCTTTGGCCATCTCCAACGCCTCCTCACCATCACCAGCTTCCAGCACCTCATAACCTCGTTTGGCTAGGGTTTTGGCGGCAATGCTGCGCAACGCAGCTTCATCTTCGACAAACAGGATTTTACCACGACCTGATAAATCGGCTGGTTTTTTGGGGGCAATTGTCTTTTTGGGTACCTCAGTTACGTTTTGTTTCTTGGCAGGCAATGCTTTGCTGGCCGGAAGCCATATCTGAAAAGTGGTCCCCTCTCCCAATTTAGTAATTGGGTACAGATACCCGCCAGATTGTTTGATGATCCCGTATACGGTCGACAAGCCAAGCCCAGTGCCTTTTCCCACCTCTTTAGTGGTGTAAAATGGCTCAAATATCTTGGCCATTACATCTTCTTCCATACCGGTGCCGTTATCGATCACTTCGATCAGAACCCATTCCCCATCCGGTGCATTTTTTTCTGCTGCTGCCTCGGCTGGGATCGAAGAACGCAACGACGTTTGAATGGTCAACTTCGCCCCTTTTTGGTCCTTCATCGCATCTCGCGCATTGGTTGCCAAATTCATCAACGCGGTTTCCAAATGACGGCGATCTGCCCGTACGGTCAATTTGTCTCGAGAATGCTTTAATTCCAGCTTGACCGATTCTTGCATGACTTGTTTTAGCAAGATCGTTACCTCGGACAAAAATCCGGCGACATCTAGAATTTCGGCGCGCGTGGTCTGTTTATGTGAAAACGCCAGCAATTGTTTAACCAGCGATTTGGCCCGGTTCACGGTCTGGTTAATTTGTTGCAACTCACCATAAGACGGATCGCCAATTGGATGGCGCCCCAGCAATTCATCACAATTCAAACGGATAACGTTCAGCAAAGTATTGAAGTCGTGGGCGATCCCACCAGCTAACTTACCAATCGCATTCATTTTTTGCGCTTGGAACAACTGAGATTCCAACTCTTTCCAACCGGCCAAATCCATTAGATAGACCAGAGTTCGCCCGGCACGATCAGTAGCCAAGTACAAGTGGGCCGGACGCGGTGTTTTGCCAACCAACATCACCTCGCTAGGATGATCACTGTCTGGTGAAGCCTCCAGAACAGATTTTTGATCTACGTCATCCTCGCAGTTAAACAATTTTAGAAACGCGGTACCCGGTATGGCAGCGCCAGAGGTCATTTGAACCAATGCCGGGTTACAATCTTCGATCACAGCCAGTTCCAGATCCTGCCCATCCAGACGCGCCACTCCGAATGGCGCCGAATTGAAAATTTCGTCTAGAGATTGCCCACCGCCGCGACTGGCCGGCTCTAAGGCTTGCGCAATTCCAGCCGGTGAAGCGGCCCGGCCATTGCCAAACACCACCGAACGACTGGTCGGCGGCACCTCGTCTTCGGCCCAATTGGTCACAATCACCGCAGAGGTTTTAATTCCGTCTCGGGCGCGCAATTGCACTTCGGTCCGAACCGTATTGCCGGTGGTTCCCCGTCGTCCCAAAACAGTCCGCGCATCTTCATCAATGAAGTCGGTTAAATCCGGATTGGGCGCTTGTGTGGCCACGCCCAGCCAATTGCGCAACGTGTCATTCATATACCGGGTTTTTCCCTCCAAATTTGCAGAGAAAAAGCCAATGGGCGCTTCGTCTAGAAAAATTGTCCCGGCGTCCGGTGTGTCGCGCTGTTCAGAATTTTCACCGACCATTCCCCGGTCGACCAACCGCAAAAGAGATTGGCCGCTGGGTAAAAAACTAACTTCAACATTAAACCGGGCCATTTCTCCACCCAATTCAAAGCCGGGCAAGCGCTCGGTTAGTTCCGCTTTGGTCCGCACAGCTCGTGCCAATCGAAAGGCAAAGGCAGATAACCCTGGGTGCCCGCCAATGAGTTGTTCAAAGGCCGGAGGCCGACCGGTATGGCTTCGCAATTTGGCACGCTTAACCAGCTCCCAATAGGCCGTATTGGCGTATACTTGCTCGCCCTTGGTCGAACAGATCAACATGGGGTCACTGGCCCGGTCCACCACAGCTAGGGCAAATGGCGGATCAGAGTCCAATTTCTTAAGGGCTGATGGTGACATTTTGCGGGCGACATCATCGCCAGCCCATAGCGCGTAGAGCAGAACGACCAGCACCGCCGCAATGCCAAACGCTAGAATAAACCCTTCGATCCCGATCGATTGCGGCATTAACAAAGCAACGCACAATGCAAAAATGGATGCACCAGCCGAGCCATACAGCAAGACCCGTTTCCAAGCGTTTGAGAGGAAGCCTTTCGCTCCGGAGCTTTGTATCTGGCTCATACCGGTTCCTCTCATTTTACCGTGGCTAATCTGACCACAATGTGCAGCGAATCACTGTTCGCTACTTTGCTCAAGCCCCAAATGCTAATTCGCTGATCTGCCTCGCGACAGAATAAAGCCCAGCACCTTAGCAACGGCTTGAAAATGTTCTTCTGGAATTTCCTGATCAATCTCGGTATTGGCGTGTAACGCCCGAGCCAGCGGCGGGTTCTCAATCACTGGAACATCATGCTCCTTGGCCATTTCCCGGATGCGTAACGCCAAATCATCAACCCCTTTGGCTACGCAAACTGGGGCCGGTGTTTCATCCTGATCATATTTTAGCGCCACCGCGTAGTGAGTCGGGTTTACAATGACTACAGAGGCATCCGGCACGGCCTGCATCATGCGCTGACGGGATCGATCCGACCGAATCTGACGTAATCTAGCTCGAACATGCGGGTCACCTTCCGTGTTTTTTAACTCATCTTTGATGTCCTTTCGGGACATCCGCATCCGTTCCAAAAAGCTGTGACGTTGGTAAAAATAGTCAGCCGCCGCAATCAGAGCGAACACCGAAACCGCAGCTATCAACAGCACTACGCTCACCTCGCGGATCAAAGGCAACAATGCGACCAGATCAAGATAGGGTAAGGTCGCCAGCACATCGCGCCGAGGCCAAACCACAGCAAAGGAAACAAAACCAACTAAGGCCATTTTACCCAAACCTTTGCCAAAATTGACCAAACTTTGCATGCCAAACAACCGCTTGGCCCCTTCCATTGGTGAAATTTTCGAAAGCTTCGGCTTGATTTTGTCCGGCGCCCACAAGAAGCCCTGCTGCAATACATGTCCGGCAAAGCCAGCCACCATTAACAAGGCGATGATCAGAGCCAGACTGCCAAACATGTGCCAGACGATCGAGGAGGCCAGCGCCTGTACGTTCTGGCCATCCAGCGGCATGGTTCCGGCCCGGGCAAAGAAGCTTTGCAGCCATGTGGTTAGATTTCGAACCAGCGGCCCGGAAAACACGCCCACCACCAACACTGAGGTCGCCAGCAAGGTCCAGCTGGGAATTTCTTGTGATTTGACAATGTCCCCTTTCTTACGCGCTTCCTGCAATTTCTGCGGAGTGGCGGCTTCGGTTTTTTGCGACTTGTCCTGATCCTCTGCCATTAGTTCAGAAGCGCTCCATATTCTTCAATATAGCGCAACCAAACCCCGAGCATCGCACTGAAGCTCAGGGCAAAAATCATCAATCCAACCAACACATTACCCGGCATGGCCACAAAGAATATCTGCACTTGCGGCATCAGGCGCGACAACACACCCAATGCCAAATAGAAGATCAACCCAAAGGCAATCAGGGGCGCGGCCATTTGAATTCCCAGCCGAAAGGATCGCGCCACTGTGTCCGTAGCCAGTGCGGCCGGATCGCCCGCCGCAGGTATCACGCCTATTGGGATCAACTCATACGACCCGACAAGGCCGCTGATGAACATATGATGCAGCCCGGTGGTGAAGATCAAAACCACTGCCGTAAGGTTCAAAAAGGTAGCAAAAATAGCACCTTGGCGACCTTGTGATGGATCAAAGGTTTGTGCGAATGCCAACCCGGTCTGCATGCCTGACATTTGTCCTGCCACCGCCAAGGCGCTCATCATCAAGCGGGCAATGGCCCCAAACATCAGCCCGATCAGCACTTCGCCGCCAATCAGGCCAGCCAGCGCCAACGGTTGTTCTGGCACCGGCGGCAGCCGGTCGCCCAGCAGGGATCCGATCATCACGGCGAGGACCAGCGCCAGCGCAAGGCGCATACGGATCGGTACCGAACTTTCGCCAATGCCGGGGAACAGCATCAACATGGAGCCAATGCGGGCAAACACCAGCCCGGCCCCAAATGCAGTGGAAGAAAGCGTCATGATTTCCATGACTTACATCGACGCGACCCGGTCGGCGATCCGGGTCATAAAGCCACCAAGCAACGCGCCCATCAACGGCATGAACACCAGTAACGATATAAAGATCGCCACGATCTTTGGCACAAACACCAAGGTCATTTCCTGAATTTGGGTCAAGGCTTGCAATAATGCAATACCAACGCCCACCGCCAGCCCGACCACCATAATGGGGCCGGACATCTGGAGGATTAACCAGATGGCCTCACGGGCAAAATCAAGCACTTCTGAACTATTCATGACCGTTTTCTAACGGGACGTACAAAAAAGAATACGCTAGAGTGCTCGGTTCATGGTTAACAATTCATGACCAGACAGGGCAAAGCACTGGCTAATCCGGCCTAATTGTACCCTGTTTGTAACGGAGGGGAATATGTTACGAACAAAACTGGTGCTTAGCACCGCCATTATCGGCCTGATGGCCGCCTGCTCACCAGCAGGCACACCACAAGAACAAACCAAAACCGAACCACAAACCGTTGAAACAACAACGAAATCAGAGCAAACTGAGTCAGATCGCCTGAATGCCTTTTTTCAGGAACAATTCGAGCTGGCTTTGTCGCGATCTCCGATGTTCAAGGCCTATATCGGCATGAAAGACGGGGATTACGGCAAATGGGACGATCCATCGCTGGAATACGCCCTTGAGGATTACCGGCTACAAATCGCCGCGTATGACCAGATGCTGGCCGAATATGACTATGACAAATTGGACCAAAACACCCAATTGTCGTGGCGCCTGTTTGAATATGATGCCGAACAAACCAAACGTGGGCTAGCCTATATGGATTACGGCTACGTCTTCAACCAAATGCGCGGCGCCCATGGTCAGATCCCGGCTTTCATGATCAATCAACACCGCATCACCAATGAACAGGATGCCCGCGATTATATCTCAAGATTAATCGGGACGGATAGTTTTTTAGGTGGGTATGTAGAAAATGCCCGTCGGCGCTATGAAAATGGCATTCACCCACCAGCCTTTGTCTATGCTCGGGTCATTGATTCCGCCAAAAATGTGATCAGTGGCGCACCGTTTTCCGGAACCGATGACAGCCCACTACTGGACGATTTTAAGCAAAAGGTCGGCAAGCTCGAATTGGATGACGAGGTAAAAGCCTCGCTGATCGCCGAAGCTGAAGCTGCGTTAACCGCTTCCGTTGGCCCAGCCTATTCGGCCCTAATCGAAGAAATGCAAACCCAAAGCGAAACAGCGGGCGATGATGACGGCGTGTGGAAATTACCAGAAGGCGCTGCTTATTACGCCGATCGTCTGCAAACCATGACCACCACCAAAATGAGTCCAACCGAAATTCATGATTTGGGCCTGTCCGAAGTGGCCCGTATTCATGGTGAAATGCGGACCATTATGGCAAAGGTTGAGTTTGACGGCACCTTGCCAGAGTTTATGGAATTCATGCGCTCCGACCCGCAATTTTACTACCCAGACACCGATGAAGGCAGAGCCGCCTACTTAGCCAAAGCTACTGATATCATTGATGTTATGCGGACGCGGTTGGATGATATTTTTATCACCAAACCCAAAGCCGAGATTATCGTAAAAGCCGTGGAGCCGTTCCGTGAAGCCACGGCTGGCAAGGCGTTTTACCAACGCCCGGCCATAGATGGCTCGCGCCCCGGCACCTATTACGCCAACCTCTACAAAATGGAGAGCATGCCGACCTACCAAATGGAAGCCTTGGCCTATCATGAAGGTATTCCGGGTCACCATATGCAAGGGTCAATTGCCCAGGAATTGGGTGACCTTCCGATGTTCCGCAAATTTGGCGGCTATACGGCCTATTCCGAAGGTTGGGGCCTGTACTCAGAGTATGCCCCCAAAGAAATGGGATTTTATTCTGATCCCTATTCAGACTTTGGGCGGCTTTCGATGGAGATCTGGCGCGCCGCGCGTCTGGTGGTCGATACCGGCCTGCATGATAAGCGCTGGACCCGACAACAGGCCATCGATTATTTGGCAACCAATACGCCCAACTCGCTGTCCGACTGCACCAATGCAATCGAGCGTTATATCGTCATGCCGGGACAGGCCACAGCCTACAAGATCGGCATGTTGAAAATCCTCGAATTGCGAGCCAATGCAGAAACCCAATTGGGCGACAAGTTCGACATCCGCGAGTTCCACGATGTGGTACTGGCTAACGGTGCGGTTCCACTGGCCGTACTCGAAGAGCTGGTCGGCGAATGGGTCACTTCCAAGCAGGCTGGCTAATTGTTCAAACCTACCACCGGGCGGGATGTTCTCGCCCGGCGGTCTATTTTTGTCCGGTGCATAACCTGCCCGTTCCATTTGAAACCTGACCCGGGGATAACTCAGCCCCGGAATTGTTGGGCCTGATTGTCAAACAGCGTCAACAAGTGTCGATTATTTGTGATTTAACTGTCGATGTGTATGGGCGATGCGCCAAACCATTGTGATTTAATTGTGTTGCGCTCGATTTTCTGACAATACAAAATGACAATGGCGCGGTTGGCAAAGCCCTACCGCTTGCCGATGCTTCGAGGCTGCTTTGCAGCACCTCAGGATTGTCTCTTGAAAACATGTATGGTGGTGGAGCCGGTCTGCTCTGGCCAGAGCAGACCGGTTGGTCAGCGCTACCGTCTCAGGGTTGGGAT
>JAJFFR010000145.1 GCA_021776555.1 Robiginitomaculum sp.
CCTGTTTTTAATGGGCACCCAATCCGCAATTTTTGCCCCAGCCCGCTTGGCTTCAATGCCCTATTTCTTAAATGATGATGAACTGCTACCCGGAAACGCCTTGGTCAGTGGTAATATTTTTCTATTCACACTAGCTGGCTCTTTGTTTGGCACTTTGATGATTACTTCGGATACCGGGCCGATGATCACCAGTGGCGTTTTGATGTTTTGTGCGTTGGCGGGTTGGTTCGCCATCCGGTTTTTACCGCCCTCTCCGCCCGCTGATGAAAATTTGAAAATCAGTTGGAATTTTCTGGCCGCCACATTTCAACTGTTAAAATTCGTGGGCGAAGAGCCGCGCATCTTGCGGCCGATCATCGGCATTGCTTGGTTTTATGCGATGGGCGGCGCATTTTTGGCGGTGCTGCCAATTTATGTAAAAGACGTGTTGCTGCTGGATAATTCCGTGGTTGCGGTATTCATTGCGATCTTCAGCGTGGGCGCTGCGTTGGGTTCCATCATGTGTGGTATTTTATCATCCAAAGAAAATGCAGTGATGTTTTCGGTCATCGGACTTTGCGCGCTGGTGGTCTTTACGGCTGATGTCTATTTCCTGAGCAATCACTTGCCAATCCTGTCCTACACCACAGCTGGGCCATTTTTAGCTGACAGCCAAAACTGGCACTTGATGGCTGCGATGTTTGGTTCATCAGTTGCCTCGGGCATGTTTGTGGTTCCTTTACAAGCCATGGCCCAACGCCGCGCCCATATCGAAGTGCGCGCCAGAACCATGGCCGGAAGCGCCTTAATGAATGCGCTGGCCGCTATCATCGGGCAATTTGCCTTGGTCTATACCGGGCTGGCTGGATTATCCGTACAATCGGCTTTTGCCGGAATGGCCATTCTAAGCGGACTGGGTGCGATTTACATGGTGCGTGGTCGGATTAAGGGGACATTTTGAACATGTTTGATTTTCCCACGCGACAAAATTCAATCCATACCCTACACCCACGCACATGAAGATTCTCACCACAACACCCGAACTGGCCGCAGCCTGCAAAACTGCCCGCGAAGCCGACTTCGTCACCGTCGACACTGAATTCATGCGCGAGCGCACCTTTTGGTCGCAATTGTGCCTGATCCAGATGGCAACCCATGAAGTCGAAGCGATCGTTGATCCGCTGGCTGACGGGCTGGACATGTCGCCTTTCTTGGAGTTACTGCGCGATAAATCGGTCACCAAAGTGTTTCACGCCGCCCGACAGGATATGGAGATATTCTATTCGATGTTGGGCGAAGTCCCTTTCCCGATTTTTGATACCCAAGTTGCCGCCATGGCAGCCGGCTATGGCGACAGCATTGGCTATGACAAACTGGTGCGCGCCACGTTGAACATTGAGGTGGACAAGGGTTCGCGCTTTACCGACTGGTCACACCGTCCGTTATCACCAAAACAACTGACCTATGCCATCGGCGATGTTACCCATTTGCGCGATCTGTACCCGATCTTGTTGCAACGCTTGGAACAGCAAAACCGCCTGCATTGGCTTGATGAAGAGATGGCCCTTTTAGCCAATCCTGAAATCTACGCCTTTGATCCCAAGCTGGCTTGGAAACGAATGAAAGTACGTAAATACTCGGCTAAATGGCTCGCCGTCATGCGCTTGGTCGCCGAATGGCGCGAAGTCGAAGCGCAACGGGTGGACCGGCCCAGAGGCCGTATCTTGAAAGACGACGCCGTATATGAAATTGCCCAGCAAACCCCAACCAGTCCAGAGGCGTTGGGTCGTCTGCGGGCGGTTCCCAATGGCTTTGAACGCTCTCGTTCGGCTGAAGGCCTTCTAACTGCCATCAAAAAAGGCTTGAGTGACCCTGAACAATATGCGCCAAAGGTCAAACAACCACAGCGCAACCCACCGGGATTGGGACCCGTGGTTGAAATGCTGAAAGTGTTGCTACGTATCCGAGCCGAAGAAATTGGCATTGCACCGCGTCTAATCGCCAATGCCGCAGATATTGAGCGCCTCGCCGCTTCGGACGAGGCAGATATCAGTGCGCTAAAAGGCTGGCGCCGACAGGAATTTGGCGAAGATGCGTTGGCCATGAAAGCCGGCAAACTTGGCCTACGCCTAAAAAATGGTCAGATCGTACTGGAACGTTAAGCCAGTGCCTTTACGGATTGGGTACGTAGCGGCACCTTGTGGTTGTTGAAAACTTTGGAAAACCAGACCGGGTGGTGCGACATACGGTTTTTCCACAATGATTATCCAGATCATTGGCGCGGCTATCCTGACGTTTCTTGGCGGTTGCTGGGCTGACCTTCAAACACCAGTTTTTGTGCGAACTGGCATTGCTGGACCAAACGCCGCCGCCGAAGCCGCATTTACGCTTGACCATCGATGCATTTTGTCCAACCGCAATGGCCGCATAATCATCACATCTGTTGCTTTCACTGGCCTGTTGCGCTGCTTTACATCCGATCAGCTGATTTTCGCGGGCCTGTCCCTCGCGAATAATTGCAGTTTCACTTGCCCCCAGACACCATTCAAAATGCCCGGCATAGTTTGCGGTCCAAGCGCCACCGCCAAAACCGCATTTACGGGCCGTATTTAAGGCATGTTGTTCGATTGACGAACGAGCATAGCTTTTACAAATTTCAATTTGCTGGCGCTGTTTTTGTTCCTGTTCGGCCCGCTCGATCTCTGCGTTGTTTTTCTGAACAACACAGGCGCGTAATGCATCGGCACGCGCATTATCTTCATGGACTAAGTCAGCCATTTTGGCAGTACGGCACCAATTGACATGGGCGCTCATATCCGAGGACCAAGCACCACCACCTAATCCGCAATTCATATCCTTGTTTTGCTGTTGTTGCGCCACGGCCTTTACCCCATAGGCTTGGCAATTCAAGGGTTCAGCTATGGCGGCACCTGCACCCAAACCAGCGGTGAACAGAACTGCCCCTAAAACTCGTATTGAGCGAAAATACATAATTGTCCCCATATCTCTGCGAGAAACGATAGAAGCCTCTACCATAAAACAGGCTTAGAATCACGTCTTAGCCAGTTACCGGCGTTCGAGGTTGCAAGAAACCAACCAAACCTTAACCAGTTAATTTGGACTGCAAGCCCATCGCATCAGCCAAATCACGCAGGCGCCGACCAGGCGTGGTGGTTAGCAAGGCGCTTTGCTCATGAAAGGCATCCAGCGTCAGAACGTCATTCTCGATATAAAGACTTGTCTGTTCTAGCAAGGATTTTGTCCGCCCGGATACGGCAGAGGCGCAGCGCAAGCCAAGTCCGATCGTTGTGGCCCACGACCGGATATCCTCATCAACCAATCGCATGAGCAATGGGATGCGTGGCGGCACAACCGGCCCGGCGCAACGGTGAAACACCACCAGCGCTAATGCGGTTCGTTCCTCGTGGGTTAATCCCGCAAACGGAGCAAACAGGACAAGATCAAAAGCTATTTCTGCCCGATGGTCAGGGTGCATGCGCGCCCCGATATCGGCTATCTGACAAACTGCGGTCTGCAGTAATTTCGTGCGCTTTACGCCGAACACTGGCTTGATATGGGCAAAGATTGGCGACAGCCATTCCTCCACAGCCAAACCAAATTCTGGCGATGACCAGTTCTGGTGCGCCAGCGCTTCAACCGATGCCAAAACAGGATGCCTATTGGCCTGTTCTGCTGGTAAATCGTCGTAAAGCAGGCCTTCGCGTAACCCGAACGAAGAAATAATGACCTCGCGCACTTTAGTCAGTTTCAGCAATCGACCCAGCAACAACGCAGCATAAGGTAAGGTGGCGGCTCTTCGCGCTGAAATGCCTGGCACTTTAGCCAGCGATTCCGGGCTTTGGCGTTCAACCAGTTTGGTCAGGGATTTCGCTTCGCGATAACTCAGGCGATAATTGTGCAAGATATGTAAGGGATAGCCCCTCAGTTCAATATGAAGCAAGGCCAAAGACCGCCAAGCACCGCCAACCGCGTACAGGGTTTTGAGAGGATGCTCTGGATCAAACTCAATTGAGTTCTCCAGAATTCTTGTCACTTGTTTTTTGGTTGCTTTCAAATGAAACCCACGGTCGACCCCCATGGCCAGCGGGCCTAATTTGTGGGTAATCCCAACCCCCGGCTTTCCATCGGCCAGACGCACCAATTCGAGCGAAGACCCACCTAAATCGGCCATAAGTCCGTTGGCGGTTGGTTCACCGGCAATAACACCCAATGCCGACAGCCGCGCCTCCTCGGCCCCTGGTAACATTTTGACCTTCAGGCCAGTTTCCGTCTCGATCTTGGCTAGAAAATCCGCACCATCATCCGCATCTCTTACCGCTGCGGTAGCCACCGCATACACGCTGGAAATTCCACGAGCTTTGATGATCTTCATAAACCGCGACATGGCGGTTCTGGTTAAATTTACCCCTTTGGGATTGAGCAATCCAGTGTCCATCACACCGCGCCCCAAACTGGCCGATACCTTTTCATTAAAAATCGGTTGGAAAAAGGTGGCATTGGTCCGAAAAATCACCAGTCGAACCGAATTGGAACCAACGTCGATGACCGCTTTGTCGATCAATTGCGGCGCGGAATTACTGATCATTGCACGGTTTCAATGCTGTCAGATGCTTCGTCTTCCATCAAGCAAAGCAATTCTGGCTTTTCAGCCATTTCTGCGAGGACCAGACGAGCCAAAGCAGTATTTACCGGGCGACTGGTTTCCAAAGACCGGGCGTTTAACGCATCTACCAACTGTAATGCTCCTTGCGAGGAGCGTTCCATTCTGGGAACCAGGTACTGGATCAATTTATCGGTTAGCTTGATCATTCGGTCTTTGCATAATTTTTGCAAAATACAGCTTAGGACGTCATCATCAGGTTCATCAATTCGTACTAATTCCGCCGCACGCAATCGAGACGCTAAATCACCCAATTGCACATCCCACCCTTGCGGACCACAACGTCCAACCAACAACACTCTTGCTCGTCCTGATGCCGCTCGGTTTAGCAAATGAAACAAGCCTTCTTCGTCCAGACCCTGCTCAACATTCTCCACCACGATATTGCCCTCTAGGCGCTGTGGAATACAGGTGGAGCTGATGATCTGACCCTGTACGGTTTTGGACCATAGACCAGCCAAATGGGATTTGCCGCAACCAGAAGGGCCGACCAAAATTAAAACACCGGACGGCCAAGATCGCCATCTATTGAGCGCACCTCTCGCGGCAGCATTACTGCGCCCATCACAGAACTGCACATGCCCGACCGACCCATTTGTTGGTGAAAAATCAAACCAGAGCTGCGCAGCCATTGGACGTCTCTATCGCAATCTGGCTACGCGGCCGACGTCGGTATCACCGAACAAAACACCACCTTCGGCCAATTGCGCGGCCAATTGTTGTTCTGTCCCGACATAGGTCAAGGTCATCAGTGCGCCATCGGCGCTCAATGCATCCAGCCGCGCTTCGCGAACCAACGGTGATTTTGCCAAAACGTCACGGATCCGCCGCCATTGGCTTAAGGATGAATAAGATGCGGTCAGACTAACTTCCGTAATGGTATCATTACGGACTACCGCCCGTTGTTTCCACTCTCGTTCGAGCGAGGACACCAAATCAGCCCGCGCCCTGACATAGGCCTGTTTCAAGGCAGTCAGGCCAGTGCCCATGTCATTGCCATCGCCGTAAAAACGTTGATGACGCACACTGGCTTGCCCTTCTTCATTCCAACTGACGATACCAGCCCGGACTTCGACCCGACCGGGTCCGTTATTGGTAGCGATTGCCACCACAATTTTTGTCACGTCATAACGTTCAGCCAATTCCGCCAACGCCTCATGTTCAAATCGAATAGCTTGGTTGGCGGTCAGTGCCTGCTGATCGCCCAGATCTGTCAATGGCAAATTCAATGGGGTAAGATCATGCTCTGGACGACTACTTTGCCAAGTTTGCCGCCACAAATTATCGCGCCACAAAACAGCGCCTTCGGCACCATTCCACACCGGAACAATCAAAGCATTGGCGGTTTGGGCCTCAACAAAGGGCAGGTTTTGTGCGCGTAGGAAATCACGAACCCGGTTCCGGTCAAACGTCACCTGTAACCGACCCAGATACCGCCGATTGCTACGCTTTTCATCGCGAATTTGAATGCCCGCCACCAATTGCGAGGCCAACGAGCCTTCGATTTGGGTCCAGCCCGCTTCATACCGATCTGATTGTAAGGTCAATCGTTCAATGAGCCGATTGGCTGCTTCCTCGGTACCCGCAGATATCGCCGCGCGACGGGCTTCGGTAACGCTGGCCCCATACGCATCAATCGGCACACCGACCACCGTAAACACATCGGCGCGGGCCATTGTTCCCAAAAACAGAACCACACAGATAGCCGTGAACATGCGTAAAAAAAGCATAATGGATCGGTTCCTTTTCTGACACCGGACAGCCAGTATATCCTAGGTGAGGACAAGTTGAACCGCTAATTCACATTTTGCACAAGCTAAACCTTGTCATTGCCCGGCGTATGGGTTCTACCCTTGGCGCTTAAGAATTCCCGTCGAACAAGGTGATTCTCATGGATCACACCAAACATAAAAACTCGCTGGATTACGCACAAGCTGGCGTAAATATAGATGCTGGCAACGCGTTGGTGGCCAAGGTCAAACCCTTGGCAGCCTCCACCTCGCGCCCCGGAGCCGATACGGCTTTGGCTGGATTTGGCGGTGCGTTTGACCTAAAAGCGGCTGGTTTTTCCGATCCCATTCTGATCTCCGGAACTGATGGTGTCGGAACCAAATTAAAACTGGCCAATGAATGCGATATTCACACCAGTGTCGGAATTGATCTGGTCGCTATGTGCGTCAACGACATTTTGGCCCAAGGGGCGGAACCGTTGTTTTTCCTCGATTATTTTGCCACCTCAAAGCTCGACCCGGATCAAGCCGCTGAAGTGGTGGCCGGTATTGCCGAAGGTTGCCGGCAAGCAGGTTGTGCCTTAATCGGCGGCGAAACGGCTGAAATGCCCGGCATGTACACCAATGGTGAATACGACATGGCCGGGTTTGTGGTCGGCGCTGCCGAACGAGGCGAGCTTCTTCCCTGTCATTACCAGATGCAGGAAGGTGATGCCTTGATCGGACTGGCCTCCAGCGGGCCACATTCCAACGGTTATTCCCTGATCCGCAAAATCGTGGAAATTTCTGGAATTGGTTGGAATGAGCCTGCCCCGTTTGATCCAGAACAAACCTTGGGTCAGGCTCTGCTTGAGCCTACCCGCATCTATGTAAAACCACTTCTGCCGCTGATCAAAAGCGGGGTCGTGAAAGGATTGGCCCACATTACCGGTGGTGGCTTGATCGAAAACCCACCCAGAATGTTACCCGATCATTTGCAAGCAGAGATCAACCCGGCGAAATGGGTTCGGCCCGCCGTATTTAACTGGCTGGAGCAAGTCGGCGGCATTGAAACGCACGAAATGATGCGGACGTTCAATTGCGGCATTGGCATGATCCTGTGTGTTTCCATGGATAATTTGAATGAAGCGTTACTTGAACTGGAATTAGCCGGAGAAAGTGCGTCTTTCATTGGCACTGTGCAGGCCAAGGAATGAAAACCAGACTGGGCGTCCTGATTTCCGGAACCGGTTCCAACATGCAAAGCATTGCAACTGCTTGCGAACAAGCCGGCTTTCCAGCCAAAATTGCCTTGGTTCTTTCCAACAAAAGCAAGGCGCCCGGTTTGGATTTTGCCAAACAAAAAGGTTTACCCACTGCCATTGTGCCCCATGAAAAGTTTGAGGATCGCCAAATTTTTGAACAGGCAATCCATCAAGAACTATGCGCGGCCAAGGTTGAACTGGTCTGCTTGGCCGGGTTTATGCGTATTTTGTCTGCTTTTTTGGTCTCCCGGTGGGATAGCAAAATGCTCAACATCCACCCTTCCCTGTTACCCTCATTGCGCGGACTGCATACGCACCAACGCGCCTTGGATGCGGGCCTACGGGTGCATGGATGTACGGTACACCAGGTATCCACCGAGCTGGATGACGGCCCAATACTGGGTCAGGCTGCTATTCCTGTGCAATCAGAAGATACAGCAGAAACTTTGCAAAAAAGGGTCTTACGAGTTGAACATCAGCTATATCCAGCAGTGATTGCCAGAGTTTGCTCCCGGTTGCAGGGTATTTCAATGCCGCAAGACGAGTTGAGTCAATCCAAAAACACCATTTTTTCCCTGCAATAGATGGATTTAACGGGGCAATCTCTCCGGTTTTCTTCAACCATTTAACCAGTGCAATCACGTCACACTTTGCGCAAAAATGCCTAGGTTTTCGCGACGTCTATTGATCAGACGCAAAGATAGGTCCATTGCCTTATAGTCAACTTCGTAAGTGATTCCGATTTTGACACCCATTTTCCTCCTCGTTAGCCGGGACTTACACATATGAAAAACCATCACAAAAATCACAATCACCTGCTGCACACTGGTGCCAGCGTTCTTGCACTGACGTTAGCGGGTGGCTTGGCGCTCCCGGCTTTTGCCCAGTCAACTGGCGGCACATTGGACGTTATTACCGTCACCGCCCAGAAACGGGCTGAGAACATTCAAGACGTGCCGATTTCAATCGGCACCATGGATGGTGACAATTTGGAAAACATTCTGGCCGGGGGCGACGATATTCTGGCGCTATCCAGCCGCATTACTAGCTTGAACATTGAAAGTTCTAATGGTCGGGTTGCACCGCGTTTTTATATTCGCGGTCTTGGCAATACCGACTTTGATCTGGCTGCATCCCAGCCAGTTTCAGTCATCATGGACGATGTGGTCATGGAAAACGTGGCCTTGAAAAGCTTCCCGCTTTTTGATGTGGAGCAAGTTGAGGTTCTACGCGGACCGCAAGGCACCTTGTTTGGACGTAATACAACGGCGGGTATCGTTAAGTTTGATACCAAACGCCCTAGCGACGAGTTTTCCGCTGATGGCTCCCTGTCATGGGGCCGCTATAACAGCATTCGCGCAACAGGCGCAGTTGGCGGCCCATTGGTGGAAGACAAACTTTCGTTTCGTGCCTCCGCTTTGTATGCCCAACGCGACAATTGGGTCAATAACGGCTTTACCGGTGAATCCGATGTTATTGGCGGGTTTGAAGACCTAGCTGGTCGCATCCAATTGCTGTTTACACCGAATGATCGCTTTTCTGCCTTGCTTACCGCTCAGGCTCGCGAAATTGACGGCAATTCAGCAACTTTGTTCCGCGCCAATATCTTTGATACTGGCAGCAACACTATCAATGGCAATTTTGTTCGTGACACTGTGTTTTTTGATGGCGGCAACAACCAAGCGCAAAGCTACAACAATAAGGGCTATACTGCGAAGTTTGAATATGAAGGGGATGGCGCGACCTTTACTTCGATCACTTCCCTGCAAACGGTGGATGGCTCCAGTATCGGTGATATCGATGGTGGCTTTGGTGCGGTATTCCTTGGACCCGGAAATTTTGGCCCAGGTTTCATCCCCTTCCCGTCAACTACGGAAGGCTCCATCAAGGATCACAACCAGTTCACCCAGGAATTCCGTATTGCCAGCAATGGTGACGGTCCTGCCAAATGGCAAATGGGCGCGTTTTACTTCAACATGGACTTGGCGCTGGGAACCAACCCGTTTTTTGTTCCTGAAACAGTGTTGAAGCAATCAAACGATAGCTGGGCAATTTTTGGGCAAGGTAGCTATGACCTTTCCGATCGATTTGTGGTTACAGCTGGCATTCGGTACACCAAAGACAACAAGCGTCTGTCACCAATCGCCACGCTGTTTCCAATCCCTGACACCACCATCTCTGGTGACAAAGTCAGTTGGGACCTTAGCGGTACCTACACTGCTACAGACAATGTGAACATCTATGCCCGGGCGGCGCGCGGTTTCCGTGCTCCTTCCATTCAAGGACGCGACATTGCGTTCTTTGGGCAAGCTTCTACCGCAGACTCTGAAACCATCGACTCGTTTGAGATTGGCTTCAAATCTGAACTGGCTGACAATACTGTCCGTCTGAACGGTGATCTGTATTATTACCGGGTCAAGGATATGCAGTTCACTGCGATCGGCGGCGCTGGCAATTTCAACCAATTGGTCAATGCTGACAAAGGCGTTGGGTATGGCTTTGAGGTTGACCTAGAATGGCAAGCTACTCCGAATTTCGTCATGACGGCGGGTTTTGCGGTCAATAAAACCGAAATTCAGGACAGCAATCTGGTTGTTCCAATTTGTGGATCAGGATTGTGTACGCCACTGGATTCACTGGATGGATTGGGTCGGGCCATTGTCGATGGCAACCCCTTCCCGCAAGCACCTGAAGTTACAGCAAACTTCACGGCGCGTTACTCGGTGCCCATGGGCCAAGATGGCGAGATTTACGCCTTTACCGATTGGTCAATCCAAGGAAATACAAACTTCTTCTTGTATGAATCCGCTGAGTTTCAGACCTCAGGCAATTTCGAAGGCGGCGCTCGTCTCGGCTACGCCCGAAATGATGGTTCTTGGGATCTTTCGGCTTACGTCCGCAATATCACGAACGAGATCAATGTGATTGGCGGGATTGATTTTAACAATCTGACCGGCTTCACCAAAGATCCACGGATGTTTGGTGTTACGTTTACCGTTCATCGCTAGGCGAACTATATCTGATGAGAAAAGCCCGGCAGGAAACTGCCGGGCTTTTTTTATGTCATTGCGCGCATCCCTTTTGATTTTTCCTGTTCCAAATAATCCCGGTACAGTTTCTGGCGGGTATGTGGGGCCCGGGATTGTAATTCTTCAAATGTCTTGATCCGATCCAGCCGAAACACCCGGATGTCATTACGCAATTCGCACCAGGCGATTAACATTCGCACCAATCCGAAATAACCGATGCCCATCGGCCAGATGATCCGCTCACTGATGGCTCCTTTGCCATCTTCATAGCTGATATTGGCTTTGAACCCGTTTCGGATGGTTCTGCGTAGCGAGCCAAGGGCAATCGGACCCAGACCCACCATTTCTGGCAAACCGGTGATCAAATTGATTTGCCCCATTTGCTGTTTTCGTTCAGGCGACAGCACCGCTTCAATTTTGGCCAGCGCATCACCGGCCGCCAGTAACATTTGCGGATCATCTTGTGAGAATGCACCGACCAGTTTTGTGCCTAATACCAAGGCTTCAACTTCCTCGACCGTCAACATCAATGGCGGTAGATCATAGCTTTTGTCCAGAATATAGCCGACGCTGGCCTCGCCAGTGATCGGCACGCCAGAGGCCATTAACGCGACCATATCGCGATAGATGGTACGGACTGATACTTCCAGATCAGCGGCCAATTGCCCGGCGGTGACAATCCCGCCCCTTCGACGGAAAATCTGGATGATCTGTAAAAGACGGTCGGCGCGACGCATAATTTCTCTATCCTGACACAATGCTGTCAGTAAGCATGATATAGTTTCGCCAGAACGTCAAAATTAAAAGGTCCAAAATGGCAAAGCACAAAAAAACTTGGACGCAAAAGCTGCAATCCGGCAAAGACCCGGTGGTCAAACCGGCACCGATTGATATTGCCGGTATGAAGGCCGGGCAAATCATGTTGATCCCCAACGCCCGGTTGGTTGATCAGTTTGTTCGCCAAATTCCCGAAGGAACAAGCCTGAGCATCCCGGACTTTCGCGCCAACATGGCCCAGGCTCATAATGCCGAAGTATCCTGCCCGATCACCACCGGGATTTTGATGCGTATTGTGGCAGAGGCCACCTTTGAAGCCTATGAAGCCGGTGCTGACCTTTCTGATCTTACCCCAGTTTGGCGGGTGTTGGATGAAAATGCACCGACCATGAAAAAACTATCTTTTGACCCCGAATTTCTACTGAATTTACGCAAACAAGAAGGCTTGTAGTTACAGGCCATTTAGGAAAAACCGATGATCAAATTATTTCAACCACCGCCCGGACTAAACTCCGCCAACCCGTCGCCATTTTGTATCAAGCTGGAAGTCTTGCTCAAAATGGCTGAGCTGCCCTATGAGATCGTCATAGAAGTTGACCCGCGCAAAGGACCAACTGGCAAAATACCGTTTATCGAAACGGACGGTAAAATGATGGGCGATTCTGGCCTGATCCAAGATTATCTGGAAGAAGAGAAAGGAGCGAGTTTTCACGCCAATTTGTCAGAAATTGATCTGGCTATCTCGCTTTCCTTTACCAGACTGATTGAGGAGCACCTGTATTGGGCTGTGGTATATTCGCGCTGGATGGAGGATGAAAACTGGGTCGTCTTGAAAGACATGTTTTTCTCCAAACTGCCAATTCCGTTGAAATGGTTCGTTCCCAATGTGGCTCGTAAGCAGCTTTTGCAAGGTATGAAG
This sequence comes from Robiginitomaculum sp., assembly GCA_021776555.1. Classification (GTDB taxonomy): domain Bacteria; phylum Pseudomonadota; class Alphaproteobacteria; order Caulobacterales; family Maricaulaceae; genus Robiginitomaculum_B. The sequence continues at coordinate 12,360 of JAJFFR010000145.1, forward strand.
GGCCACGGGATTGCTCGTCACCCACGTGAAACCATCTATGCGATGGCGGCAGACGATCTGGACGCGCTGGCCGCGTTTATGGGTGATAAGAAATATGCCTTTGGCGATGAGCCAACTGCATTGGATGCAACGATGTACGGAGTGCTAAGCTCAATCATTGATGCGGATTTTGACACAGCAATCAAGCGAAGTGCGCTTACCCATGACAATCTGATTGCCTATACGGCTCGCATGCGAAAGCGATATTTTCCCGAACTTTAACGCCAACAAAAACGGGGCCGAACCGGCCCCGTTTCATAGTTTTTATTCGTCTAAATCAACCAACAATTTCGTCATCTGAGAAGAAAAACGGAATTTCTTCAGCAGCCGTTTCCGGCGCATCAGAGCCATGCACAGAGTTGGCTTCAATGCTTTCAGCAAACTCTTTGCGAATGGTGCCAGCATCAGCTTCTTCGGGGTTCGTTGCGCCCATTACCTTGCGGTATGTAGCAATCGCGTCTTCGCCTTCTAAGGCTTGCACCACAACAGGTCCGGACAGCATGAATGCGACTAGATCACCAAAAAATGGGCGCTCGGCGTGGACAGCATAGAAGCCTTCGGCCTGTTCACGGCTCAGGCGAATGCGTTTTTGTGCGATGATGCGAAGACCAGCTGCTTCGATTTTGGCATTGATTGCACCGGTTAGGTTGCGCGCTGTTGCATCTGGTTTGATGATTGAAAAAGTACGTTGAATAGCCATGAATTGGCTCCTGTATCAAATTGGGGAAGAAAACTCGTTGGCGGGCCTATACCAGTGCTTTATCAAGCCATCAACCCGTGTTAGCCACTGCCCATGTTACACGTAAACAACATTACCATTCGGATGGAAGGCCGCATTCTGATTGAGAATGCCAGCTTTGCCCTGCCCCCCAAAACCCGCATGGGTGTGGTCGGCCGAAATGGCACCGGAAAATCAACCCTATTTCGCGCCATCACCGGCGAGTTACAGCCCGACGAAGGCGAGGTTCGGGTCCGCAAAGGCGCACGAATGGGTGCCGTAGCGCAGGAAGCCCCGGGCGGCTCACAATCCATTCTCGATTTCGTGCTGGAAGCCGATACCGAACGCCAAGGATTGCTGAGCCGTGCTGAAACCGAAACCGACCCGCACCGCATCGCTGAAATTCAATTGCGCTTGGCCGATATCGAGGCCCACAGTGCCGAATCCCGAGCCAGCACCATTTTAGCTGGTTTGCGTTTCACGACCGAAGCCCAGCGCCAGCCATGCGGTAGTTTTTCTGGTGGCTGGCGGATGCGCGCCGCCTTGGCCGCCATCTTGTTCGCCACGCCCGACTTGCTGCTGCTCGATGAGCCAACCAACTACCTCGATCTTGAGGGCGCGATTTGGCTGGAAAACCATTTACGCAAATACCCCGGTGCGGCACTGATCGTCAGCCATGACCGCGATTTATTGAACCAATCGGTGCATCGCATCGCCCATTTGGCCAATCATAAGATTCGTACTTTCGAAGGCGGCTATGATGATTTCCAGCGATTATTGGCTGAGAAACAACGACTTGATATGGCCATGATGGCAAAGCAAGAAGACCAACGCCGCCGGATGCAAACCTTCGTAGACCGGTTTCGCTATTCCGCTGCCAAAGCCAAACAGGCCCAATCCCGCCTCAAAATGATGGAGAAGATGCAACCGGTTGCAACTTTGGTCCAGAACCCAGTGGCACCGTTTGACCTACCGGATCCCAAAAAAGCCATGGCCCCGCCAATTATCCGGTTTGAGGATGTGCAGGTTGGGTATGAGCCGGGCAAACCGATATTACGAAATATCAATCTGAGTATTCAAAATGATGACCGCATCGGATTACTGGGCCAAAATGGCGAAGGCAAATCGACCTTTGCCAAACTGCTGTCTGGCAAATTGGAAACCATGTCCGGCAGCAAATACCAGCATAAAAAGTTGGAAATTGCCTATTTCGCCCAACATCAATTGGACGTATTGGATCATAATCTGACCCCACTTGATCATATTTTTGAGCTGATGCCCGATGCCAGCGAAGCGCAACGCCGGGCCAGACTTGGACGGTTTGGGCTGGGGGTCAATCAGGCAGAAACCAAAATCCGCGACCTTTCCGGCGGCGAAAAAGCCCGGTTGCTGCTCAACCTGATTTCGTTTCAGGGGCCGCATTTACTGATCCTCGACGAACCAACCAACCATTTGGACATGGATAGCCGCTTGGCGCTGGCTGATGCGCTAGATGCATATTCCGGGGCCATCCTGCTGATCAGCCATGACCGCAGCTTGATTGAACGCTGTATCGAACGCCTGTGGCTGGTTAAAGACGGCGCGGTGAAGTCATATGACGGCGACATGGACGAATACAAGCAATTGGTCCTGAAGAAAGACCGCAAACGCAAGCCCAAAGCCAAACCGGTGGGCAAAGCCATACAACGGCAATCTTTGGCCCAGGCCCGCGAGGATCTGGCCCCACTCCGGCGCAATATCAAGCGACTGGAAGGCGAAATTGCCCGCCTGCAAAAAGGTGTGGCTAGCTTGGATGCGGCTCTGGCTTCGTCCGAATTGTATGACCGCGACCCAGAGCAAGCACTGGAGTTCAACCGCAAGCGCAATCGGGCGATGGAACGGATCACCATGCTCGAAGAACAAACATTAAGCGAAATGGAAAAACTCGAAAAAATGTCATGATTTTTGGAATTTGGGACTAGGAAAATAAGTTGCAAGTCAATTTTGGAGGTTATGCGCGGCACATAGTCCACGCAAAGCCACTAAATGACGTTTTGAATTTGGTCCAAACAGCATCTGGGGCAACACGAGTTCCTACAATATCTGTTGTTTTTAACGATTTCAAAGAGCCTTGGCCAGACCAACAAGTCAGCCAACACCCTATTGTCGCCCGGCACGATCCGGCGTGAGGGACTTAGGTTTATCCCCGCAAGCTAAGTGTCAACAAGCGTCATTTATCTGTGCGATAAGCGTCAATGAATGTCCGGCCACTGTGTATTTAGTGTGTGCTGAGTAGTGTCATTCACAATCCGCCACACACTTGCAGATTTGCATGGCTGTGGCGGTGTTTCGTCTTGTTGCCGATGCTTCGAGGCTCCTTACAGTCGCACCTCAGCATGAGGTGGGTGGTGTGGGTAAGTTATAAGATGAACGAGCTGTTGTAACAACAAGCTCCCTCATGCTGAGACGCCGCGTAGCGGCCTCGAAGCATCGGCAAGCGGCAAACATAAAGCAACCCAGTCCCCGGCCTTCGAGCCGGGGTCCAGTTTTTTGAATTATCAGTGACATGAACATATCTGGACCCCGGACTAAATCCGGGGAGCGGTGGAAGGGCGGCGCTAGTTTTAAGTCAGAAAAATTTCGACTTTACCAAACACCTCATGGCTCGGAGCCGCGAAGCGGCCTCGAAGGATCGGCAAGCGACGCAAGCAAAACCCAGTCCCCGGCCTTCGAGCCGGGGTCCAGTTCTTCCTGATTATCGTTTGCATCAATCTGTCTGGACCCCGGATTAAATCCGGGGACCGAAACTTACCTCAATCCCTTCGCCACTGCATCAAACGCCATCAGATCACGGGCCAAGGCTTCGAATTGACCTAAGGGGATCATATTGGGTCCGTCAGAGGGTGCGTTGTCTGGGTCGGGATGGGTTTCCAGAAATACGGCGGCGACGCCGACCGCTACGGCAGCGCGGGCCAGAACCGGCACGAACTCACGTTGTCCGCCCGACGAAGTGCCTTGCCCGCCGGGTTGTTGCACGGAATGGGTTGCATCAAACACTACAGGCGCACCAAAGCTGGCCAATACTGGCAAAGCCCGCATGTCGGACATCAATGTGTTATAGCCAAAGCTGACCCCGCGCTCGGTCACCAATACATTGGCATTGCCAGCCCCGGTTAATTTCGCCACGACATTTTTCATGTCCCACGGCGCTAAAAACTGTCCTTTTTTGACATTGATTACTTTGCCGGTTTTGGCGGCGGCGATTAGCAAATCAGTCTGGCGACACAAAAAGGCCGGGATCTGCAACACATCAACCGCATCGGCGGCCATCTCGCATTGTTCGGCGCTGTGAACATCGGTCAAAACTGGCAGGCCCAAAGTTTCACGAATTTCGGCAAATACCGGCAAAGCGGCTTCCAAACCCAAACCGCGCTGTGCGCTGGCCGAGGTCCGATTGGCCTTGTCAAAGCTGGTCTTGAACACCAGACCAATGCCCAACCGGTTGGCGATATCGCGTAATTCACTGGCGCATTCTAGTGCGTGCGCCCGGCTTTCCATCTGGCAAGGTCCAGCGATTAGGCTGAGCGGCAATTCATTGCCCATTTGGACAATTGCCGTGCCGCCTCCGCCAATTTTAACCACAGAATTCGGTGTTTTCATTTCACGCATCGTGAGTTGGCCTTGTGCAATTCATGACGTGACCATAATCTTTTTTGAGATGAAGCAAAGCGGTGATTTCGGGTTCCCGATAATGATTGAAGCCAAGCGTGACGCACGATAAACTGATGACCGGGACAAAAGGAAAACCAAAACATGTCAGATGATCGCGCCGCACAACTACAATCCTTGTCGATTGACCGCAGCGAACCACAAACCAAAAATTCACCGACGAAACTGATCATCGCCATGGTATTGGCGGCTTTTGTTTCAGTACTAATCACTTGGTGGTGGATGAATGGTCAGATCAAACAGGCCAAGATGGAAGCGAATGTTGCCATTGCAGCCGCACAGGAAAGTATTCCTGTCTCGTCGGCTACAGCACAGGGCAACACGTCGCGCGCCTCTGGATTGGTTGCATCGGGTTATGTAACGGCACGGCGCCAAGCCACCGTTTCGGCCGAAATCACCGGCACCATTCACGAAATTTTATTTGATGAAGGCTCACTGGTCGAGGCCGGGCAAGTACTGGCTCGTCTGGATGACGAACGAGCCAATATCAATTTGACCCAAACCTTAGCCCGAACTGAAAGCGCCCGGCGTAATGTTCAGTCTTTGCAAGCGCGCATTGTCGAAGCCGAAATTGTGTTGGGCCGGGCGCAAACTTTGGCCGACAAAGCGATTGGCCCCAAAGCGGCAGTAACGGCCGCTGCTGCGGCGCTAAAAACCTTACAAGCACAATTGGCCGGGGCGCGGGCTGATCTGGCCGCCAGCAAAGCCAGCGTCGCTAGCCAGCGTGATCTGGTCGAGCGCCATGTGGTGCGTGCGCCGTATGCTGGCGTGGTCATTGCCAAAAATGCTCAGGTTGGTGAGATACTCTCGCCTGCCTCGGCGGGCGGCGGCTTTACCCGTACCG
>JAJFFR010000146.1 GCA_021776555.1 Robiginitomaculum sp.
TTTGGTCGTTTGTCATCTGGGTTTGAAAATCCCAGCAGATCGGCCAGCCTGTACCATGTGGCTCGATGGCCAGACCCTGCAATGGCAACCCGGCAAAAGTTTTGTGTTTGACGATACGTATCCCCATGAAGTGCATAACGACACTGACGAGGAACGCGTTGTTCTCTTGTTGCAGGTCAAACGCCCTATGCGCTGGCCGGGTCAGATGTTGGCGAATTTCTTTTTGAGCGCCATTCGGATCAGTCCGTTCATCACCGATGCCCGCAAGGAATTAGGACGCTGGGAGAGCAAATTCAAACGCTCTGAAAAACATACTCAAGATTGACCTGACACCGGCCCGATCCCATCCTGCTCCAGATAAATGGTGCGGGATGGAAAGGCAAAATCGGTATTGGCTTCAGCAACAATTTCCTTGATAGCGCAGGCGAAATCTTCTTTGATTTGTAGCCATTCACCCCAATTGGCGGTTTTGGTAAAACAATAAATCATCAGATCAATCGAGCTGTCATTAAAGCTGTCAATCTGCACAAACAAAGTTCCAGCAGGCGGGTGCAGGAAGTCATCATTGGCTAAAATGTAGTCATGGATGCCCTGACGCACCGCACGTAATTGCTCAGTCGAGGCTGAGTACAACAAGCCAATTTTCCAATAAATCCGACGATGGGTCATCCGCGAGAAATTGGTTACGGCATTATCGGAGAGTTTTGAGTTGGGGACGTAAACCGGACCTTTGTCAAAACGCCGGACCGTAGTTGATCGAAAATTGATCCCTTCCACTGTGCCCTCCACCACGCCATCGACCTTGATCCAGTCGCCAACCTGAAAGCGCTTTTCGGCCAACACCAGAAAACCAGCAATTAGGTTTTTGAATAAATCTTGAGCGCCCAACGCAACCGCTACCCCAAAAATACCAAGGCCGGCCAAAAATGGCCCAACCTGAATACCCCAAGTTTCCAAGATGGCAGCGCCACCAATAAAGATGAAAAGCCCTTTGGTTGCTTTGCGGATCCACGACATGATCTCTGGTGTCAATGCGCTTTGTAGAGGTTTGGCCACGGCCACCACTGGATCAACCGCACGCACCAAAGACCAGAAAATCGCAAAGGCAATCAAGGACGCGAACGCACGATTGAACACCAGCAACGTATCGTCAGTTGGCCCCAATAGCCGCAGGGCAAAGAAAATCCCGACGATCACCGGGATCAGTTTTAGCGGTTCTTCCAGCGCACGTAACAGCTCATCATCTATGTTGGTCTTAGTCCGCCCGGCCAATCGAGCCAGGAACCCGATAATCCGGTGCGCAATAAAGCCGCGAAACAACAGCGAGAAGGTAATGACCAGAACGGCCAGAATGGCATTGCCAGCATCCAGCCCAAAAACCGAGGTTTCCCACACGTCACTAACGATTTGCCAAAGGTCAATTACTGACTGCGGAATTTTGGACTGGGACAAGATCATGATGAGACTCAGAGCTATGTTGCATAAGAAACCCGGTTTTTGTCGAAACCGCCCGGTTTGGCAAGGGCTACGAATATATCAGTTGCGGCACATCAGCAGGGCCGCACGATCAGACCATCACAAAAACGTGAATTCAAACTGATTTTGCTATTCTTGACTATTCAGTCCATAATACAAATATGCACCGGACACACAGGATGGTCTGTGTCTCAACGGAGAAGAAAAATGATTGAATTCACCCTGCACACCGCCGATACTGCCCCCGAGCAAGCCCTACCCTTACTGGAAAAGTCAGTGGCTGCCTTTGGTATGATCCCGAATTTACACGGCGTAATGGCCGAAGCCCCTGAACTGCTGCAAGCCTATCAGGACGTACACACATTATTCCAAAACACCTCGTTTGATGCCGATGAGCGAAATGTGATCTGGCTGGCGATCAGTGTTGAGAATGAATGCCATTATTGCGTACCGGCCCATTCAGCCATTGCCAAAATGCAGGGCGTTGATGATGAGCTGGTCGAACAATTGCGAGACTATTCAGTCCTGACCAACCCCCGTCTTGAAGCCTTGCGTAACTTCACCTTGCAAATTCTACGTCAACGCGGCCAGTTGGACACTGTGCAGGTACAGGAATTTCTTGACGCTGGATTTACAAGGCGACACATTCTGGAAGTTATCCTTGGTGTGGCGCAAAAGACCATATCAAACTACGTCAATCACTTTGCAGATACACCGGTCGATGCGCCATTCACCGAACTGGCATGGACACCACCGGTGCCCCAAGCCGCTGAATAGGATTTACGATGGCAGGTCGACCTCGGACATTCGATAGAAATACTGCGGTCGACCACTTTCGTGACCTGTTCTGGCAAAATGGATTTGCCGGAACCAGCATAGACGATCTGCAAGCTGCCGCTGGTATCCAGCGCGGCAGCTTCTATGCAGCATTTCAGGATAAAGAAAGCGCCTATCTGGAAGCCCTGACCCTGTACGCCAATGAATTTGCAAAACAAGCCGAGCAAGCACTGCAATCTGCCGATGAACCACGAGCCGGCTTGGCCGAATTTTTACGGTTTGCTGGGCGATTTTTGTCGGCCCATTCCGGCAAGGGTTGTTTTTTGCTCAGCTCAATCGCTCAACCACCGCATTTGAACGAAGCCAAGGCCGAACTATTCGACCAACTGACCCGCACCTTGCGCGACCCACTGGAGCAAGCCTGCAAAGAGGTCAAACAAGCACACCAATTGCGCACGCATGAGACAGCAAATTCATTGCGCGCGTATATTCTGTGTCAGGTGTTGGGCCTAAATGCGCTTACTCGTTCCGGTGCCAAACCAGCAGAAATTCAAAGTGCAGCCAATCTGGCGGCAGAATTGATCAATTAGGTTCCGCAATCCCTTACCTACGTTCGCGGGTTGCGGTGAACGAGATGTCGGGGAATTTTTCTTGGGCGTAATTAATCTCCCAACTGCTTTTAGCCAGAAATACCGGCGCGCCGTCGCCGTCTTCGGCCATTTGCATTTTGTGGCGATCCGCGAAGCTTTCCAGTGCTGCATCATCTTTGGCCGTTATCCAACGGGCCACGGAATAGGGGCACGGCTCGAAAATCACATCGAGCTTGTATTCGGTGGCGATGCGCTCGGCAGTTACTTCGATCTGCAAGGCACCCACTGCGCCTAGAATCATTTCGGCCCCGATCATTGGTTTGAACAATTGGGTGACGCCTTCTTCGGCCAGACTTTCCAATGCTTTTCGTAAATGTTTGGCCTTCATCGGGTCTTTGGGTCTGGCCCGGCGCAGTAGTTCCGGTGCAAAATTGGGCAGGCCAGGATATTGTAATTTACCGCTTTCGCTCAAGCTGTCGCCGACCCGCAAGACGCCATGATTGGGGATGCCGATCACATCCCCGGCATAGGCCGTATCAGCAATTTCCCGATCTTGGGCAAAGAACATCAGGGGCGACGAGACGGTCATGGCTTTGCCAGCAATGGTTCGTAATTTCATGCCCCGGCGAAATTGCCCGGAACACAAGCGGGTAAAGGCAATCCGATCCCGATGGTTAGGGTCCATATTGGCTTGCACTTTGAACACAAAGCCAGAAACTTCCTTACCGCCCGGTTGTTGCAATACTTCGTTGGCTCCCAGATCGGCTTTTACTTCGGAAGGAGCTGGCGCCAATTCAACTAACGCATCGAGCAATTCAGTTACCCCAAATTTGCGTAATGCCGAGCCAAAATAAACCGGCGTCATATGGCCTTCCAGATAGCTTTGCAGTGCAAATTCCGGAAAACCACCATCAGCTAACTCAATGGAATCCACCAATTCTTCGCGCACTTCATCGGACAGATAGGCTTCTAACGCCGGATCATCCAGCTTCATGGGCGCAATTGGTTCATCCTGCCCCTTGGCAAAGGGCGTGAACAGATCGCTGGTTAAATTCTGTATGCCGGAAAAGCGCGCTCCGGACCCGGCGGGCCACTGCATCGGCACCACGTCCAGCGCCAGCTTGTTGGCCACTTCGTCCAGAATTTCCAACGGGTCTTGTGCTTCACGATCCATCTTGTTGATGAAGGTCAAAATCGGAATGTCGCGCAATCGACAAACCTCGAACAATTTGAGGGTCTGCGGCTCAATCCCCTTGGCAGCATCCAGCACCATGACGGCCGAATCGGCGGCGGTCAGGGTGCGGTAGGTATCTTCGGAAAAATCTTCGTGGCCCGGCGTATCCAGCAAATTGACCATGCAATCGCGGTACTCAAAAGTCATCACCGATGACGAAACTGAAATGCCGCGCTCCCGCTCGATCTTCATCCAATCCGAAGAAGTACGGCGGTTCTCGCCTCTGGCCCGAACCTGACCAGCTAGACGCACTGCGCCAGCCGCAAACAACAGGTTTTCGGTCAATGTGGTTTTACCCGCATCGGGATGCGAAATAATCGCAAATGTCCGGCGGCGCTTTGCTTCAGCTTCAAACGGAAGGTCAGTCATCAAATTACTCTGGAATGTTGATGGGTTCGATTAACGCAAGCCGGACCCCAAGGCAATCAAAAGCCATACACAACTTTAATCAGACAACGCCTGCCAGACGGATTCTTGCACATGGCTGGTTTGCAAAGTTCCGCCCGTTTGTAATTGGTACAAGTACGACAAGGTCATTAGCGAAATTTCAGCAAATCGCACCGCCATTTCGGAAGGTTGCCGCGCGCCATCGGCTGGCGGTCCGATTAGGGCCGCATTGGCACCGGTTTTGGCAGCCAACAAAGTAGCCAGATGTCCAGCCTTTTCTGGTTGCGTTCGAGGCAGATTCAAATCTTTGAACACTTCCTCAAAAGCCAGACCTGTGATGTCAGCCAAGCTCATTTGGGCAAATTCAGCAACAGAAATAGGAAACTCATCCGATCGAATGATCTCGTTCGGCTGCTCAATATCCAGAATTACGTCATTCAACAAAAAAAGCATGGACCCTAATGGGTCAGGAACCATAGGCAGGTCAATAGCTGAACTTGTTCATATAATTCAATAATTGATTATATCAGGTAGGTCAGACGAGGCGGGAAATTACTTTTTCAGTTAAAAAGTGACGACCCATTCTGTCTTCGATCTCCACAACCCACAAATCTGGATCAATCTGCAGTCGCTTTTTCAATACCTCCTCAAGGGTTGATTCCGTGGTGTGTGGGGCGCTCAAACACTCCCAAACCCGGTTGAAATCTTCATCCCGACTTGGCCCATATAAGCACGCGAACCCATCTAGCGTATTGACCAGCACCAAAACGCTTCCCGCATCATCGTCACCGTGCCGCCGCACCATGGCAAAGGCGCCATTGCTCTCGGCACGCCGGATCAGCGCCTGCACCAAAATGGAAGATCGTAGAAGGTTCATGGCCGTGTTCTTGCTGGAATTGAGCCTCAACTCTACAGGAAAGTGTCAAAATGAACCAGTTTTGGACCATTTTTATGGGAATACTGCTCTCGATGGTCGGAAATACTGCGGTTTTGGCCCAGAGTTCGTTTGAAGAGCTGACCGGTATCGCCGAGCCGGTTGCGCTGGATTGGCGCAATCCCGACTTTGGTTTTAGCTTCAACCTACCGGCCGCCCCCGGCCCGGCTTCCTTGGTGATCAAGGCCAGTCCAATGGAAACAACGCCCAGTCCGGGCACTCACTTTTTGCTTTCGATCAACCACAAACCTGCTTTGCCATTTTCACCAGTAGTTCGGGGCTTCTCTGCTCGGTTTGACATTCCAGCCGACCAATTAAACACCGGTACGAATTCAATCCAGTTGTCCCTAGTCCCCAGTGCGGCACAAACCTGCTTGCGCCAACAGGACGGCGGTTGGTTGCTGGATTTAGACCATAGCCGGATTGATCTGGCACTGGGCAGCCCAAAACCGGCATTGTCCGAGTTTGAAGACTGGCTGGCAGCTGATATAGGTGCGCCGCACAAAATTGCCATCCGGCAAGGTAAGCTGACAGATCGGGACTATGCAGAATTTGGTGCCTTGGTCGTTCAGGGGCTGGCCTTACGCATGCGAACCATTCCGCAAATTGTATTGACCGAAGAAGAAGCCGATCTGATTATCATTGGACAGGTACAAACCATTGGCCATGCTGGAATTGATTTAATCAATTCGGGCGCAAAACCGCTGCTTGAATTGACTGGACAACAACTCGTTCAGGTATTGGAAACAGCCAGATGGTTTGCGCAAAACCGCGTTTCGACAAATGGGAGTAACGAGATCGGGGCAACCAACTCCTTACCCAAAGCCAAGCCGTTGCAAGAACTTTTGCATAACATTTCCGAACCCGCTTGGTCGCCTGAAAACCGTCCGGTACCTTTACGCTTACCCCGTTCAGCCCGGGCGCGTTTGTTGATTGATGTTCAACGGCCGGGACAGGCCGACCGTCGGTCCAAACTCGCCGTCTTTGTCGATGGACAGGAAATCGCGTCCTCATCTTTGTGGCGTCGGGCTAACAGCCTGTCCGTTCAAATACCAGCCAGTCAGTCCAGCGCTCGGCAAATTGCTTTGGTTCCTGTTTTGCAACCCACGCAGGATATTGAAAATTGTCCGCCAGTAAAAGGATTACGCCAAGCCGGTTTTGCCAAAGTCAGCCTGCAATTGGCTGGAGTTTCTGAACTGTCTGATTTGGATCATCTAGCATGGAATGGTGGGGTGTTCACCAAAGGTCAAGGCCGCGCCACGCAAATTCTTCTTCCACAAAATGCAGGCACCGCCTTAACCGAAAGCTGGCGATTCTTAGGCAAACTGGCACAGATCAGTGGCTCAGCCATGACTTTGGCCACCTATAATCCGCCCCAATTGCGCGACGATCAACATTTGCTGGCACTTGCCACCCGTCAAAACCTGCCCGCCGCGTTGACCCGGCAATTACCCAAAAGCTTTTCCGAAGGCGCAGGACGTGCGCCCGGCGATTCGCATCCGAAATATCCACGGCCCCGACTGGTGCAAAGCGCCTTCGCCGCCGAACCGGGGGCGCCTGCCATGGGCATTGCCGGTTCTGTACATTTGCCCAATGGCCGGGTCTGGTTGGGCTTAAGCGCCAATGACAATGCCGCCTTTGCCGAGGCCTTGTCTGATCTGGTTGAGGGTCAGGCTTTTGATAAATTTGGTGGAACTGTCGTGCGGTGGCGGCAGAATAAAGTGGAAATCAATGCCACACGGCCCCGCGCCTCATACTCGGGGCAGCATGACCCAATGGCCTTGTGGAAAATGATCTTGCTGATCCTGGTTCCGACCGGGTTGTGGTCCACATTGATGTTGTGGAAGCAAAGTCGAACCATTTAATTCACTCAATCCTAAGAGTAATCAGCCAGATTGTTCCGGAAATTACCGGAAACTCCCATGAATAGACGTACCCTTTTTGCTAGTGTCTTATTCTTCCTCGCCAATGGTGGGGCAGCTTCGGCCATTGATGCACATGCGGGGTTTTCCAAACGCTCAGCCGTTTTAGAGTTTGCACAGAGTTGTGATTTACTTGAAAATTCTCAATTACTGGCAGTTCGATCCGGGAAATTACAAGCCAAGGGAGCGTTGTTGCGCGCCGGTTTTTCATCTGGCGAATTGCGCGAGATGGAACGGATCGCCAAACTAAGTGTGGCAGTAATTGATTGTGCCAATCCCGAAGCCTTGGCCGAAATTGATCTGGTCAAAGCATCTCATGATAGCTGGTTAACCCTGAACAATTTACCCTATCCAGCCACCCACCGCTCTTGGAAAACCAGCCGTAATTTAGACCTGCTCAAACGCCGTTGGCGCGCCGTGCAGGTTCTAGATTCAACTGAAAACAGTTTGGTCCAGTTTGGCGCATCCAGTTTGCAAGGCCGACCATCGCTTGACCTGTTGATCGAAAACCAATCCCCGCCACGCTCGGTATTGCTGCGCATGCGAGACCCGGATCGGCTGGAAAACCCACCCAACCCATTTTTAAGAAAACTACTCAAACTACCGATTGAGGGCGTGGCCGGGCTAGCGCCACCCGCAACCGCAACCCAATCCTTTTTCGCCGCAAATCGGGTCGTAGCCGAGACCAGCTTGCTCTCGGCCGAAACCGGCGTGCGCGGTACTCGTTTTGGATTTGCCACTGATGCATTGGAAGCCTTTTCACAGCTCGACCCCAGAGAGGCCGTCATTCTCGATATGTATTGGTCAGCCGGTTTGGGCAAACCGGACCGGCATAAGCGGCTTTACGTAGAAGTCGGAGATTTTCTGGCAGCACGGATTTTCGCCGAAGCCAAGGATCAAGTGATCGAGCAATAATTGGGAAGTACTAGGGCACTGGAAGATGAGCCCCAGGTCGCACTCGTGGGCCGGTTAGAACATCCCCCCTCACCCCAACCCTCACCCCCTAGGGGAGAGGGAGTTAAAGCCCGATTTTACCGGCTGCGCCCCTTCTCCCCATTGGGGAGAAGGCTGGGATGACGGGCTTATTAGTCTTTATTTTGCGCCAAGAGCAGACTGCATTTCATGAGCATCACCTTCACCGGTCATTGCACGGCTTGTCCGGGCAATCCAGCAAGCTTGTTTCATGATTGCAACATTTTCTGGGTCACCCGGTCCACCGATCAAGTCGGAGGATGGCCGGGTGATGACAACAAAGTACCGTTATTCGTTATTTCGGTCTAACTAGAAATCCGTGCCGAAACTGCGGCAATTTCCTCGGTCGCGGCCAAGGCTCGGCGGATATGGTTTCGCACATCCAATTCCTGCACAAGCTTTTTACCCAATTCAGCTTCGTTGACGATGGGCAGGTCCAGCGCAATGCGGGTGCCTTGGCCCAACTCACTGTGCAAGGCAAAGTTCCCGCCGTGCAATTCGCTTAAGGCTTTGACTAGGGAAAGCCCAAGGCCGGTGCCTCGGGCATCGCTTTTCTTGGCGCTTTCAGCTTGTTGAAACGGCTGACCAACTCGATTGGCATCTTCTTCGGACATGCCCACGCCATTGTCGCGAACTTCCAAAATAACCATGTCCCCATCTAGCTCGATACCGGTGGTTACGCTTCCATCGCCGGGTGTGAACTTGATCGCATTGGATAACAAATTGAACAGTATCTGGCGCATGGCTTTGCGGTCGGCCAAAACCGGCACCGCATAATCTGGCAAATCAACGCTTAACCGGACGCCTGCTTCGTCTGCACCCAATTGCATCAGCTTCACACAGGAGCGAACGACCTCGCATATGTCGAATGCTTCTTTGTTCAATTCATAATGCTCAGATTCAATTTTGGACATATCCAGCACATCGCCAACCAGATCGACCAGATGCCGCCCACTTTCATGGATCAGATCGGCATATTCAGCATATTTGGCCGGAATCGGCCCAAACAACCGGGCTTTCATCATGTCTGAAAACCCGATGATTGCGTTTAGCGGCGTCCGTAATTCGTGGCTCATACCAGCCAGAAATAAAGTCTTGTCGCGGCTGGTCGTAATCGCTTCATCACGCTCGGCTTGCAGTTCACGTTCGCGAGCAAATTGTCCCGCAACATTTCGCAGGCTCAAAATGGCTCGGTGATCATCCAGCCGCCCAATGTGCAATTGGTGCAGGTCTTGTTGACCACCCACCGGAATTACAAACGAAGCCGGGTGATTGTTGGCCAAAGCCATATGCAAAGCGTGCCGGACTTTTGACAATGCCTGACCATCTTCAAACAAGCCGACAATGGACCCAGCTTTGGACCAGCTTTTGGCTCGATCAGAAGCGCTAACCACCCGCCCCCGCTGATCTACACAAAAATCCAAATGAGGAGACTTGCGAAATAACGCATCGCGCAACCGAGCCTGACTATCCATCAAAGGCAAGATCGCGGCCAAGCCAACGCCGATCACAATCAGGCTTAAAACCAAACCTGCCAGTTCCAGAATTGGGATTTGCGCCAGCCACCCAACATTGCGTGGCAATAGCCCCTGCGGCCCTGCAATTGCAATTGCACCAATGACCAATGCGGTTAAGGCGGTGGCTTCCAGCACCCGGTTCATCCGCCCAAACGAAACGGCAGCAACAATTGGTAGTACCGCCATGGCGATCAATGGCGTGAATAAATTTCCGGTGGACGAAATGGCGATGACAGCAAAACTGGTCCAGCCAATCAACACCAAAGCTTGCGCCCATTCTTCCTTGAGAAACCGGGCCAGTCCAAGGTGCAAAACACCAGGAATGGTCGCCACCAAGGCAATGTTGATCAAAAGAGGTGTCGCCGAAATATCAGCTTGTTGCCAAACCAATATGAGCATGGTCCACAACCCGGCCAACCAAACAATCGGCATGGCATAGGATCGTGTGCTGAGCTGCCAAGAAGCAGATCTGGAATCATTTGTTGAATTCATAAGCTAATTCTTTGCTTATATCCTTAACAAACCTTAAATCGAACCCCTTAGAAACTCAGCCAATAATTGATTTAACTTTTTGTTTTTATTTCCTTAATATCACAATCGGTAAGGATTTTTTACTTGCTGCCTTGCCCTGTCCGGTTAGGTTGTGGACCTCGCTAACGTTCATAAATCTGATAGACTGCCTCTTCCTTGTTTTGGATGCTCTATGGTTCGCTTTGTAAAGTACTTGCTGATGATGCCGCTTGCATTGCTCTATGCAGGTCAGGTCATGGCTCAAACAAGTCCATTGGCCGATGGCGATCCGGTTGAGGATGATTTGATTGTAACTGGACAAGAATTTACCGGGTTTGGCGATCTTTCCAATACGAACAATCCAACACCCACATCATCAAGCCAAGACCACGCCCCCGAGCAAACCGCTCCTTTGGCAGCGCCCTTTACCGGGGGAAGCGGTAATGCGGGTTTCTCGGCGTTACCTCTGCCAAGGATGGCACCGCCCGCACGGAACAGAGAGATCAATGCGCGGCATTTTCTGGTCCAACAGGCTGGGCATTGGGATAATTTCCA
>JAJFFR010000147.1 GCA_021776555.1 Robiginitomaculum sp.
TCCGCGTGTCGGTGGTTCGATTCCGCCCCTGGGCACCAATTATTTCCAGATAGTCATTTCTTTTGAGCTCCTCAGCCATTTTCTGAGGGAGTGAAACTTGTTGAAGCTATTCAATGGTTTCACTCCCTCGACCAATCGTGACAGTATAAAGTATTATGCAAAGTTCGTGTTGGTTACGCTTTTTCCGGTTGATTGATGTCACGAAGAAGTTTTTCGGTCTTTGCATCCTCAATTTTGTTGATGAACTTGTTGGATTCGTCGATGTCGCGCAGTGTTTTTGTGATGGTGATAGATGTGTGGACCAACATGATCGCCGCCATCGCATAAAAGCCCTTGGCGGCGAATCCGGCATCCATGAAAAAGATGCCACCGGCCATCATTGCAGCTGCAATAACGAAGCTGCCTACTGTGAAATTAATCCAACTGGTCGAGTGTTTGATTGCTGAATCAGTCATGATTTTATTCCTTATCTTGGTTTGCTATTTAAAACTGTGTTGAAAGATGAGTTTTGAGCGCTACTTCTTTTTCTTGGATAGTTTTTGTAATCTGGCCAGAACATCGTCGGCCGAACTGGTCAGGCGTTCACCGCAACCAGCCTCTGCCAGACGTTCAATGACTTGGGTTGGGTTTTCGCATTGCTCCATTTCGGCAATCGCGTCAGCGGTGGTATCGATCTGTTGCTGACGGACCTGAAGACGCTGCAGGGTTTCTTCAGCATCCTTGAGTGCGGTCAGCCCATTGCTGGTGTGGGATTTGCGCAGCCGTTGTGTCTGGTCTGTTGCTGTAGCCAACCTCTGGCCGCGCCGCAGTTCCTTCAATTTTGCCTCAGCAGTGCGCACCACGCTCTTCAAGCGTTTGATTTCTGCCGAAAACTGAGCTTGGGCCCGGGCGGACACATCACGCTCTGCTTCCAGGACCGCGATAGATTCCGCGGCCTCTTGCGCCAGTATCTTTTTACCCTGCTCGATCGCCGCGATTGCGCGGGTTTCGAGATCGGAAATCTGCCCAACAAGTCTTTTGTGCTGAACAATTTCCTGTTCATTCTGGGCAATCGCGATGGCAACAGCCCGGCGTGAAGCAGAAACCGTAGAGGCGCAATCATTGATCTGTTGTTTTAGGATTGCCAAGGCATGGCGATCCGTAAATTCTTCCGAGGTTTGCGTCGCGACACCCCGGAATAAGGTAACAATTTGTTTGAACATTTTGCTTTCTCCATGTATGAACGATGTTCATGATTTCTATATAATGTAACCGTGAACGATGTTCAAGAAAAAAATGAACAATGTTCAAATTGAAAGTATTTTGGTTAATGGCGGGTGTACGGGAAACTAAGCGAGAGGCCTTACGCACCTCTCTGATCGAGGCCGCCAAGGGGCGTATCGAAATGTCCGGACTGGGTGGGTTGCGCGCCCGCGATGTCGCTGCTGACGCCGGATGCGCCCTGGGAAGCCTTTACACGGTCTTCAAGGATATCGACGAGCTGATCCTTCACGTGAATTCACAAACACTTGCCAGACTCCGAGCGGCGCTGGATTTGCCTGCCAATGCAGCAACGTCGCCAAAGGAAAGTCTGGTTGAACTGGCTTGCGAATATCTGAAGTTTGCAGCTAACCACAAGAAACTTTGGGCGGCGCTATTTGACCACCGAATGCCAGAAGGTGTTGCTGTTCCAGACTGGCATGTGTCGGAGCTTGTTGTCTTGTTTCAATATATCGCAATACCGCTCGCGCAACTGCAGCCTGAACTGGGAAAAGAAGCACTTGCCAATCGGTCGCGCACGCTGTTTGCCGCGGTTCACGGCATCGTGTCTATGAGCATGGAGGATCGCCTTGTTGCGGTACCCCTTGAAGAGCTGGAGGATCAATTGCGGCTATTTGTTGAAACCTTCGTCAAGGGAATGACGTAAGTTTATGCAAGTTATCGGTGATCTAGTTCCCGCCTTCCAGTAGCCGCCATGGATTTGGTATGAGTCCTGACCCTAGGCTGTTCAAACAAACCGAACCACTTCCTACCGGGAAGATCCAAATATTCAGACAAAATCAATATTCAGACAAAATCAATGTAATGGCATTTTTTCACAAACGACCAGTTACATTGATTTCGTCATCGAAATTAACTTGAAGTAGTTCTGAACTATTTTTTTGCTTCGAGATCAATAGTTATTGAAACATCTGGTCCCATACCAAAACCTGCTACCTTAGCCATTCCAAAATCACCAGGGGTGACCACAGCCGTACCAGAAAAGCCAACTTTATCACCATCTGCTTTGTTGAAGACAACATTCAGTGTGATTGTTTTAGAAACGCCCATCATGGTTAGTTCACCCGTTATCGTACCGGTGTTGTCACCTGTCTTTTCCACGGATGTGCTTTTGAAGGTCAGCTTTGGAAACTCTGCTGCATTGAAAAAATCCGGGCTGGCCAGATGAACGTTGCGAGCTTCATGATTGGTATCGATGCTGGATGCATTAATTTCTACCATTACAGAACTATTGGAAACATCTGCTTGATCAAATACGATTGTACCCGATACATCACTGAAATGCCCTCTCGCAGCCGAGAAACCGCCATGATTGACTGAAAAGTTGACCCAGGTGTGTGCAGGATCGATTGTGAATGTGTCAGCGGAAAATGCCACTGATGAAAAAATCATTGATGTGATGACTGCGAGCATAGAAAAAAATTTGTTTCTCATGATAGTCTCCTTTGGCTTTAGGTGGTGTGAATGGTCATGAAGCGGATATCGCGATTGCTGCACCCGCTGGAATAGCCACTATTAGTCCAACTAGTATTGGACGTAGCGCTACATGGAAGCTATCAAAACGTACCTGAACGTAAGGTCCTAATAGCGTTAATCCCAATATGATAATTGCACTGAGGCTTATTATTGGTGCAAACAATACTATGGCTATCAGAACTGTCATCATGGTCAGGAAAATTATTTGAAGAGTTGTTTGCGACAAATGTACAGGCGAAACATTTGGTCGGATCAGAAGAACAAAATAAACAACAATAGAGAAGCCACCAATAAAAGCTGCAAATGCACCCATCATTTGTGCAAAGCCGATATAGGCACCAAAAAGAGCCACAAACGCGCTACCGATTGCGAACGCAATCAATGAAACCGGCCAGGCAAGCCCAAGCTGATTTTGATTCTCAAATCTGTAAAACATCCAACTGCCGATAAATGCCGGCACCAATAAAACCACGAAACGCAGTAGCATGTCTGGATCACTCAGACGGTTCCAACCGATCCACGCGATAGCAGCGATGATCATGATGGGCACCATCAAAAATTTACTCGTTCGAAGGCCAGCAGCCAAAACATTTATGATTGTAAATCCACCAATCAGTACAGTAACTTTGGTTTTGGAGGAAACTGGTGGCAAAGAGGGCCAACCTTCCAATAATACATAGATAGACAAAAGCAATAGGCCCGCTGTTGGTGATACTATTGAAGAATTGAAATAATTGAATTTACTTGCAACAAAAAAATAAACAATACCAAATACAAATGGTAGAATAATTGTATTTATTATAATTTCAGAATACACCGAAATCCCCCAATTAGCATGATAACCAGACTATAAATCTTTCTTCGACTGGCTATCATGCAGAAATTAACTGTCGTATTACTCAATTAAACTTGAAATTCTATTTTATTTCCTTCTATGTGACGTGCAGATACATAAAAACGAAATTATGCGCATTCTTTCTGACCTTAAAG
>JAJFFR010000148.1 GCA_021776555.1 Robiginitomaculum sp.
TCGTTCCAGTTATATTCGGGGGCAACCACGCCATAGCCAACAAACACGACATCTGTTGGATCAAAGCTAATGTCTTCATTGATTTTTTTGGTCCAGAAAATCTTGTCACTACCCATTGGTAGATCAACGGCTTGTCCGGCAATGGCAAAATCCATCCGCGAGGTCTCTAGGTTCAAAGTGGACTCAACCAATGGCGTAGCTTGAAACCACGAACCGTCCACGGCTGGCTGCAACCCTATGCGAGCCATTTCATCGGCGACCCATTGACCGGCCGCAATGCCGCCCGGTGTGGTTGGCGCACGTCCTTCATATTTATCGTCAGCAACTTCTTTGATGCGCGCCCGCAAGCCGCTTTCAGAAATGGTGACGGCCACTTGGCTCGAGGATGCTTCGGCAACAATGTTGCTCGGGGTTTCACCGCCCGGCAATGGTGTTGCTTTGTCAGCTTCACCATGCGCCACCGCATCTGGTGCGGTCGCCTTATTCTCAGCAGTGCAGGCACTTAGGCCAACCAGACACAAGCTGGCAACGCCGCTTAATAAAAATAGGTTTTTCATCTATATACTCCTTGATGATCAAAGGACTTTTCTATTCCTGCGCAAGAAGCTACAGCTAGTTGCCCAGCCCGGCAATCCGCTTGTCAAAACTAGCAGGAGAAACCCGCCCATGACCGAACCAGCCACTCAACCGCCCAAAAGAAACAAGACCATGGATTTGGTGATCATTATTGTACTGATGGGTATCGGCGGGGTTGCCTTATGGTCAAAGCTCGGCCGGGAAGAACCGGTGCGATTTTCTGACCAACAATTACAAGCAAGTGACCGGGTTCTGATGACCAATGCCGAGCAATCTTTGGCGTTGGCAACACCGACAAGCCTGTTGCAGGCCAGAGATGGATTTGCTGAAGTGCTTGGCCGTTACCCGGACTATCCACCGGCCATTGGTCAAATGGCCTTGACCCGCGCCCTGATCCTTCATTTGGAGTTAGCCCCCTCACCCAATGGGTGGGCGCTGGTTGCGCGCGAATCTCGATCTGTTTTACAATTGTTTCCCAACCAGAAAGATGCCTTGTTGGCGGCCGCATGGTCCGCTTTTTATGACGAAAATCAACCTGATCAAGCCAATCAAATGGCCGAGCGCGCCCAAAAACAGCAACGCTACAACCCATTAGCGCTCGTATTACAAGCCGATATTGCCGAGGCCAAAGACAAACCAAAACTCGCCATTCGATTTAGCGAAACCATGGCCCTGCAAGAACCAGGTGCCATGTGGCTGCGCCTAACCGGGTGCCGCTTACACATAAAATACCAGCAGTGGGAACAGGCAATTAACGCCTGCCAGTGGGCCTTAAAATCCGATCCATCCCATATAGAAGGCAATGAATTAATGGCAAATGCCAAGGCTCACTTTCTGACCCAATAACATTTATTTCATCATCCTAATGCTGGCGTGGATCGTAACCCTATGCCAAAGTACCTAGACATTTATTCATCACAAATTTCCGGAACATTCCAATGATCAAACAAAGCGGCACGGCCCTGTTTTTCCTTACCCTGTTTTCTTTCTCTACAGCGATGGCTGGCGAGTTGGAGCAACAAGCCGAAACACTGATTGATACGGCATTGGCCAGCTCCTTATCTTACGAAATTGTGGAAAGTTTGACCACTGAAGTCGGCCCCAGATTGGCAGGCACCGAGGCCGAAGCCCGAGCCAGAGACTGGGCGGTCAAATCCATGACCGATCTTGGTTTTTCAAATGTGCATGTAGAGCCGTTTGAGATGCCCGGCTGGGAACGTGGGCAAATATCGGTTGATGTCGGCGCGCCCTATTCGCAACCGTTGACCGCTTCGGCACTAGGCAAATCCATTGGCACTCCGATTGGCGGATTTGATGCACAAGTTGTTCGGTTCAAGGATTTCGCCGAACTAATGGCCGCACCCGAAGGCTCGATCACCGGTAAAATTGCATTTATTGATGGCTCGATGATCCGCACCCAAGACGGCTCGGGCTATGGCATGGCGGGTCCCCGGCGCTGGGTTGGCGCACGCGAAGCGGCGCGGCGCGGGGCCATTGCCGTGTTGATCCGCTCGGTCGGTACCGACTATCATCGCAACCCCCATACCGGTGGCACAGTATATGCCGAGGATGTCCCGCGCATTCCGGCTGCCGCCTTGTCCAACCCCGATGCCGATCAATTGGCCCGCTTGTTGGCCCTAAAAAGCGATCTGACCCTACACTACACCCAGACTTCACGGATATTGGGCACCGTAAAATCCGGCAATGTTGTTGGCGAGATTACCGGATCGGAATTCCCGGACGAAGTGGTGTTGCTGGCCGCGCATCTAGACAGCTGGGACAATGGAACCGGAGCCATTGATGATGGGGCCGGTGTGGCCATCGTCACCGCCGCCGCCAAGATAATTGCTGATTTTGGCACGCCAAAACGGACCATCCGCGTGGTGTTATTTGGTGCAGAAGAACCTGGCCTGTTTGGCGCAAAAGCCTATGTAACGGCCCACCGGCAAGACTTTGATCAGATCATGATGGTCACCGAATCTGATTTTGGGGCGGGACGGGTCTGGCGCATGGATACCGGAATTGCCAAAACTGACGAAGCCAAGGCTGATCGGATTCAGGCTGTATTGGCCCGGTTGGGCGTCACCAAAGGCCTTCGCACCGCCAGCGGTGGATCGGATGTCAGCGCACTTTCAGGCGCGGGTGCGCCAGCGATTTCCCTACGGCAAAATGGCTGGGACTATTTTGATCTGCACCACACACCGGATGATACGCTGGACAAAATCGATCCCGCTGATCTAGCCCAAAACACAGCAGTTTATGCGGCCTATGGCTGGATGGTGGCCAATATCGAGGGCGGGTTTCACGCTCCTGAATAGGCTGTTTCTCTTATCGTTGGTTCTGACAAATCTGGGATCATTGCATCTGTCATGGCTTGATATAAATCGGCTGGATTGATTGGCTTTGCAATGTGATCATTGGCACCGATTTGCCGAATTTTGGCAACCTGATCGGCCATCACATCAGCCGTTACCGCAATAATCGGGATGCCGGATTTTATAGAATCCAATTCTCGGATCGCTCGAATGGCCGCCAAACCATCCATGACCGGCATTTGCATATCCATGAGGACCAGATCAAATCTATGGGCTTGAACGGCCTCAACCGCCAACTGTCCATTTTCAACCAATGTGACCTGATACCCTGCCACTTCCAGTAATTTGCGAACCAAGAACTGATTGGCTGGGTGATCCTCGGCAACCAGAACATTAAGCTGTTGCTGCGCTGGTTCCTTTTGCTCAGGTTCAACCGCCAAAGGATGAACATTGACCACATGCAGTGGGATGGTAAATCGGAAAGTGCTGCCTTCGCCCAAAACACTTTCAACCACAATACTTCCATTCATGGCCTCGGCCAATTGCTGCACAATGGACAGACCCAATCCAGTGCCACCAAAATCGCGGGTAATTGAACTATCGGCTTGGGTAAACCGCTCGAATATATGTCGGCGCGCCTCGTCGCTCATTCCGATCCCAGTATCGGCAATTTCGACCTGCAACAGGGGTTCTGCCTTGGTTCCTTGGGTAGTCATGGACAGTGTCACCTGCCCCTCATGGGTGAACTTGATCGCGTTAGAAAGAAGGTTGGTCAAAACCTGACCAAAACGAGTGACGTCTCCTTGAATTTGCATCGGCAGGTCATCGGCAAAATTAACAACCAATTGTAATTCTTTTTCCAGCGCCATTTGCTCCAAGGGCCGGATCATCGAACGGGATTCCGCGACCAAATCAAACGGCTCGTCCTGTAAACTGAACCCCTCGGTTTCGTATTTGCTGAAATCAAGAATATCATTAATGATGGTCATTAGGGAGTTGGCAGAACTGGCCGCAATGTCGACAAATTCATGCTGGTCATCGGCCAAACGGGTATCGGCCAACAGTCCCAACATGCCCAATACGCCATTCATCGGGGTGCGAATTTCATGGCTCATGCTGGCCAGAAAATTGGATTTTGCCTCAACCGCCAGCTCTGCTTCCCGTTGGAATTGCTCGGCAATGGCTTGCGAACGTTTGGCTTCGATCAAAGCCGCTTGCAAGGATGCCTGCTGTTGCCGGTTTTCAATAATCAATCCCAGCGTATGACAAAACCCTTCCAGAAAAGACTCGTGTTGCGCCTCACGTGGCGTCCCTTCTTCCAGATACAAGGCTAATACGCCGAGCAAACCGGCACTTCCGCGTATGGGCAAATTCAAATGACCATGAGGTTCTATACCCGCCGGTTCAATTTCATGGTCATGATCAACACACGGAGCATAAACCGCTTTATCCTCCGCCGCGACCCGCCCGCACAAGCATTGGCCAAACGCAACTTTGTCGCAACTGCTTTCCAGAGAAGCCGCGTTGGTTTGCACCGCCAGCCGAAGTTGATCAGCCCCCTCTTTTTTTAGAAGGATTCCCCCTTTTGGCATGGTTTTTAGCCAAGACGCATCAAGCAACAGATCCAGAGATTTTTGCAGCACCATGGTCAGGTCAAATTCGGGAATGTTCAGTTCGCCCAATTGCAATTGAATCTCGGCATTTTCGCGAAACTGACGTTGCTGGTTGCGATCAAACACCACACTTGTGATGTCAGTACGAATACTGACATAGCCACGAATGTTTCCATCCGGGCCAACATCCGGGCGAATGGTGGTATCCAGCCAGTAAATCTGGCCGCTCTTATCCCGGTTACAAATTTGCCCGCGCCAAGTTTTCCCAGACGAAATACGGTTCCATATGGCTTTGAAAAATCCATCCGAATGCGTGCCAGAATTGACAATCCGATGGTTGTTACCAATCAACTCTGTACGGGAATACCCAGACAGACGGACAAAATTCTCATTTACATCCAGTATGGTTCCATCAATATCAGTCACCGCGATCACCGAATGGCTACTGGCCGCCGCATGAATATCTATATTCGTACCGTTATTTTTCTTCATCAGACAACCTTTGCACAGCAGACCAAACCCGGACATCAGGATCATAATTGTGCGTTGGTTTCTATTCCGTAAAAATAGGTGTAAGCAATTTTTATGCAACCTATTGTTGTTTTTAATTTGCCAATCAGCCCTAAGATGTTACCGTATCAACTTAGTGCTTTTTATCACCATGGATCCGATATACCTCACTCCAACCTTCTTTTCCGTCCTTTGATAGCTCCATTTTCCAATCAAATGTGTTGTCGGTCATATCAAAAAAGGTAATGCGTACATAACTTTTGTTGATGTACGGAATATCGGAAAGCATGGTTACGGTTTCATCATCAGAAATGGCCGTAAAGCCTTGCGGGATTTTGGACGTGGTGGTCAACCAAGTCATAACCCATTTATCATCTGCCACATGATAGGTACGTAAATTGGTGCCGCGCTGCCGTTTAGTTTCGTCTTCCAGAACCGTTTCAAATGATGGTGCCACATAATCATCAACAATCGACCAACCGCCCAACCCCCAGCGGAATGTCCATTCAGCATTTTGCTGCACAGCCCAACCCGAGCCGTCCGCGTTAGGAGCTTGTTCGGTTAAATACCAGTGCCCGGCCAATTTGCCCAAGTGCATCAATTGCGGAGGAGCTTGTTCGGCCATATGGCCATAATCTAGTTTTTGAGACGGCTTAGCCATTTCAGCACCTTCATCACTCGATGCCACAGCCATAGATTGGCAGGCGGTCAACCCAAGCGCAATGATTGCCGAAATCACGGTTTTTTTGTGTTTCATTTTAATCTCCCCAATTCTCCAGACATCAAATATGGAGCAATCAGGGCCGAATTGTATAATTACAATTCAGACAGCTTGGCGTTATCGATCATAATAAAGGGTCACCACATGTTTGGCTTCAGCAAAAAATAACCAACGCTCCACCACCAGACCCAACCCACAAACCAACGCTGCGACAGGCAGAAAATACTGCGCCATTTCCGGTATCAGCCAACCACCAACCACCAGCGCAAACGGCAGAATAAAGGCGCAGATCACGGCAATCCGCCGCAGCTTTTTGCTATGTTTGCGCGCGATGGCAAAGCCCATTTCCTTCAGTAGATAATTGGGTTGATCGTGCGGACTTTCAATCATGCGGACCTTACCGAACTCACCTAGCCCGGTCGCGGTTTCAGCCGTGTGCTCATTGGGCCGGTCGATATTGCTCCAATAGGACAGCTTGATCACTAAGCCAAAGGCCAGAAAGAACAGGGTTGGTAACATCAGCCAACCGGCTGCCTGCCAATATCCGCCCAACACCACCAACATACAGGCCAGCACCGCACCGCTCATCAGAGACAGCACCAGATAGCCCGGGGAGGTCCAGCCGATTGACCAAGCTGGAATGGATTTCAAGGAGCCATAAATCATTGAAGTGGTGTAAACGGTGGCTAAACTCATCACCGCGCCCAACAGGCCTAGCCAGATAATCGGGCCGGACACCGACCCTAGGAAAACCCACGCCAAAGCAAATAAGCCAGTGGGAATAAATGTTAAAACAGCCAACAAACCCTCACGAGACAACCAAGAGGAGCGCCATTGCGACAACGCCCGCCACGCCCGTTCTGGATGGCCCAAATGCAAGGTTGAAGACAATAGCCCGGCCACGACCAGAGCAAAAGCAATGCCAAAGGCGATCAACCCAAACATGAAGTCCGGACCCACCAGCCCGCGATAGGCCAATACGGCCAGCCAAAACAGCAGGCCATAGCCCGCGCCGGTCGTCGTCGTGAAAAATATGACTGATTTTGCCGGATGCATATCTGTTCCTAGCTAGACAATACTTTATCGACCCAACTGGCCAAAAGGCCCGCCCCGTCATCGCTGTCATCCTGGTGCGCCAGCATACGAGGGGCATTGGCCTCGCCGCCGCCCACTTGTTTGGGCCGAGGTGGCAAATACCGATTGACCGGATTGGTACCCTGTTCTGGCATCAGGGCATAACCCTCACGCGCTGCAACCAGTTTGGATACTTCTGATTTTGGATCACCCAAATCACCAAATGAGCGCGCCCCGGTTGGACAGGTCGAAACACAAGCCGGTACCCGGCTCTCTACTGGCAAGTTTTCATTATAAATCTTGTCGACACATAAAGTGCATTTTTTCATCACCCCTTCGTCTTCATCATATTCGCGCGCGCCATAGGGACAGGCCCAAGAACATAATTTGCAGCCAATACAAATGTCAGTATTGACCAGCACAATACCGTCGTCTTCGCGCTTGTAACTCGCGCCGGTCGGACAAACCGTGACACAAGGCGCATCATCACAATGCAAGCAGGATTTGGGGAAATGCACGGTTCGGCTAATCCCAGCATCGGAAATCGCTTCGAAAGTATGAATCCGGTTAAACCAAACCCCGTCCGGCTTAGCACCATAGGGTTCAAGATCGGTCAGCGGAGCCATTTTGCCGGATGTATTCCATTCCTTGCAATTCACCGCACAGGCATGACAGCCCACACAAATGTCCAGATCAATAACCAGACCCAGTTTCTTGGTAGACGGCTTTTTTGGCAAAGAGGTCATGATTTTCGCCCCTTGATCCGATTGCCTTTGCCGTCTCTCAAGCCCTTGATATTTGCCGAGTTTTCATGACGATTGCCAATCCAGGTGCGTTCGGCAACGCCTTCTCCCGAAGGCTCACCTTTTAGCTCAGCACCATAGCGTGACACAGGTCTATCAGCCGCCGGAATATGCTCGAAAGCTTCGAACATCGGCTCGGTAAAGCCAAATTCTTCTGGCGCACACTTGTGCAGACGCACCCGCAAATCAAACCAAGCGGCCTGACCGGTCACCGGGTCGGAATTGGAGAACGTATCGCCCGATTTATTCGGAGCCAATACCTCGGAAATGATGTGGTTCAGCAAGAACCCTTGATTGGATTCTGGTGCGTCCTTATCCAAGCCCCAAGAGCCTTTGCGCTTGCCGATCGCGTTCCAAGTCCACACGGTTTGCGGATTAACGCCAGTGATCAGTTTTACTTGGCCCTTGACCCGACCATGGCGGCTTTCGATCCAGACCCAATCTTCATCGGCAATGCCCAACTCGCCAGCCGTTTCTGCATGAATGTGCAATTTGTTAGCAGAGGTAATTTGCCGCAACCACGCGTTTTGTGATCCCCATGAATGATACATGTGCATCGGGCGTTGTGATAACGCATGCAACGGGTATTGCTCCCGATCAATTTCGGCCTCTTCAAATGGCATGTACCAGATCGGTAAGGGGTCAAAATAGGTTTTGATCCGCTCTCGGTTTCGTTTGGGTGGTTGGCGATCACCGTGGCCTTCGGCTGCCAAACGGAATTTTTGCAAGTCCTCGTTATAGAGCTGGAAGATGATCGGATCAGCATGGCCGATCCAACCTTGTTCCGTAGCAAAATCCAGATAGCTGCGGTTAAATGGTTTGAAATAAAGCTGTTCGTCGTCCAAGCTCTGGGTCCAAAAGCAGCCATTTTCAATATATTTTTCGATCTGGTTCGGGTTCGGCTCGCCGCGCCCATGTTGATCGCCATCCTTGCCGCGCCAACCGGCCAGCGGCCCAATGCCAGAGCCGGCCCCACGTTCATGATTGGCCATATAGTCCGAATACCCGCCGGGATATTGCGCCTCGCCATCTGGCTTGGTCATGCCGGGTAGTCCCATCCGCGCGCCCAGATCGAGCAATACATCCTGAAATGGCCGTACATCGCCTTCGGGTTTTAAGATCGGCTGGCGAATACTGTCCCCGGCGCCGTGGGCGCTAGAAATCGGTCGATCCAACATCGAAATGCAATCCCAACGCTCCATATAGGTCGCATCAGGCAGGATCAAATCGCAATACGGAACCGTCTCGGACCAAAACGCATCCGAGTAAATGATTTTGGGGATTTTGTACGCCCCATCCTCATTTTTGGCGGTGAAATAGTTCAAGGTACCCGGCACGTTCATCGACGAATTCCACGCCATATTGGCCATGTACATAAAGAGCACATCGACCGAATACGGGTCTGCATTCACCGCATTGTGCAACACCATGTGCATCATGCCGTGCAGGGATAGCGGATGCTCCCACGAATATGCTTTGTCGATTCGTTGCGGCTCGCCCTTTGCATCGACCAGCAAATCATCCGGTCCGGTAATAAACCCAAGCGGCGGGCCAGCCAACGGCGCGCTTGGCTTGGTTGATCCAGCCGGGCGTACACCGGGTGGAATTGGTTTTGGAAACGGTGCTTTATAGCGCCAGCCACCCGGCACATCCACTGACCCCAACAAGGCCTGTAAGATATGCAAAGCGCGGCAGGTGTGAAATCCATTGGAATGGGCCGAAATCCCGCGCATGGCGTGAAACGAAACCGGACGCCCGATCATTTTATCGTGTTTGCGACCCCATGCATCAGTCCAGCTTTGCTCGATAACGATCTCTTCTTCGAAGGCCACATGAGCGATTTCAGCAGCGATCCGACGAATATCTTTCGCTGGAACCCCGGTGGTTTCTGCGACAGCTTCTGGACTGAATTCGTCGCACAAATAGCGTTTGGCCAAATGCTGGAACGAAGGCACTACATTGCGCTTTTTGACCTTGCGCGCTCCGGCAAAGGCTGGCGTGATCTCGGCAGCCATGGCGTTTACCGCTTTTTTCTTGACTAGGTCGTACACATACGGATTGCCTTTGGCATCGCGCAAGAATAACCCATGATCTGGCGCACCCGGCTCATCAACCACCAACCACGGCGCATTCGAATAGCGGGCCAGCGAAGCAAAATCTATTTTCTCAGCCCGTAGCAATTCGTGGATGATTGAAAAGATAAACAGGCCATCGGTGCCGGGGCGAATACCTACCCATTCATCAGCAATGGCGTTATAGCCCTTGCGCGACGGGTTAACCGCTACGAACTTGGCATCTTCTCTGGTTTTTAGCTTGCCCAGGCCGATTTTAATCGGGTTGCTGTCATGATCTTCGGCCACCCCGAACATCATGAAATACTTGGTTAAATCCCAATCCGGTTCGCCAAACTCCCAAAAGGCACCGCCCAAGGTATACAAGCCCCCGGCGGCCATATTGACCGAGCAAAACCCACCATGAGCCGCAAAATTATGCGCCCCATATTGAGTGGCCCACCACCCGGTAAATGACTGGCTCTGATCGCGCCCGGTGAAAAACGCCAATTTGCCCGGATCGCGCTCCCGCACTTCGCCCAGCCATTCACTAGCCAGTGCCAGCGCCTCGTCCCATTCAATTTCCTTGAACTTGCCCTCGCCGCGTTCTCCGACCCGTAACAGTGGTTTTTTCAGCTTGGCGGGCGAGTATTGCTGCATAATGCCGGCCGAACCCTTACCGCACAAAACACCGCCATTGACCGGATGATCAGGATTGCCTTCAATATAGCGCACCTTGCCGTCTTTTAAGTGTACCCGAATACCGCAACGACAGGCGCACATATAGCAAGTTGTGTTTTTAACTTCGTCAGCCACTTCTGGCGACAAGTCGACCGTTTCTTTGACCGTCTCAAATGGATTGGCGCTCAACGTCCCACTCCCCAGGAAATTGGTTCACCCCTTGTATGAGGCGTTTCTAATATAACAATGCCAGTGTTTGCCCGGGATTACAAACGAGAATGTGCGCCATCTGTATTTCGAGTCGTTCACGGTACTAGCGGACGATCATCACCGAGTTTTCGGCTCGTTCTAGGACTTCGTGCGCCACCGAGGTCTGGAAGAACCGGCGGAAGCCCTTCACGGACGTATCTGCCACCACAATCAGGGAGTATTTGCGGCCTTCTTCGAGGATTTTCTCGACGGGATCGCCGACACCGACCGTATCACTTGCCACCTGCAATCCGGCTTCTTCTATGGCGGCTTTGGCTTTAGCGACCACTTCGCGGGCCTTGGGCAATTCTTCTTCGGTTTCAGCAACTGAAAACAGATAGACCGGGCAATGACAGCGCGAAGCGATTTTCGCGTCTTTAACAGCGGCCTCAATAGCTTTTTCGGTAAAATCGACACACATGAAATGCCCGTGATCTTGTTCCAGCTCCCGCGCCACCAGCACCGGTGTCGGGGATTGATCAACTACGGCCATTGTTGTGGCAGGGCGTATTTTTCCTGGTCCCATTTCATCTTCAGCGCACATGCCAATAATGGCGATGTCATACTCACCGTATTCAATTTCATCCAAAATTCCGCGCTCGACCGATTGAGAAACCATCATTTCCAGTGTGATCTTGGCGCCTTCTTCATTGGTATAGACAATGGAATTGTCGCCCAATTTGTCTCCGCGCACGTCAGTATGGACCACCTGCTCTTTCCAGCTGTCTTCCATAAAACCCATTTCGACCAGCATATCGCGACCCCGTTTCAAGGCGCGCATACCGGGCAGCTCTTGGCCCCAGCTCAGCATGTTTTCGCGGGCGACTTCCATTTGCAAACCACCGGTGCTCAAGCCTTTGTCCAATGGCCGAACATTCAGCAAGGTCAGGTCAGCCGTATGATCTCCGCCCATACGCACCGCATAACGTAATCCTGAATAGGAGGATTCGGATCCGTCAATGCAGACCAGTATTTTGAATTGCTTCTCGTCACTCATCAATCCGGTCCCTGCTTGGCTCATAATCCGATCAGTGGCCAATAGAATGAGGCAAAGATCAACAGAATAATAGTCGACATCACCACCATTTTATAGCCCACCTTCAAAAAGTCAGTGGTCTTCAAATACCCAGACGCATAGACAATGGTACAGGCCGGCGTACCGATTACGGTCAGATAGGCAAAGGCCGAAGAAACGGCCGTGATAAATCCGACAACCAACTCGCTGGTCCCGGTGGTGTGAGCCAAATTCAAGGTAATCGGCCCCAATACGGCGACCGCTGCCCCGTTGGACATGGTATTGGTCACCAAAGTGGTCAGCACCGAAACGGCAGCCAGCAATGGCGTTCCGCTGGTCATAAAGTCAGGCAGGACTTTGAGGAAACTATCAGCCAGCCACATGGCGGCTCCAGTATCCTTCATTTCGATCCCCAGCGAAATGGCGGCGGCATACAACCAAACCACGCCCCAGTTTACGCCAGAATTCAAATCTTCCCAACGGACCAAGCCGAGCACCAAAAACGCAATACCGCCCATCAGCGCAATAATACCCAAGCCAATGGTGCCGGAGAAGAATATCCACCCCATCAAGGTGGCAAAAAACAATCCAATGGTCAGGAAGTGGACCGGCTTCATCGGTCCTTCCATTTCAATCTGGGTCCGCAGCTTGACCACGGCCCGGGTCAAATGGCTATATTCCGGCTTGAAAGTCGAAAACAGAATGATGATCACAAACGGCAATTGCGCCAGAAAAACCGGATAGCAAACCATCAGCCATTTGACGTAATCCACTAGGTATTTGGCGGTGTTCGGATCATCCGGGTTATAGAAAAACTCTTTCCAATACCCGACCATAATGGCGTTGCGCGCGCCGCCTGACGGCGTACCAATCCCGGCAATCGAACAACCATAGGCAATCGAGAACAGCAATACGGCGGCCAACCCACGTACTTTTTTGGGATCATCAGAGGTCAGCGTAATCAGGGTCAATGCCACCGGCAACATCATGGCCGCCACGGTATGTTCACCAATCACCGAGGCCAACAATCCGGAAACGGTTGCAATTCCAATCGCTACGTTTCTGGTTTTGGTGCCGGACATCCGAACAATCATATAAGCCAAACGCTTGTCGAGCTTTTGCTTGACCACCGCCACCGCCAACATCAGGGAACCCATAATAAACAATACGGAATCGCTCATCAAAGAGTGTGCCACATCCGTAGAGTTGCGTCCCAACACAAGCACCTGTGCCACGATAATCATCAAGGCCACAGCAGGCAGCGGTACCGGCTCGGTTACGAACAAAATGACAGCTACGGCTGAGATCACCAGAACAATCTGGCCATCATGGGTTAAACCTTCAGGCGTTGGGGCAAGATAGAGCAAGGTGCCGACCAGCACGGCCACAAACAACCAGCGTTTGTCTCGCACAAATTGTCCAATATCCCGCAGGACTGGCGAACGGTTTAACCGAACACTTCGACGCATTATTCAGGTCCGATCAAAACGGATTGCGATTCGTCATTCTCTCACCCACCTGTCGCCAAATGGTAAAGAAAAACGGCTCAAGCCGACCATAAAAAGGTTTAGCTCAGACCATCCCGGTCCGGGCGTATTTTCGTGTATGCTAATATACATAAAAATACAATGGTTGTTTTGGACTTAACCGCCTTTGCGATCACTTTTTCTGACGAATTCCTCGCCAAAACCGTCTGCCAGAACCTTGACCAGATCCGGGCAAAAAAACTCTGGGCCTTTCAAGATTTTGCCATCAGCCCGCATCACAGGCCTGCCGTCTGCTCCCATTTTGGAAAGGTTGGAGGCATGCACTTCTTCGAATGCCGCTTGTTTGACCCCATGCAGGCCAAACTCTAAAAATGCGCCATCCAGCAAATACTGGATGTCGCAAAGTGCATCCAATGTTTCGACAAGGTCGTTGTCTTCGACGGCTTCGCGCAACTCGCGGACTTCTTCTTCGAGGATATCTAACCGAAGTTGCACCCGATCAGCTGGCAATTGCGGTGTGTCCACAACGGGCACTCCAAATTTTTGATGCCAGACTTTGACCAATTGCAGTGTGTTCATTTGGAAAACTCCTGGTTCAACTTCGCCGTGACCCTTTTTATGATTTCAGGCGTCGCACGGGTTTGTGGGTCATGCTTGGCACCCCAGTTCATCAAGGACAAAACAATCGGCACCAGTTCTCTGCCTCGTGCGGTCACCGTATATCGGTATTTACGTCGGTTATTCTCATCGCGGTGTTTCTCGACAATACCCGCATCGACCAGTCCCTTTAACCGACTAGCCAGGATGTTGGTGGCAATGCCCTCTCCGCCGCACATAAAATCCCCATAGGTACTGGCATCATTAACCAGCATGTCGCGGACAATCAGCAGGCTCCAACGATCCCCCAATACATCCAGTGAAAAGGCAACCGGGCATCCAGTTTTTCGGGAATTTTCAGAAATCATGTCTTTTTTCAATCAATCACTTGCAATTTGCAATTCCTTATGTCACATACAACTTGCTGTTTGCAAGTGATTAGGGGCGCGCCACAAGAAACAGCCTTGTGTGGCATATTAAAACCCCTCAAAGCAAGAATGGGAACTCAATGACAATTGCATATTGGTCGGTATTTGCGTTTGCACTAATGGCTTTTCCGCTGGCATTGCTCGGGCAAATACCCGGCATAACTCTTTCCGATTTTCGTGAACCAAGACCTCGCGCTGAAAAACTGACCGGCTGGAAAGCCCGCAGCAACTGGGCGCATATGAATACGTTGGAAACTTTCCCGTTTTTTGCCGCAGCAGTGATCATATCCCTGTCAGCCGGAGCCGCGCAGGAAATCATCGATACACTAGCGCTGGCATTTATCGCTAGCCGGGTGCTTTACAGCTTCTTGTATATTGCTGGGTTTGGTATATTGCGCTCGACCGTCTGGATCGTTGGCATTTGCCTGATCGTCGCCATGTTTATCCAAGCTGCATAAAAAAGGCCGCCCGGTTGGGGGCGGCCTTTTCAAATTCACTGCTCATCTAAAGATTAGTTGCCGAACTTCCAAGTCCAACCAACAGTAATTTCAACTTGGTTCATTTCCAGCTCGATGATGTGACCTGGAGGGCCACCTGGAACCGCTTCTGGACCAGAGACGCTAGTGTTTGGCGCGTACATCAGTGAAAAGTCAAAGCTGTTGCTGTCGTTAACCGCATAGGAGAACCCACCGGTCAGATGATTTTCAACCACACCCGGCGCCAACAAGTTCAACGTAACATCATCTGATTTGATCGGGTTATTGTTATGAGCAAAACCAGCGCGCCACGTCATTTTTTCCTGACGCCATTCAATGCCAAATTTATAGGCCGTTACATCGTCCCAACCAAAACCGGGGCCACCAAAATTACCAAAGAA
>JAJFFR010000149.1 GCA_021776555.1 Robiginitomaculum sp.
TGTTTGCCATGCACAAAAACAACTTCTTTTTTCGCAATGCCAATGGGTTTAACGTTGTGAACGGCAAAACCAATCATCAGGGATTGGAGGCCAGTTTTGCGTTGCCCATTGCGGAGTTTTTAGAGCTATCCGGCGGCTTCACATGGGCCAATCATACCTATGCATTTACCGAACGAGTCGGGTCGGCTTCCAGTTCGATCCAAGACGGGGATCAAGTTGACAGCGCACCTAAAACCCTCGGCTTTGCTCAACTCACAGTTAGGCCCAGTGCAAACAGCCAGCTCTCGCTCAAATGGCAGCATGTGGGCAGCTATTTTACCGACCCCGGCAATACGGCCCAATATTCGGGTCACGATGTGTTTGCCCTGCGCGGTAGCTATCAACTAACCCCCAAAATCAATTTGTACGGGCGGCTCGATAATTTGTTTGACCGTCGGTTTGCCGATCGGGCTGACTTTGCCTTTGGCAATCACCGGTACTTCCCCGGTCGTCCCCGAACCCTGTTTTTCGGGGTGCGGATTGTTGGCTAGATGCAGCTTGGTGATGGTGATAGTTTACGCACAAACTGATGGTGGGGTCATTGCTGAGGCTAATTGATGACACAGATTTTCTATTGTTATCTTTTCGGTCCAGTCGGTGATTTTTTGGTCGCCGGGACCGATACATCCCTGCATTACACGGGCTTTACCAGCGGCCATCAACAACGCGAACCCAGCGCAGAATGGCGCCGAGATACCGCTCCGTTGTCATATGCTATTCCGCAGTTTGAGGCCTATTTCAATGGCGAGCCGATAGACTTTGATATTCCTCTATCGGTGCAAGGCACACCTTTTCAACAGGACGTGTGGCGCGAATTGCAAAAGGTAGGTTTTGGCCAAACCGCATCCTATGGCAACATCGCAACACGTCTGGGCAATCCGGGGGCCAGCCGCGCAGTCGGTGCGGCCAATCGAGCCAATCATTTGCCAATTATCATTCCCTGCCATCGCATTATTGGTGCAGACCAGTCGCTCACTGGGTTTGGCGGCGGGCTGGAAGCAAAACTCACTTTGTTGCGCCTTGAAGGCGCTAAAATACCCACTGCACAACCAGATTTATTTACCTGAACCTTAAGCGGCGCATGGCCAGTCATCTGGCACCCTATTTCAGGATCGTCACACGGCTTTGTTGAAAGTTGTTTCTTCTTCTAACAGGCAGAAAACCTCTTATTGCCGACAACTGTTTTTTTCACTTGTCCAATCATTATCATTTCTATATGTAAGCAAGTAGTCACTTACTTTATGGAGATATAAATGACGAAATCACTACTCATCGGGACTGTAAGTTTTATCGCATTTAGCATTGCGGCCACGGCTCACGCCCAAGAGCAACAACCCGACAGCGCAGAAGCTTTTGCAAAAATCATGCAGCGTTTGGAGCGTCTGGAATCAGAAAATCAGGCCTACAAGGCCCGGTTACAAGAAGTTGAGCAAGAACTGGATGCGCCAACTGTGATCCAAACCACTGTATCACCGGTCGCACAGGTCCAAACAACCACGACCAACACAACATCTGACGACGGCAATACTGGCGTGGTAAAATTTAATCACAGCTATGCCTATGACATGCTCGATACAACGACCAACATCAACAGCAAGCAACTTTTGCTGCTTGAAAACAAACGTGATGGAAACTTGGATGCCAACTCGGTTTATATTGGTGGTGCAGTGACCGCGATTGCCGACTATTGGAGCAGCAATCGGGATGGCAAGTTTGGCTATCTGATGCGGCACCCAACCGCCAACAACCAAGTCGGTGATACCGTTTCCGAGGCTACCATTCATTCGGCCCAAACCAACTTTACGGCCAATATTGGCGACTGGGTCAGTGCCTATGGCGAGTTCCTTTATGACCCGGAACAAAGCTTTGGCGGCGGCACCAACACAGATATCAATCGCAACCAAATTCAATTGCGACAGGGTTATGTTGTGATTGGCAATCTCGACAAGACACCGTTTTATGGTGCCATCGGCAAAATGACTACGCCCTTTGGCTTAACCGATACGGTAAATCCATTTTCGGCCTCATCAAACTGGCATGCGTTTGGCGGCCTCGCCAATGGTGTTCTGGTTGGTTACAATAAAAATGGATTTCACATCCGGGCCGAGGCCGTGCAAGGCGGCGCTCAATATCGCGCGGCAAATGTTCCGGTTGATGGAACCAGTGTACCCAGCAAGCTCAACAATTACGTATTGGATGCCAATTACACGTTTGATTTTGGATATGGATCAAATGAGTTGATGTTCGGCGGGTCCTACGAACGGGGCAGCGCCTATTGTCAGGCCTTTCCCGTCATACATTTTGATGCTTGCCAAGATGCCAATCCAGCCTGGGCTGCCTATGGACGCTTACGTCTAGGGAATTTTACATTCCAAGGCGAATACGATCAAACAACCGATGTCTGGCCGGGAACATTTAACCCCACCGCACCACTGGATATTTATCCAGCAAGCAAGGTTTCCAGCTTTTCGCTGGGCGGCAAATACACCACACGGATCAATGACAAACGAACTGACTTCTCACTTGATTTTAGTAACTTTGTTGCGGGGCCAGATGGCGCACCTTGGGAGCGGCAAAACCAATGGGTATTGGGTTCTGCACTGTTCTTGAGTGACAGCGTCAAACTGTTTGGTGAGGGCGTGTATGTGGAAGGGTATTCACCCTTAAACTTTATCAGTGGTGGCAATCTGCCCCCCGACGAAACCCATAGTGACGCTGATGCAACGAGTATTGGCGCCATCCTTGGCGTGAACGTCGCTTTCTAATCTGAAAGACATATCATAAGGTCCGTGCTGACAGAACAAATCACCTGACAGCACGGACAGTTTACCTCATGGGAAAACCACACGAAACTCGCAAAGCCGAAATCATCGCGGCCGCCACGCAATTGGCAGCAGATAACGGCCTACGCCATGTTTCTGCACAAGCGATTGCCGATCGGGTCGGCATTGCGCAACCCACCGTGTTTCGGCACTTCAAAAACCGCGATGCGATCTTTGCAGGCGCTATCGAGACCATCGGTTCCGGCTTATTCGCAGCCATTGGCGGCCACTTCACGGCCTCAGATCCAGCCGATGTACGATTACCGCAACTGATCCACGC
This sequence comes from Robiginitomaculum sp., assembly GCA_021776555.1. Classification (GTDB taxonomy): domain Bacteria; phylum Pseudomonadota; class Alphaproteobacteria; order Caulobacterales; family Maricaulaceae; genus Robiginitomaculum_B. The sequence continues at coordinate 3,142 of JAJFFR010000149.1, forward strand.
ACAATTGGATTTTATTGGCCGCAATAAAGGCTTGCCACGACTATTATTCTCCGATCGCCTGCATAATGATTCCACTATCTTGAAGTTGGCCATCCAGAAGGTCATGGCAGCATATTACGGTCGTATGGCAGGCTTAATCCGGGACGGGCAAAAAGACGGCAGTTTCCGCTCTGATCTGGACCCTGATGAAACCGCTCGTTTTGTTGCGGCCACCATTCAAGGCTTGATCATGCGCTGGTCCATCTTTGATTTTGACTTTCACTTGCAAAAAGAAGCCAAACCATTGTGGCATTTTATTCAAGCAGCCATTCGCTATTGAGCGGACGAATTAATTCAGCAAAACCAACGTTACTGACATTCCCGCTACTCAGTAACACCGCCAATCAATAATGCCGTAATCACCAAGGGTAACGGCCAACGAACTAAGAAACTCCAAGTTCTAAATACCAACCCTTCGGCATCAAGTGAGAGTTCCAAGGCAATGCTCTTTCTTGACATTATCCAACCGGCAAATAAAGCGACGAATAACCCACCCAATGGCAAGCCTACTGTTGCGGTCAGCCTGTCCAATACACCAAACATAGTCGCAGTTTCATACCCGGGAATGTATGACATTGGATGAAATTCTGAGGCGATGTTCAGTGAAAATACGGTCAATAAACCAATAATAAAGCAAAGGATTGCCGTGATTATTATAGTTGGCTGCCGAGACCAACCCCTCTCTTCTCCCCAAGAACTGACTACTTCAAAAAGCGCAATGGATGAGGTGAGCGCGGCCACTGCCAGCAGAATAAAAAACGCGGTTATGGCAATTCCACCGCCACTTAAATTGGCCAAGGCGGCAGGTAGGGTTACGAAGACCAAACCGGGGCCTTCTGATGGTGACAACCCCAAAGCAAAAACGAACGGAAAGATGGCCATCCCTGCAATTAACGCCACACTAGTATCCGCAAAAGCAATGATTGATGCCGTTTGCGGGATATTTACGGTTTTGGGTAAATAGGCACCATAGGTCATCATGGCGGCCATCCCAACGCCAACAGAGAAAAAAGCTTGGCCCATCGCATCTAAAAAAGTTTGGCCGGTTACTTGGCTAAAATCCGGACGAAACAAAAAGGAAAGACCCTGCGCTGCGTCACCTGCAATCAGACCATATATTGCCAGCGCAATAAGTAAAATAAATAGGGTTGGCATCAAGATTGTAACGGCCCGTTCAATTCCGCCCTTTAACCCTCGAGATACGATGGCAACATTTATTGCCAGAAAAACAAATTGCCAAAAAACCAATTTCCAAGGGTTTGATAATAGCGCTTTATATATGGCCCCGGACGTTTCTCCATCGATGTTATTGAGTGCGCCCGTACTACCCAGCGCAACGTAATGTAACGTCCAACCTCCAATTACACTGTAATAGGTTACAATCAAAAACCCGGTAAGCATGGCTAGTCCGCCAGCCCATGCCCAAATTGGTGATTTGTTTTGACGCGCCGCGATCAAGCCCATGGTTGCGGCCGGCGTTTTACCACCACGTCGCCCGATCGCCAGCTCTGCCATCACGATCGGAATACCGATCAACAAAACGCAACCCATGTAAATGAGCACAAATGCACCGCCGCCGTTTTGACCCGCGAGGTATGGAAACCGCCAAATGTTCCCAAGCCCTACTGAAAACCCGACAGTTGCCAGAATAAAGGTCATTCTAGACGACCAGTTTTGATGCACACCTGATGTCGCGCCAACCATATGATTATTCCGTATTTAATAAACTATTTTGCAGAATCACCTGCATCACACAACATGCGCCAAACGTATCTTGCATCGGGCTGTTCGGTAATTACTCTAAATTCTGGTTGGTTATTTAACTGCTGAATAAACCCGCCAACTTCTCCCAACAACGAACGCGCGCACATATCAGTCGAAAAAACCGTTGGATGCAAGTCAAGCGGGCAAATTGCTGACAAGACTTGGCGGGCATCCTTACCCGAAATAACAAACGATGTTCGCGCATGGGTAAGCGGCAAAAAGAGAGTCGTCGCATTTTGAATAGCTATCGATAGATCAGTCTCAACATTCTCGATGGCTTTTGTGGTTCCGATAATGAGCCATTCTCCCGGCGCAATACACGCAATATCCAAAGCGCCCGAGTACTCTACTACATTTGTTTTGTGCGGAAGATTTATGTTTGCTTTTCTAGCAAGCGCATCAATGCTCTTTGGCTCGATGCATCGGGTTACAAGTTTTGTAATGCCTAAGGCTGCCTCTTCGCGGATTGATATATTTGCGTGCGAATACGTTTGTGCAGAACCACTGTTTGCTAAAGGAGACTGGCCTTTCAAACTAAACATGCAAACGCCTTCCTTCCGGGTCAAACACACCGGGCCGAACGATTCTTGCCCGCCGCGATTTTCCTAGATCCCAAACTTGGACCTCCTCGCCATATCTTTCTGTTCCCCGTTCCACCAATGCCAGGGCGGCAGGTTTTGCTGTGTTTGGAGAATATACGCTGGAGGTGACCCAGCCTTGCGTGTGTATGGGAGGGATAACCTTGCCTAGCGATACGATGTGCGCGCCGACCCGTAATGGCGTCTGACCTGAAATAGTCTCAAGTCCGACAAATTGGCGCCTGTCTTTGCGAATGGCATCGGGTCGCATAATTGAACGTCGCCCCACAAAATCACTTTTTTTCTTCGCAAGTATTCCTCCAAAACCAATGTCTTGTGGCACGGTCATTCCATCCGTGTCTGACCCTACATGAAGATAGCCCTTTTCAATCCGTAGGATCATCAAGGCTTCGATGCCAAATGGGTAGACCCCAAACGCCTCGCCTTCACTGATTAGCGCCTGCCAAAATGAGGCACCATAGGCCCAAGGGACCGACACTTCATACGACAATTCTCCCGAAAAACTAACACGCTGAATACGGCACGATACGCCCGCCAATCTGCCTTCGCGCATTTGCATATGTTGGAAAGCATTAGGTGACAGATCAATGGTGCAATCAAATTTTTGCAAAAGAGCGCGGGCATTAGGGCCGTTTAGATTGATGACGGACCAAGCACTTGTGACGTTATCGGTGACCACATCCAAATCGGTCCATTCACATTGCAACCATTCCTCGAATTGCTCGGCGATTGCCGTTGCCTTACCGCTCGTTGTTCCAACCAAGAAATGATCTTCTTTCAAGCAGCCCAGTACACCATCGTCGAATACAATGCCGTTCTCATCCAGCATAATGCCATATCGGCACTGACCAGCTTTGAGCGTACTCATCGTATTCGCATACATTCTGTCTAAGAATTTGGCGGCATCAGGCCCAAAGACTTCGATCTTCCCCAACGGAGATGCATCAAACATCCCTACGCCCTGCCTTACTGCCTTGGCCTCACGCTGGACCGCTTCATCTTCGGATTCAGAACCTTGCAAATAGCAGACGGGGCGGCTCCAACCCCCGTAATCATCAAATTTCGCGCCGGCCTCTTTATGTTCTTGCTCGGCAGCAAGCGCGCGTAGTGGTCCAAAGTTATCGCCAACTCGGCGTCCAGCAAACGCACCAATTGTCGTAGGGTCATAAGGCGGGCGAAATTTAGTGGTTCCCACCTGCGCCATCGGCTTTTCCAAAACCGATTCCATAACACCAATCCCATTGACGTTAGAGGTTTTACCCTGATCAGAAGCCATACCAAGTGTGGTGTATCGTTTTACATGTTCGACTGATTGGAAATTCTCGCGGATCGCTAGTTTCACATCGCTTGCCGTGACATCGTTTTGAAAGTCGATCCACGCTTTTTGCCCGGTGCTTCTTATATCAGAGACATCAACTTGCCACATGGCGCGCACACTGGACTCTTCACTTTCTGTGATCTTGGGGACAGCCATTGCCCTGCATTCGAACCCCGATTTGGATGCGGCATTTACCCCAACATTGGCAGCTTCGCTCAAGTTCTTGGTCAATGAATACTCACCAGTTGCAGCCCCCACGCAGACGATGTTTTGCTCACAAGTCGTTGGAATAAACGCTTGGACCTTGGCATCAAAAACCAACTTACCACCCGCTTGGGAAAACAAATGCACCACAGGGGACCATCCGCCAGACATCAGTATGGTATCGCAATCAATATCGCGGCTTCGACCAAGAATCGCTTTTCCAGCACTGTCAATTTCATGCAATTGGGCCGAACGCACCCGGTGTCGCCCGGAAGAATTCGTAACGGTCGTACCAAAGAATACTGGATAGTCGTTCAAATCAATCTGATCGGGTAATGAAGTATTTTGTTGCAGCCGCGCATCCGCAATTGCTGCAATTTCAACACCGGTTTTTTTGAGAGATTGCGCGCAGTAATGACCATAATCATTGTTAGTCACCACAACCACTTTTCTTCCGGGTGCGGCGGCATAACGCCTTGCATAAGTTTCGCCAGCACTGGCTAGCATAATGCCGGGGCGATCATTGTTTGGAAAAACAAACGGACGCTCCATCGCACCACTGGCAATAATGGTTTGGGCGGCCCGAACTTTCCAAATTCGCTGCCGAATTCCGGACCGACTACTAATAGGTAGATGGTCGGTTACCCGCTCGCAAAGGCCAATCAGGCCATGATCATATACGCCAAAGGCCATGGTACGATTTAGGACAGTTGTCTGGGGTGCTTCTTGCAACTCATCGACGATTTTTTGGATCCAAGCATCGCTGTGCTCGCCATCCATTTGCTTAGGATCGGTGAGGAGCGACCCGCCCCACTCTGGATCATGCTCGACAATGATGACCCGCGCGCCTGAACGAGATGCCGCTTGTGCGGCCAATAATCCGGCCGGACCACCTCCAATGACCAGCACATCACAATGAGCGAAATGTTTTTCATAACCATCAGGATCTGGACACTTTGGGCTGACCCCCAATCCAGCCGCTTTTCTGATCGTCGACTCAAACACATGCCAATCGGGCCACATGAAGGTCTTGTAGTAAAATGCGGCGGGGATAAATCTTGAAAGCCATGAATTTATGGACAGCGCATCAAAGGCCAAACTTGGCCAAGCATTCACCGGATTGGCCTCTAAGCCATCATATAGTTCAATACCGGTAGCTTTGAGATTGGGGATCGTATGCGGACCCGCCTCAATTTGCATAATGGCATTTGGCTCATCGAAACCCGCCGCAAGAATGCCGCGAGGGCGATGATACTTAAAACTTCGACCGACAACTGATACACCATTTGCCATCAAAGCAGAGGCTAATGTATCGCCTTCGAAACCAGAATATTTTTTTCCCTCAAAAGAGAAGTCCAGTGGTTTGCTGCGGTCTATATGCCCACCCTTATCTAACCGATATCCACTCATCTGGTTTTCTCGGTGATTGTTGGTGCCAGGCTATCGATTGGATATTCCTGCACGACTTCATGAGAAACAGTATCACGGGCGATATTAAACCAGCGGCCACAACCAAAACGATGCAGCCAACGTTCAAAGTGGATGCCCTTTGGGTTTTTTCTAAAAAAAAGATACTCAGACCATTTTGCATCACTGACATCCTCCGGCGGGCCAGGTCGTTGAATGTGGCTCTCTCCGCCGCATCTAAATTCAATTTCCGAACGCGGTCCGCAATGCGGGCATGTTATTTGTAACATTTGACAGTCTTTCTAATGAGCAATTCCTGCACCGGCCGCTTCGTCAATGAGTGCGCCTGTTTCAAATCTTTTTAGGTTAAAGGGGGCGATCAGATGATGAGGTTCATCTTGGGCAATGGTGTGCGCGAAACAAAACCCGCCTGCTGGAATTGCCTTAAAACCGCCGGTTCCCCAACCGCAGTTTAAGTACATTCCATCAATTGGAGATTTTCCAACCACGGGCGTTGAATCGTGCATCACATCCACAATTCCGGCCCATTGTCGCAAAAAACGCATTCTGGAAAATTGTGGAAACAGATCAACAATCCCGGCGGCAGTATGCTCCATCACGGGCAAATTTCCGCGCTGGGCATAGGAAGGATAGTGGTCAATTCCGCCACCAAACACCAATTCGCCTTTATCGGATTGGCTAATATAAACACCGGTGCCCATCGCCATAATGACGGTATCCAACACAGGTTTCACCGGCTCTGAAACGCAAGCCTGCAAGGCGTAAGAAATAATCGGCAGTCTGAATCCGGCTTTTTCTGCCATCACGGATGTATGACCCGCCACCGCTAACGCTACTTTCCTGGCTTTGATTTTTCCTTTTGATGTTTTGACGCCCCGTATCTGACCGTTTTTGATATCAAATCCGGTGACTTCACAGTTTTGAATAATGTCTACGCCTCGGTCGTCTGCGCCGCGCGCATAGCCCCAAGCGACGGCATCGTGTCGGGCAGTGCCACCACGTGATTGCAAGAGGCCAGCCAAAATGGGAAATCTCGGCGTGTCATTGAGCAAAGGTATTCGACGTCGAACTTCGGTTTCATTGTGAAACTCTGCGGGCACTCCATTTAAGCCCATCGCATTGGCGGCGCGGCGTAGCATTTCCAAACCATGTCGGTCTTGGGCAATGTTCCACATGCCGCGCTGTGAAAACATAATGTTGTAATTGAGTTCTTGAGAAAGCCCTTCGTAAAGCTTCACTGAAAAATCGTAGAATTCCGCTGATTCTCGAAAGAAATAGTTGGAGCGAATTACGGTGGTGTTTCGCCCGGTATTTCCACCGCCGATCCACCCCTTTTCCAGCACCGCGACATTGGTAATCCCATGTTCCTTGGCTAAGTAGTACGCAGTTGCTAAACCGTGGCCGCCGCCGCCAATGATTACGACGTCATACTCAGATTTTGGCTCAGGATTACGCCAAGCGGCTTGCCATCCCTTTTGATCATTCAGACCCTCGCGAAAAAGCGACAATGCGGAATAACGTTTCACTGATCTGCACCCCTCTTGATCGGCTGATACTATACACGACTGCCCTTCACAGCGACTAGATTCTTTGAATAGTTGAGGTCAGCAAATTCTGGGAAGTGGGTCGTCTTCCAATTCTTCTAGCAACCGTTCGCCGCCGATACTGGTTTGTACGATAACGCGGACCTTGCCCTTTTCTATCGAACCAATGATGGCTGCATCTTCACCGCCGGGAATGCTTTTCCAGATGGCTAATGCTTTTTCTGCTGCATTGGCCTCTATGATAACCACAACTCGGCCTTCACAGGCCAAATAATACGGATCATAGCCCAGCATTTCGCAAACTCCGCGCACCGGTTCTCGTATGGGAATTGCGGCCTCGTTTAGTCGGATTTGCGCCTTGGCGCCTTGGGCAATTTCATTGCACACCATGGCTAGGCCACCTCGCGTCGGGTCGCGCATAAAGCACAGGCCGGGCAGTTTCAAAAGAGGTTCGGTCAAGGTGGTCACACAGGCATTGTCCGAACGCACATCGCCTTTCAGATCAAAGTCCTCACGGGCCAGCAAAACAGCAATGCCATGATCACCAACCGGACCGCTAACCAATATCACATCGCCTGGTTGAATTTGTTTCAGGCCAAGGTTCAGGTCTGGTTTTCGCACGCCAATGCCAGTGCTGGCTAGGTAAAGCCCGCCGCCATGGCCGCGCGGCACCACTTTGGTATCGCCCGCTACCACCCGAACGCCAGCCTCCTTGGCGGCTTGACCAAGGCTCTGCACCAGCCGGTCCAAAACCCGCAAATCAAAGCCCTCCTCGATGAACGCATTCAAGGTCAGATAAAGTGGTTTTGCACCTGAAACCGCAAGGTCATTGACCGT
>JAJFFR010000150.1 GCA_021776555.1 Robiginitomaculum sp.
TACTGCAATTTAAGCTCACGAGAGCGGTAATATCCGATTTTGCTGGCATTGGCACTAAGACACACCTACCTTCAAGCCAACAAACAGGCCTGAACCTAAGGTCTCACGATAATAAATATCCAGGGGAACCATACTAATGCGCACAACACTCACTGCTATAGCAACCGTCCTTGCCCTTTCGGCCTGCGGCCAGAACACCACCACAAATTCGCCCACTGAGACTGTGGCCATTGAGTACTCCGTTGAAACGGTACAAGCCGAAACAGACCGGCTGAACGCTTGGTTCGAGGTAAAGTACGAAGAAGAAGTCGCATTTAGCCCGATCGGGCAGACCTTTCTTGGCCGCAATACCAATCAGGACAAGATTGATGACTTTTCCGTAGAAGCCGAGGATGTTCAACTTGCGTGGCGACGCCAGAGCATTGCTGATCTGCGGGCCAGTTTTGACTATGACAAACTGACGCCCGATGCCAAAACCTCATACGATATTTGGGTCTATCAGGCCGAACAGGAAGAAGCTGCCCTGCCGTTTCGCACAAATGGCTATGTGTTCGAGCAGATGGGCGCTGTACACGGCTTTTTTCCACAATTGCTGATCGCTTTTCATCGCGTGAGTGAGGCCGAGAATATGGATAATTATCTAAGCCGGATCGGCCAATCTGCGCGCGCCTTGGACCAACTGATTGTACGCTCAAAAATGAATGCTGAGGCCGGCGTTCGCCCCCCTTATTATGCGTTTGAGAAGGTGATTGCCCAATCGACAGATATCATCTCTGGCGCACCATTTGATGATAGTGGCGTAGACAGCGCCATCTGGGCCGACGCCAAAACTAAAATCGCAAAATTGCTTGAAGAAGAAAAAATCAATCAGCAAAAGGCTGATCAGCTGAGAGCGGATATCCGCGCATCGCTGCTTGGCGATTGGCAAGGCGCTTATACGCGCCTAATCGCTTGGCAAAAAGAAGACCAAGCCAATGCCACGCCAAAAGCACATGGGGTGGGCGAGTTGCCCGATGGCGCAGCCTATTACAATGAGCGCCTTGCTAACCAGACCACAACCAGCCTCACGGCCAATGAAGTACACGAAATTGGTCTGACCGAAGTGGCGCGCCTTCGCGATGAAATGCAAAGCGTCAAAGACGCGTTTGGTTTTGAAGGCACCTTGCCAGAGTTCTTCACTTATTTGCGAGAAACCAAAGAGGATGACCGACTTTATTATCCCAATGATGATGAAGGTCGCCAGGGCTATATCGTTGATGCCACGGCTGCGATTGATAAAATCAAGGCAGAGCTACCCAATTATTTTGGTATACTGCCCAAAGCCGATCTTGAGGTGAAACGGGTTGAACCGTTCCGCGAGCAAGATGGTGCGCCCCAGCATTATTTCCCTGGCACCCCCGACGGCTCTCGCTCCGGTATTTATTACGCGCATTTGTCTGATATGACCGCAATGCCCAAACGCGAATTGGAAGTGATCGCCTATCACGAGGGCTTGCCGGGCCATCATATGCAAATTTCGATCGCGCAAGAGTTAAAAGACATCCCCACATTTCGCACGCAAACCAACTTTAACGCCTACGCAGAAGGCTGGGGGCTATATTCTGAATGGTTGGCGGTTGATATGCCGGGAACCTATGAAGACCCATTGTCACAATTTGGACGGCTTGGTTCAGAAATATGGCGGGCCATTCGCCTTGTTGTCGATACCGGCCTGCATTCAAAAGGGTGGAGCGAACAACAGGCAATAGACTATTTCCTTGCTAATTCTGCCGCACCAGAAGCTCAAGCTCGGGCCGAAGTTCGCCGCTATATCGTCTGGCCGGGGCAAGCAACCGGCTATAAAATCGGCATGCTGAAAATCCAGGAACTACGCCGCAGGGCAGAAGCCGAACTTGGCGAGCAATTCGACATCCGCGCCTTCCACGATACCATTCTAGGCGGCGGTGCCATGCCGCTAACCATATTGGAACGCCGGGTCGACGAATGGATAGCCGGTACAAAAGCTGGCTAAAATTGCGCTGGGCGGGGGATTTGGGACGACTGTGTCTGATCCGAACAAAGACAAACTAATATCCGCGGTTTATGCGGCCACCTTGGCCGCCGATGATCTTGACGAGATATTTGAGACCCTTGATCGGTTGATTTTTGGAAGCCCGCCCCTAGCGCAACGAGAGGCACCGGCAAATCCTCTACCAATTCACGATGACTTGAATGTTTCGTCGGACTTGTCATTGGCCCCAGAACTACTTGATCATTTGGGTCGGGCGCGCGACATCCAGCTACGAATGGGTCGCAAAAAGCCAGATACGCCTGATTTACAGAAATTATTGGATGCAAGTCCCAATCCTGCGGTGGTTTGTGATCATTCTGGCTCTATTTTGGCCGGGAACCAACTAGCAAAAACCGCCAATGGTGAAATGCCAGACAAAATATCAACGTTTTGCACCCATCCAGCCAGCCTTGAACAAGCCCGCCGGTTTATTGGCGAAAAAACCCAAGAAAACGTGTTGATCGAACCGGGATACCTAAACCCACAAGCCAGTATAAACACCTGTATTTTGATCAAAAAAATTGAAGATAGTTCAATAAGCGGCCTGACCAGCCAAGACGCACCCACGCAAAACCAGTTCTTTTTTACCATCGTTAATTTAGGCTTTGATCCAACACAATCGAGTGTTTTTCAAAATGCCTATGACCTAACTGATGCCGAAACCAAAATTGCAGTGCAGTTGGCCAGTGGTGAACAAATTCCCGATATTGCCAAAAATCGAAAAACCACCATCGCCACCATTCGAACCCACATCAAACGCATCAAGAAGAAAACGAATGCCTGCGATATTGCCGCTATTGTCCGATTGCTGTGCGGGATTTCGGCCGGTATTTTAGTTTCTTCACAATTTACACAATCGCAAATTGACCCGATCAATCACGCCCATCTGCCCAGATCAATTCACCAGATCACTTTGCGAGATGGGCGCAAAATGGTTTATCTGGAGCAAGGCAATCCCAAAGGGCATCCGGTCTTGCTGTTCCACAACATGCCCTATGGCACGGTGCTGCCCAGCGCGGCCATTTTGGCAGCAGAGCGAATGAATTTGCGGTTTATCTGCCCCTATCGCCCCGGCATTGGAGATTCGGACCCAGTACGCAATGGCAAACAAGAAACACTGCTCAATACAATAGCCGCCGATATGTATGAATTATTGGATGAATTGAACATCGCCAAAGCCGACTTGCTCGGCTTAGCGATTGGTTCGGTCTATGCCCTGCGGTTTGCTAAATTGTATACCAACCGCGTCGCCAATATGTTTGCCGTTTCACGCTCGCCCATTTGGCGCGACGAATGGTTTTCGCAATCTCCAAGGCGGCATCGAGTGATCATACGGATTGCCAAGCATGTGCCGCAACTTCTGCCCTTGATTACCCGGACATTGGTCATGCTATTCGATGATGACAAAGCCGAAGACTTAGCTCGTTCTATTTGTCAGGAAGGCGGAGCCGATTTATTGGCGCTGGGAAACCCCGAAACCATGGATTTGGTTATTGAGGGAAACCGGTTGGGCTTAAAACAAGGGGCTGCCGCCTTTCGCGAAGATTGTTTTCTTTCCCTTCGGGACTTCACCGAAGACGCCCAACAAACCAAACATAAATTTTATATCCTGCATGGGGATCAGGATGTGATTGTCACACCCGTGCAATCCGAAACTTTTGCCCGTGAAGTTCCTGGAACCGAACTGGAAATCGTACCCGGTGCCGGAACGTTCCTGATGTACAGCCATTGGGAACGGGTCCTAAAAGCCATAAAAAGCAGGCAAAACAACAAATAGCGCGCCGCTCTACCCAATAGTGGGTACGACATTCGTGGCTGGCATTGATAGTTCTTCGCTTTAGTAACCAATAATCAACCACAGATCATGCCCCATCAGGGTACCGTATCAAGGGGACGCTAATGATCATTTCACAAACCTTCAAATCCTTGGCTTTGGCCAGAGCGGTCGTATTGACTCCGGCTGCGGCGTTCATAACGATTTCTGCTCCGGCCATGGCCCAGCAAAACTTGGATCTCAGCCAAGTCAATGTGGCAACCATTCAGGCACGTCGAGCAGTCTACAATGACGAAGCGAATGCCGCCTTTCAAAAAGCAGTAGCAGATGGAACGGGTATAACATTCGATGAATTGGACGATATCATGGATAAAGACCTGTCCGAGGCCGAGAAGAAAATCGTGCAAACCGCCAGAAAAATGAAAAATTTGATTTTGAAATTCAACTTGGATGACTCCAGAAACTTCATCGGCGTTGCTGCAGGACTCTCGGCCGGAGCTGGAGACGTTTTGGATTTATCACATTCTGTCCAAGATTTTCAAAATAACCTGCAACAAATATTGGACAATTCTGACATATCCGACGACGCCATTGCCTTGGTTTTACAATTCACCACCACCAATAATGAGAATGACGGCAATGCGCAGATCGCCTTGAACAATCTGGTGAACAAATACCCGGTAAAAACCGAGGCAGGCAATTCCGGCGGTGGCAATGGTGACGAACAAAACGAACAGCAGGACGATGCTCTGCCGCCACTGGGTGAAATCAGCATAGATTTAACCAATGTAAATGTGGACACTATGTTTCAACGGCAGATTACCGCCACATTCGCAGGAGCGGCCGCGATCAATAATCCGGATACCGCTCCGAACCCTGATTCATATGCGTTAACCTCTGATGAGGACAAAGTTGCGTTGGTCGGGCAACATTTGATCGCCGCAATGAATACATCGGGATCAAATGACTTTGAAGGTTCAGCAAAGGGCATCCTTGATCAGGTCAATGTGCCCGACGACGTCGCGGTCAAAATTCTTGAATACATGCTCTCAGGGGCGGTTGAACTTGAGACAACTGATAAGGAAGCCAAAAAAGCCGCTCTGACCAAACTGCTGGCTAGCTACAATAAGCCCGGCAATACCAATAATGGCGGTGGTGGCGGAAACGAGCAAGAAAACGAAGATGACCCAGAAGACTCAACTGTCCCACCCCCCGGAAATACCGCCGGTGGCACCCTGCCCGTTTCACCTCCACCATCATCCGGCGGCGGCGGCGGCGGCTCGGATTATGGCGGGTAAGTAGGTCGACCGCAAAGACGCGAAATACCCCCTCTGCCTTTGGCAGAGGAGGTAAACCAGCGTCAACCCACCACTATTCACTCGGATATTTCGTGTTTACATAGACCAATGAATCTATAACCAGTTCGCGCAACACATCCATATCCACATCGGCCAATTTATTGATATACAAGCAGGATTTCCCATGTTTGTGTTTGCCTAAACGGCTTAACAGGTCTTCAAATTCTGAAAACCCACCAATGATGTAGAGCACAATATTCTGGGCGCGCGGGCTAAAGCCGACACGCATCATGTCTCCTTCGCGTCCGCTTTCATATTTATAGTGATAGCTGCCAAATCCGACGATGGATTTGCCCCACATCTTTGCGGGTTCGCCAGATAAATCCGCCATCATTTGACAGATCACCTTACAATCATCGCGTTTTTGGTCTTTGGGAATTTTATCCAGAAATACCGCGACATCTCCTGTATTTTCCAGTGTCTTGTTTGGTTTAACCATTGTCACACCTCTTTCGGATAACAGTATTGCTCATTATCATGAAAAACGCCAAACTTGGCGCATGAAGCAGAAAATATACAAAGGTGGTTGCGGCTGTGGCGCGGTGCGCTTTACAACCACCGGCAAGCCCAAATTTGTCAGTGCCTGTCATTGCAATGATTGCCGGTCTTATACCGGGGCGGCATTTTCGACCTTTGCTGGGTTTTTGGATGATCAGGTGACATGGCAAGGCCAAGCCTGATCCCTGTACGTCAGTTCGCCCGGTGTAAAACGCGGGTTTTGTAGACACTGCGGCACGCCCCTGTCCTATCAGGGCGAAAACTGGGCTGGCGAGACGCATTTGTATTTGGGTACATTTGATGATCCAGAGGCCTTGCCCATACAAGGACCACCGGGCGAAGTATTTGAACACGAAAAACTGTCATGGGTAAAAGTATGAGCGACAACACCCCCCGATCCGAATTAGCCACCCATGAGGTGACCAATCAACCACCTTTGCCCGGTGATTTCGACCTGTTTGGCGACCCGGCCATGGCTCCGGCACACGACCTAGAAGGCCACGGCGAGCATCTGGCCGCCTTTGGCAAACTGGCAGGATCGGCCCATGCTCGCGAGCAAGGTCGCTTGGCCAATGAAAACAAGCCGGTTTTGCGCGCCTTTGATGCACGAGGGCGGCGGATCGACGAGATTGACTATCACCCGGCCTATCATGAGTTGATGCAATTGGGTTTGCAAAACGGCGTTTCGGCCCGCGCTTGGACCCATTCCGCGAACGGCCAGATCGCCCACGCAGCCCTCAGCCAGATGATGGCATGGGCCGACACTGGTGTGGGATGTCCGATGACCATGACCTATGCCGTGGTTCCGGTGTTGCAAAAAGAGAGCTGGACTGCCGATACTTGGTTACCCGGCGCGCTGGCAACCGATTATGATAAAAATTGCCAACCCAAAGACCAAAAGACCGCGTTGACCTTTGGCATGGCGATGACTGAAAAACAGGGCGGTTCTGATTTGCGGGCCAATACTACGCGGGCGCAAGTCGGCGCAGATGGCGAGGCAGAGTTGATCGGCCACAAATGGTTTTGCTCGGCTCCGATGAGCGATGCGTTCCTGACATTAGCTTATGAAGACAACGGCTTGTCGTGTTTTCTTGTACCAAAATGGAAACCGGACAACACTCGTAATGCCATTGAGATACAACGCTTAAAAGACAAGATGGGTGACCACTCCAATGCCAGCAGCGAGATCGAATACCGAAGCGCGTGGGGACGACGAGTTGGCGAACCGGGGCGCGGCATCCCGACCATCATCAATATGGCTCATCATACCCGGTTTGACTGCGTTTCCGGCTCGGCCGCTGGGATGCGAAAAGCCGTCAAATTGGCGATACATCATGTATCGCACCGCACGGCGTTTCAGCGTAAATTGATTGATCAGCCACTGATGCAAAACACCTTGGCTGATCTGGCCTTGGAATCCGAAGCCGCCATGGCCTTGAGCTTTGCCGTCGCCACCAGTTTTGATGCGGCAGCCAAAAATCCGCACATGGCCGCCTTTAGCCGGGTACTAACCCCGATTGCCAAATACTGGGTATGCAAACGCCAACCGTCGGTCGTGGCCGAAGCGTTGGAATGTTTGGGCGGTGTTGGGTTTGTTGAGGAAAGCGGCTTGCCCAACTTGTTTCGCACCTCGCCTTTGAACAGCGTCTGGGAAGGCTCGGGCAATGTGATTGCGCTGGATATTCAGCGCGCCCTGCAAGACAAGGCGGTCGCGCAAGCCTTTGCCGATGAAATCCGCCGGATTGGCGATGAAATACCAGCGATTGCGCCCTTGATCAATTGGTTATCCGAAAACCCAGCGGCTGATCCGCGCCTGTTTGCAGAACGCGCCGCCATTGTGTTTGCCTGTGACGCCTTGCCAGTTGGTCCGGTGCGCGATGGTTGGATCACTTTACGTTTGATGGCACCTAACCATATATGGGGCGCCAATGGGGCGCAAATCGACGGAGAGGCCATTTTGGCCCGAGTACAAGGTTGGTAGAATGAAATACAGAAAACACGGCAAAAACGGCAAATTTCAAGTTCAGGTGCAAGAAGGCAAGCAATGGAAAACCCTGCGCGCTAATTCCAAGGCATTTGCGGAATTTCTCGCCGCCACCGGGCAAACTGCCGAACAATATAATGCCGCCGACCCCAAGCCGTTTGCCCCCAAATCCTACCGGGATTTTATGTTATATGAGGCGCACTTTATTGGTGCGGCCACCAATTTTGCCAAAGCCAATCGGCCGGGTGCCTATCGGATCGCCAAGCTATATCAAAAACTGACCGGCAAATTGCACCCCAAACTGAAACCAGCCCCGCACTGGTACGAAAAACCCATTTATTACATGGGCAATCACCTCAATTTTTATGGACACGGGCAAACCATTGTCTGGCCGAAATACTCGTCCGTAATGGATTATGAGTTGGAGCTGGGCTTTGTGCTGGCTAAACCACTTTACAATGCCAGTCCCGATGAGGCCTTAGCCGCAATTGGTGGCTTTGTAGTATTCAACGACTTTTCGGCCCGCGACACCCAAATGCCAGAAATGCAAAGTGGGTTCGGCCCCCAAAAATCCAAACATTTCGCCAATGCGATTTCGGCTGAATTTGTTACCGCCGATGAAATATTGCCTAACATCAATGCCTTAACTGGAATGGTGACCATCAATGGTCAGCAAGTGGCCGAAGTTTCCTCCGCCGGCCTGCAATACAGCTTGGGCGAGGCCTTGGCCCACGTCAGTCAGGGCGAGCACCTGCATTCCGGTGAATTTTTTGGCACCGGCACTCTACCCGGCGGTTGTGGTCTGGAGAGCGGTGTCATGCTGAGTAAGGGTGATGAGATCACTATTACCATTGCTGGTATTGGAACGTTGAGCAATTTAATTGGCTAAATCCGTCACAGCAATCAAGCTGATCGGCATCGACTTACCGCGCAAATCATTCAATAAGCAACTTGGTATGCAGTTTTGGGGGAGAGACGGTAATGAACAGTGAGATGACAGAAAACCTGCGGGCGCAGAGTCTGGTTCTACTCGACCAATTGCTCGAATGGGCCATGTCGCCACAGTTTTACGCGCAAATCGGGGCAATTGTTGTGGCGCTGATCGTTGCACAATTTGCCACCAAAGCCATCCACAACAGAGTCTCTTTCTTACGCGAAGAACCAAAATCGGGCCGTTTTTTGGTCGTGCAAAAACTGTTATTTGCGGCGGCTGGTCTGCTGCGCCCGGTCCTGATCGTCACAGCCTTGGCATTGGCGGCGCAAGTATTGGACGCCAGCGT
>JAJFFR010000016.1 GCA_021776555.1 Robiginitomaculum sp.
CGTGAAGCTTTCCCTTGAGTCCGATTTCTGCAGAATCAAGGGTTTCCGTTTTGATGTCGCCCGGCACCTGATTGCTTTGCAGACTGTAGGCATCGGTGATTTGCGGGGCGCGTGCGCCTCGGGCCAATCGTCCATACAGGCTCACATCTGCGGTCAACGCGTGGGTTAGACCGATCTTGGGCGACAGGGTGAGAAAATCATCCTGCCGGTCGGCAATGCGGATGAAGCGGCCAAACTGACCAATGTTCAGTTTGTTGTGATAGTCATACCGGGTGTATTCGGCCCGCGCCCCGATATTCAGTTGTGTCTGCGGCCCAAGCGTCAAGCGAACTTGCGCGTAAGGGGCCAGAACGATGGCTTTGACCTGATAGTCAAAATGTTCGCCCTGAATAAACGAAAAAACGCTTAGGTCCGGCTGAAATTCATGCAAAAACCCGGATGTATATTCGCTATCCAGCCCAATGGTGTATCCATGGCTTTCGGTGGTTTTCTGATAAGACGCCAACAGGCCAATGCTCTGATGTCCACTATCTTCTAGTGCTTTGCCCGGTACAAAATGGCGGCGAAATGACAGATCAACCCACCGAGTATAGGGGATCAGTGATAGTTTGCCGCTGGCACCGATTGCTTTGTCCAGATGCACCGCAAAGCGGGCCGATTTGCCGTCACGGAAGGCTTCCGGATTGGGATTGCTGTGGACCAAAGCAAGGTCTTTGTACGCATCTACGCCTTGGATGAAACCAGCCGTTTCCTGATTGAGGTTTTGGAAGGTGAACAGGGTTTTGACCGTCCAGTCACCAAATCCCCCATCATGGCGGATCTGGATTTTTTGCTGATCAAACCCGGAAAACTCGCGAAACCCTGGATCGTGGGCGAAGCTGGCTGAGGCCCGAAATTGGCCGGAAAAAGCTGCGCCACCAAACGAGGCTTTTAACCGTCCGAACCCGATCTCATTGCCTAGCAGGTCCAGCTCTGACTGGCTGGTGCTTGACGGTTGTTCTGACAGGATGTTGACGAGGCCATGCACTGCGTTGGAGCCGTACAAAACACTACCTGGTCCCTTGGTAATCTCGACACCACCGGCCAGTTCCATAGCGCTTTCAAACAATCCATTGACGTTAGAAAACCCGGCGGCGCGCAACGGTACGCCATCTTCCAAATACAGGAATGACCCGGCTCCGGCCCCGCCGGTCAGCACTGGCGAGCGGATGGCCGTTAAATGTTCCTGACCGCTACCGCGATGGATATTGACGCCAGCCACTTCATTCAGCATTTCGGCCGGATGCACGGGCGAGGTGGCTTGTAATTGTTCCAGCGTCAGCACCGCGACACTCCCGGCGTATTCTCGGTTGGGTAATGCTTGGCGCGTGGCTGTGACGATGATGTCGTCCGTTTCCGCGCAACTGGGATTTGCAATTGCAAAACCCAAAAGTACCAGTGGTATGGCGATGTAAAATTTCATAACGGGTCCGCGCAGATTAACGGTAGAAGCCAACCCAATTGCTGGCTGGGTTCGGGCATGTAGTTTATACGTGCATTGACTTAGCGGAGCCTGCCTTGAATATAAATCCCGTAAATATATTCAGGGGGATATTGTGAGTTTGAAAATTTCAGGAATGATCGCTGTGTTGGCCTGTGGGTTGGTGGCCTGTTCAGAGGAAGCACCGCACACGAATTTGACACTGGCAACAGTAAATTCAGAGCACATTGCCAATGCGGCGGCCACGCCTGAAGCTTGGCTGAGCTATGGCGGCGGGTATGAAGAACAACGCTTTTCCCGTCTGGAACAAATCAACCAGCAAAACGTACACGAACTTGGCGTGGCGTGGACCTATGACTTACAGACCAGCCGGGGGGTGGAGGCCACTCCGATTGTGGTGGATGGCAAAATGTTCGTTACTGGCGCGTGGTCAATTGTCTATGCGCTGGATGCAAAATCCGGCGAAGAGATGTGGGTACATAACCCGCAAGTGTCCGGTGAAGATGCCGCCATAGGGTGCTGCGATGTGGTCAATCGGGGCGTAGCGGTCCACGAGGGCAAAGTCATTGCCAGTATCTTTGATGGTCGCCTGCAAGCTTTGGATGCCCAAACCGGGGAAGTTCTTTGGAGCGTGCTCACCGTAGATAAGTCAAAGCCATACACCATTACCGGCGCGCCGCGCGTGGTCAAAGACAAGGTTCTGATCGGCAATGGCGGCGCCGAGTTTGGTGTGCGCGGCTATGTGTCGGCCTATGATGTACATACCGGTGAATTGGCTTGGCGGTTCTACACAACGTCCAATCCAAACAAGCAACCCGATGGTGCGGCATCGGACGGTATATTTGCTGCAAAAGCCAACGATACATGGGGCGATACCGGTAAGTGGACCAGTGACGGCGGCGGTGGCACAGTCTGGGATTCGATCATTTATGACACGAGCAATGACAATGTTATTTTCGGAGTTGGCAATGGCTCGCCATGGAACGCAACGCTTCGTGACCCGGAAGGTGTTGGTGATAATTTTTTCTTATCATCAATCGTGGCGGTTGATGCCGATACCGGCGCGTACAAATGGCATTTTCAAACCACACCGCGCGATCAATGGGATTACACCGCAACCCAGACGCTGATATTGGCGGACTTACCATTGGGCGAGGCAGGACAAGCGCGCAGGGTGGTGATGCAAGCTCCCAAGAACGGATTTTATTACGTTCTGGATGCCAAAACCGGGGAATTTATTTCCGGGAAAAACTTCGTGCCGATCACTTGGGCCAGTGGATTGGACCCGCAAGGTCGTCCGATTGAACACCCAGATGCGCGGTACACTGAAAAGGAATTTTTGGGGGTTCCCGGCCCGATGGGCGCGCACAATTGGCATCCGATGGCGTTTAGCCCGCAAACCGGCTTGGCCTATATTCCGGCCCAACAAGTACCGCAATTGTATCAATCTCTGCCGGAGGGCCAGAGCGCTAAGTCAAAGTGGAATCTTGGCGCGGATTATGCAGCCGGTATTCCGCCGACTTACCCAGCCGGCACATTGGATGTAATCCGGGCTAGCTATACAGGTACCTTGCTGGCGTGGGATCCGGTCAAACAGCAAGAGCGTTGGCGAGTTGAACATAAAGGCCCGGGCAATGGCGGCATCCTGGCCACCGCGTCCGGATTGGTCATCCAAGGCACATTGCGTGGCAATTTTACGGCCTACAATGCAGAAACCGGTGACAAATTATGGGCGCAAAGTGTCAATAGCGGCATTGCTGCGGCCCCGTCGACCTATGCGATTGATGGCGAGCAATACGTGGCCGTTGCCACCGGCTGGGGCGGAGGATGGGCCTTAAACAACGGACAGGGTTGGGACGAAGCGGTTGCACCGGATATCGGCCGGGTGGTTGTGTTCAAACTGGGCGGTACCGGCGCGATCCCGGATCCGATGGAAAATTTCGTGGTGAAGCAACCTAAAGGGGAAACTTTCGGCACGGCGGACCAAATCAGCGTTGGCTTTCAACTGTATGCGGAAAGCTGCATGGTCTGCCACGGACCGTTGGTGATCAGCTCCGGCGTACTGCCTGATTTGCGCTGGTCCTATCAAACGGCAGATGCCGAAACTTGGCATGAAATCGTCATGGAAGGTTTGTTGAGCGACAGCGGAATGACCCCCTTTGACAAGGTTTTGACCAATGAGGATGCCCAAAACATTCGGGCCTATGTGATGGACCAAGCGTGGCTGGCCGTAGCCAATGGCGATGCACAAGCACCAACGAAATAGGGCAGATCACAATCCCGTGGCCGGGTTGAGAATCTATGGCAGCGGGGGTGGGTACAGCAAGAATGACTATTGCAATTCTGCATTTGGTTATTCAATCATCAGGTTTTGGGTCAAATAGTTCAAAACGGTTTGAATGCGAACGGATTCAGCGGGATGATTCTTGGTAAGTGCGACGATAGGTGCGTCGGGTGCAGACCAGTCAGGCAGTAGCTCAACAAGGCGCCCTGCCTTGATTGCCGGTAAAACACTCCACTCTGACCTAACAATTATCCCCAAACTATTGATGGCCCAATCTAAAGCTGTTTCTCCATCATTCGTTCTAAAACGCGGCATCACTTTGACCGTTTTTTCAACACCATTTCTTGCGATGAAACTCCAATAAGTACCTTTTCGCCCATCTTCGGAAATCGAGATACACCCATGTTGTTTTAAGCAATCAGGATGCTGAGGTTTGCCATGGCGTTTCACATAGGCTGGTGACGCACAAACAAGACGCCTATTGTTTGAAATCTCTGTGCAGGTAAATGGGGTGTTTTTTTGGGGAGAAATTCTGATCAGGATGTCCCAGGCGCTCTGTGGGACATGGCTGAGGTCATCACTCAACTTCAGATCGATAGATATGTTGGGATAAATTTCGCTACATTTACCAAGTGCTGGCGCTACATGGCACCGACCGAAACCAAATGAGGCCGTCACGCTGATCACGCCACTAATGACACCTTTCCTTTTATTCAACTCATCTTGAACGAACGCTAGTTCGGAGCGTACTTCCAAACCTCGATCAGCCAAGAATTCCCCATCAGCCGTCAGGATTATGCCCGATCTTCCGTGTCTTTCTGCCAACTTCAATCCAAGTTTTTCCTCAAGTGATGCCAGTTTTTGGCTAATCGCTGATGGCGTCAGGTACATCCGCCTACCCACAGCGGCTATGGAGCGCTCACTGGATAAATAGGACATCAATAAGAGATCATCAGATTTTATCATTAGTTTTACTTAGGTTAAAACTAATAAATAGTCATTATTTTTATTTCTCATGGCGTGATATGGTTATCAAAAAGGAATTCACATGATGAACCGGTTATTATTGAGTGCGGCAACTGCCTTCACCGCCTTTGCTCTTTCGGCATGCTCGCAAACATCAACCGAACCATCGGATGTTAATTTTCAAGTATCGCGTGTGGAAGATGCGCGGATCAGTTCATTTGAGAGATCGATTGGAAAGTGGGAGGAGCGCGGAAAAGCGGATTCTGAGCGATGGTCGATCTCTGATCGTATGGCAGCCTATGGCGTACCGGGCGCTAGCGTTGCCATTATTCACAACGGCGAGCTTGTTTGGCTTCATGGGTATGGCGTCAAATCAGCAAATTCATCGCATCCAATTGATTCTCAAACGGTTTTCTCGGCAGGCTCTGTAAGTAAGCTGATCAATGCAGCTCTTATTCTTCGTTTGGTGCAAGATGGTCAGCTCGATTTAGATCAGGATGTGAACACCTATTTGGCATCTTGGAAAGTGCCGGACGGAAAATACACGGCCCAGAAGAAGGTTACCTTGCGAACACTCCTGTCGCACACCTCTGGTTTTAGTCAGCATGGTTTTCCAGATTTTAACCCCGGCGAGAAATTGCCAACAGCCATACAAACCTTAAATGGTGAACCACCAGCCAAACATGGGCCTGTCCGCCTCATGTTTGAACCAGGTCAAAAAATGGATTATTCGGGCGGTGGTATTACGGTCAGCCAAGTTATTGTCGAAGACGTAACGGGTCTTAGCTATCCAGCCGCAGCCCGAAAATATGTATTCGATCCCCTCGGAATGAAACGCAGTACATTTTTGAATCCGCTTCCTGAGGCCCACAAAAACATTGCCCGCGCACATGACAAGAATGGAAAACCCAGAGCGCTCCCACGAGGGTATGAGGCTATGCCGGAAATGGCCGCATCAGGTTTATGGACCAGCGCGGAGGATATGGCGATATTTGTTCAGGCTTTGCTTGAGGATGATACTTTTTTGTCCGCACCCCTGCGCAATGATATGCTTACGCGCGTGCCCCAGAGCTGGCATGGCTTGGGGCCTCGGTTGAATGGAGCGGGAGAAAAATTCGTCTTCCACCATGGTGGAGCGAACAACAGTTACCAGACCTGGGTGGAAGGCCATCCTTCACAAGGCAATGGTTTTATCGTTTTCATAAATGGACAAGATGGACGCCGACTGGCGTACGAGTTGCGTGTCGCAGCCGAAGAGGCTTTCGGATGGTCGATCAATTTTCCTGATGATTATGACGAACCAGACTTCGAATAAGCCATTGAACTGCCGAATGCACCTGTACAATTTCAACGGAATCTCGACAAATCTCTAATTTCTGGAGGCGCGAAAGCATGAGCAGAAAAGTAGAGATCACAATCCCGTGGACGTGCCGTACTGCGCCTTGAAAACCCGGGTTGGATTTGCCATCTTGAATGAAGTTAGTTTCCCGCCTTTGCTGGTTGTTTCTGTTGGAAAGGATCAGGCATTGGTTTTTGAACCTGTTGAACCGGAGCCTAGTCCATGAGTGAGCCATCCGCCTACATCCCGCCCAAAGTTTGGAAATTGGAAAACGAGACCGAGAGTCGGTTTGCAGCCATTAACCGCCCAATTGCCGGGCCTACTCATGACAAGGATTTACCGGTCGGAAAACACCCGTTTCAACTCTATTCACTGGCCACGCCAAACGGCGTGAAGGTTACCGTGATGCTCGAAGAATTACTGGCAGCTGGGCACAAAGGTGCGGAGTACGATGCGTGGCTCATCAACATCATGGAGGGCGATCAATTCGGTAGCGGCTTTGTTGACGTGAACCCCAACTCTAAAATCCCCGCCTTGATGGACCACAGCACCAATCCGCCCACCCGCATTTTCGAATCCGGGGCCATGTTGTTACATTTGGCCGAAAAGTTTGGTGCATTTTTGCCAACTGACCCGGCCAAACGGACTGAATGTTTGTCTTGGCTGTTTTGGCAAATGGGTAGCGCGCCGTATCTGGGCGGCGGTTTTGGTCATTTTTATGCCTATGCGCCCGAGAAAATCAAATACTGCATTGATCGGTTTGCCATGGAGGTCAAACTCCAGCTTGATGTGCTGGACCGACATTTGGCCGACAAGACCTATATGTGCGGCGATGAATATACTATCGCCGACATGGCGATCTGGCCGTGGTATGGTGCAGTGGTCAAAGGGCTGGTTTATGATGCGGCTGAGTTCCTGCAAACCAAAGACTATACTCATGTGGTGCGCTGGACCGATCAGATTGCCAAACGGCCTGCTGTAAAGCGGGGACGCATGGTCAATCGAGCGTGGGGCGAGCCGGAAGATCAATTGTTAGAGCGCCATGATGCCGGTGATTTCGACACGCAAACCCAAGACAAGATTGCTCCCTCCGAGGATTGAAGAAACCAAATGACTTCCCCAACAAAACCTGCATTACTGGAACCAGAGCAAACGGTGGCGCTCTATGACCAAACCGGATCATCGGTGACCCATTTGGAGTGCTCGATGACTGGCGAGCGCTATGAGGCGGGCCAATTGCACGGGCTTTCGAAGGTGGGAAAACCATTATTGGTGCGCTACAATCTCGACAAAATTGCAGCCAGTGTTACCCGCGAGCAGATCGAAGCGCGAACTGGCGGGTTTTGGAAATATCGGGAATTTCTGCCGGTTGGCAGTGCGGCGAATGTGGTGTCATTGGGTGAGGTGATGACCCCGTTAGTGCCGTTGCGAAATTCAGTGCCGACCGGGACCGAGGTGATCGTCAAAGACGAAGGCCGCTTGCCGACCGGTTCGTTCAAAGCACGCGGCCTTGCGTTGGCGGTAGCCATGGCTAAAGAGCTGGGGCAAAGCCATTTGGCCATGCCCACCAATGGCAATGCCGGGGCGGCTTTGGCGGCCTATGCCAGTTATGCCGGAATGAAAACCACGGTGTTTTGCCCGGACGACACGCCCGAAGTCAATATCCGCGAAATTGAGTTGCAAGGCGCGCAGGTTTTCACCGTAAACGGCCTGATCAATGATTGCGGCAAAATCGTTCTGGATGGCAAAGAAGCAATGGGCTGGAGCGATATTTCAACCCTAAAAGAGCCGTACCGGATCGAGGGCAAAAAAACCATGGGGCTGGAACTGGCCGAGCAATTTGGCTGGCAGGTACCCGATGTGATTTTCTACCCAACCGGTGGCGGCACCGGCCTGATCGGGATGTGGAAAGCCTTTGCCGAACTGGAAGCCATGGGATGGATCGGTTCCAAACGCCCGCGCATGGTGGCGGTGCAATCCACTGGTTGCGCGCCGATTGTAAAGGCGTGGGAAGATGGCGTGGAACACGCGCCGCTTTGGGAGAATGCCTTTACCGCAGCATCGGGTATTCGCGTACCCGCCGCAGTCGGGGATTTCTTGATCTTGCGCGCCGTGCGCGAAAGTGGCGGTTTTGCCATTGCGGTAACTGATGAACACATCATGCAGGCCCGCGATGAAGTCGCCCGCAAAGACGGCTTTTTACTGTGTCCAGAAGGCGCGGCTACGTTTGCTGCGTGGCAAAGCGCCTTGGCTTCAGGGCAGGTAGGTAAAGACGAACGGGTGATCCTGTTCAACTGCGCCACCGGATTGAAATACCCCATGCCGCCAATCAGCCGTAGTTTGGATCGGCATCAGCCGATTGATTATGGGCAGTTCAAATAACTACAGCTTTTTAATGCTGTCCGCATAGTCGACTAGCACGCCATAATGTGGGTCTTCCACCGTGTTGATCTCAACGGCATTTTTGGCTTTGTTCAGTAACAAAATACAATCGGGGCTGAGGTGAACCAAGCTTAGTTTTTTCCCAGCTTCCTTGTATTTTACGGCCAGTGAATCAATGGCTTTTAAGGCTGAATGGTCCCAGACGCGGGCATTTCCAAAGTCGATGACGATGTTCTTTTCAATATCCTTTTTAGGATCAAACAAATCTCGAAACCCGGCGATCGACCCAAAAAATAACGGGCCATGTAATTTGTAAACTTTGGTGTTTTTTGCCTTGGTGTCTGGTTCAGAAACCCAGATGTGGTGGGCTGACTTCCACGCGTAAACCAGCGCCGAAACAATCACCCCGACAATGACCGCCAAGGCCAGATCATGGGCTACGGTAATCGCGGTAACCAGCACAATAACAAACGCATCGCCGCGCGGGATTTTCTTCATAATGCGGATCGAGGCCCACGCAAAAGTAGAGAGCACCACCATCATCATCAAGCCGGTCAATGCGGCCAGTGGGATCAACTCCACCCAGTTGGAGGCAAACAGGATAAAGCCGAGCAAAACCAAAGCTGCGGTGATGCCGGACAACCGTCCGCGTCCGCCAGATTTCATATTGATCATCGACTGGCCGATCATGGCGCACCCGCCCATGGCGCTGAAAAACCCGCACGTGGTATTGGCCAAGCCTTGCCCGATACATTCCTGCGAGGTGCGCCCCCGGGTCTCAGTAATTTCGTCAATCAAGGTCAGGGTCAGCAAGCTCTCGATCAACCCAATTGCCGCCAAAGTCAGCGCCACCGGAAAGATGATGGTCAGGGTTTCGAAGGTAAATGGCACGGTTGGAATATGAAAATCCGGCAACCCGCCAGAGATACTCGCCAGATCGCCCACGGTTTGGGTATCTAAATTAAAGAAAATAACCAGCCCGGAAACCAGCAGGATCGAGATTAAGGGAGACGGTACCATTTTCCCGATTTTTGGAATTTTGGGAAACACCCACATAATACCCATGGTCAACACGGTCAGACCAAGCATCAATTGCATTTCTGTGCCTTGCATCCATCCGCCATTGAACAAGACATCAATCGCGCCATGCGAGGTTTCGTCTGCATGCACGCTGTCCGCCGACTGGATGGTTTTGAACTGGCCCAATTGCGCCAGAAAAATAACGATCGCCAAGCCGTTGGCAAATCCCAGCATAACCGGGTAGGGCACCAGCCGGATAAACTTACCCAGATGGAAAACTCCAGCGGTGATCTGGATCAACCCGGTCAGTACAATCGCCGCAAACAGATATTCAGCTCCATAAAAGGTGACAATCCCTACCATGGCTACCGCCATTGCACCGGTTGCACCCGAGATCATGCCGGATCGCCCGCCCATGGTTGCGGTGATAATCCCAACCATAAAGGCGGCATATAACCCGGCCAGCGGGTCGAGCTTAGCCACAAACGCAAAGGCAATGGCCTCTGGCACCAACGCAAAGGCAACGGTCAGGCCGGACAAGATATCGGCTTTTGGGTTGTTGGTTAGATGAAAACGGTTGACGAGGCGCAGCATAGTTTGATCGGGCATTTTGTAATTTTCATAATTGGAGAGAGGCATGACCGCGCCCGCGTGGACGCCTAGCATGTCAAAAAATTGATTTGGAAATGGTTTGGCTTCTAGCCGGAATTGGAAACCGAGGTTTCGGCCAGCCAGCGTTCGGCCAGCACATGCATGTCTTCTGAGTCTACGTCAATCCAATTGGCGCTGCCAACATCAATTCCTAAGGCTAGACCTTGCGCCGCCAGAATTTCCATGCCGCCGGAAATACTGCAATCGCCAGTATTGGCATGGGCACTTTCAATGGCTTTGAACAGGTTTGGGTTGGCTCGGAAAATGCCGGTATCAAATCCATTATAGCTGGTCAGGCTCTTGCTGATATTTTTGATGTGGCCCGCATCCAGCTCGACCTTGGTCACGTCTTCCAGATCAACCATCGGATTATCCAGCCGAAAATCAATGCCAAGTCCAACGGCGCCGCTTGGTAATTCAGCTTCGGCCAATGCGCGGTACAGCTCCGGTTCGACAAAATGATCGCACATGGCCAAATAAAACTCAGCTGACAGATGTTCCATGCCGCACAAAACCGACAAACCATTGGACAGGTGAAAATCCGGGTTGAACACGGTTTTGATGTTCCAGCCATGTTTGCTCGCCATTTGGCCCACAGCTGCGGTTAGACGCGCAGCTTGATAGCCGGTGACGATTACAAAGTTTTGCACACCTGCGGCGCTGGCGGCCAGCATGGCGTGTTCGATCAACGGGGTGCCGGCCAATTCGACCAAGGGTTTGGAATCGCCCAAACCCTTTAGTCGTGTCCCTTTGCCGGCGGCAACAATCAGGCAATCTTGTATCTGGCTCACGCGGATTTCCTCCTTGTCGGTGTACCCGCCCATTTCTGATAAGTTTCAAGCAATACGGGTAGCAGGGTCCATGTCATGACCAAACAAGCAATAAAGCCGATAATGGCCAAGATACCCATCGAGCGCAGCCCGCCCATCGAAGCTGTGACCATCCCGCCAAACCCGAACAATGTGGTCAACGTGGTAATCAACGCAGCCCGTCCGGTACTGTTCATGATAAAGGCGATATCGGCTTTTTTCCCGGCTTTGATAAAGCGATGGAAAATATGAATACTGTTATCAACTGATATCCCGATCAGCGAGGGCAGGATCACCATATTCATGATGGAAAGTCTGGGACCGAATGCACCCATAATGCCCAAGGTAACCAACA
>JAJFFR010000151.1 GCA_021776555.1 Robiginitomaculum sp.
GATGCGGTTAGTTTGAAACACCCGGTTTGCCCCCCCCCCGCAACCCCTTGATACGCCCTGCCAATTCTCAAGTAGCCAGCGAATATTATATTTTTGACCAACTTTTCTTATCAAACCGCCGTTCTATTTTTGGTGCCAATCGGGAGGGACCAACAACAGAAAACAGAACGGCGGAGCAGAGCCTAGAGGCTCATTCGAGTCTGATTACCCACAAGGGGCAACCCAAGGCAGATATTTGGTTCTAACTTCCAATTGCCAATGTTAGGAACAGCACATGAAATGCGAGGTATAAAGTCGCGATCAGCGCGACAAACCAAATCGCAGTCCGAAGTATTGGAACGTTGAAATAATAAAGCGGCACATAAACCAAGCGTGACCAGAAATAAATTGCACTGGCCATGGCTGTCGCTTCTGTCCCTGTTCCAGATATATGAACAATCAATGCAACTGGCGCAAACAATGCAATACTCTCAAACGCATTCATATGTGCCCGATAGGTTCGGTGCGCCCAATCATCTTCAAATGGAGCGTCACCGGGCAACGGACGCAAGAAAACTTGCCATAACCCTCCTAATTTCCCGAGCCGATAAATCGCATATGGCGTCACCATAAACGCTGTTAATATGACCATGCATGTTAGCCAGAATAGCTCTGGTGTTATGTTATTCTGCATTATTATTTTCCTTCCTTTTTGTCCCGGGAACGGGTTGTTTTCCCTAGTCGCCGGAGTTTTTTCTTAGCTCTATTTCAATATAGTCACCGCAAATATGACGCGATACTGTTGATTTATACTCAGTAATTGTTCATATATGGACATATGAAGGATTGGGATAATCGGCGATTTTTTCTGGCTGTTGCACAAGAAGGGTCCATAAGGCGGGCCGCTGAGCGACTTGATACCAGTCGCTCAACGGTGTTGAGAAGAATATCCTTATTGGAAAAAGAGTTGGGCATTCGAGTGTTTGAACGCCGACCAGAGGGGTATTTCACAACCCCCGCAGGGGACGAGCTACAACGGGTCACTTTGCAAATGGAATTGGCAAGTGATGCAGTCGACCGGCAGTTGGCTGGAATGGACACCAAACTGGATGGAACCATACGCGTTGCCGTTCCCGGCGCGTTAACCACGTATGTGTTGATGCCAGATTTTGCAGAGTTTTGCGTAAAACACCCTGATATCAAGTTGGAGATTATTTCGAATTATGAGATGGTTGATCTGGCCCGACGCGAAGCAGATGTCGCCATTCGAATTTCAAACGACCCCCCGGAAGATTTGGTCGGCCGCCGTGTTTTGAAAATCGCCCGAGCTGCCTATGTCGGTGCGATGCATTTACCTAGCGCTACATCAAAAAAACCAATTGCCAAGCTCGGTTGGATTGGTTGGTCGCTGTCACCCTCTTCGCTGCAATGGGTAGAGGTGAGCAGTCATCCGGACCTGCCTGTCACTCAAATCGTTACCGACCCCCACTCAACGGTAGCGGCTATCCGGGCAGGAATGGGAATGTCCATACTGCCCTGTTTCATGGGAGATGTGGAACCGGGCCTATATCGAATGCCCCCAGGTGAACTGCAATTACAGAGTGACCTTTGGGTTCTGACCCACAACGACCTACGCCATACGGCACGCATTCGGCTATTTACAGAATTCATTGTTGGCGCGCTAAACCGGCACCGTGGTTTGTTGGAGGGGAAGGTACCCTTATTGTCTCCTACGAATACTAGATCAGGTGCAACAGAATAATACCAACCCTAAGGTAAAATCACCTCACTACCCTCGTCCCCGATACCCTTGCACACCCTGATCTGGCAACCACAAGCCTTCGGGAGCCTCCCCAGTTTGCCAGAATACATCAATTGGAATGCCGCCTCTGGGGTACCAATAGCCGCCGATACGTAGCCATTTGGGGGCGAGCACTTCGACAATTCGTTTGCCGATCGCCAAGGTACAATCTTCGTGAAATGCGCCGTGATTGCGAAATGAGCCTAAGAAGAGTTTTAGGGACTTACTTTCGACCAGATAGTTGTTTGGCACATAGTCGATGACCAAGTGGGCAAAGTCGGGCTGTCCGGTTACCGGGCAAAGACTGGTAAATTCTGGCGCAGCAAAGCGAACCAGATAGAGTTCGCCCTTGTGCGGATTGGGTACACGCTCCAGCTTCGCCTCTTCTGGTGAAGCTGGCAGTTCGGTTTGGCCGCCCAATTGGGTCAGAATTGTTGTTTGATCTTTGCTCATGCCTGCTCATTACCTGTTGTATTGCTGAGCGGCAAGGCGGTGCGGCGAAACACTTTGCGAATGGCATAGTTGGAAACCACCCGGGTGACATCCGGCAGGCGGGTCAGCACATCATGGTGCAATCGTTCATAATCGGATGTATCGCGAACACAAACCCGAAGTAGATAATCGGCCTCCCCGGTCATCAAAAAACATTCCATGATTTCATCACAGGCCGAAACTGCCGCTTCGAACCGGCTCAAGTTTTCACGTTGTTGATTGTCCAATGTCACCTGCACAAAAACTGAAGAAGAACGCCCCAGTTTTTCTTCGTTCAACAGTGCCACATACCCGGAAATAATTCCGGTGTCCTCCAATGACCGCACCCGCCGATGACAGGCCGAAGCTGACAAGCCCACCTCCTGGGCCAGATCAGCATTGGCCATTCGCCCCTTGGCCTGCAAACGATCCAGAATCGCCACATCACGCCCATCTATTCGCATTGAAATATCTCCTGATAAATATCCTATTTGCGCTGGTTTATTGCGATATACAATAGAATAACGCGCAATACGCAAGAACATTCACCATCAATTGGCGTATTCTTGCGCCTTGATTTTCCGAATTCCCTTAAATGGAGACATCCCATGCGCATCGGTATCCCCAAAGAGATTAAAACCCATGAATACCGGGTCAGCCTAACCCCGGATGCGGCGGCTGATCTGACCGAAAGCGGTCATCAGGTTCTGGTCGAAACTGAGGCCGGTGCCGGAGTTGGGTTTGAAGACGCTGACTATCAGGCTGTAGGCTGTGCCATCGCGCCAAATGCTAAAGCGGTTTTTGATGGCTCTGAATTGATCGTAAAGGTCAAGGAACCGCAAAAATCCGAATATGAAATGCTGCGTGCCGACCAGACCCTGTTCACATACTTGCATCTGGCTGCCGATAAGGCTCAGGCCCAAGGCTTACGTAAAAGCGGCTGTACGGCCATTGCCTATGAAACCATCGTCGGTCCTAAAGGCGGTCTGCCTTTATTGGAACCCATGTCCGAAGTGGCAGGTCGCATGTCGATCCATGTGGGGGCCAATTGTTTGGAGCGCGAAAAAGGCGGTCGCGGTGTGTTGCTGGGCGGTGTTCCCGGCGTGGCACCGGGCAAAGTGGTGATCTTGGGCGGCGGTGTATCTGGCACTCACGCTGCGCAGATGGCCATGGGCTTGCGGGCTGATGTGACTATTTTTGACATCTCGGATGAACGTCTGAATGAATTAGACATGGTGTATGGCGGTCGCTTAAAAACCGAATATTCAACCAAACGCGCCGTTGCCAATGCCTGCATGGAAGCCGACTTGATCATTGGGGCCGTTTTGGTGCCCGGTGCAGCCGCACCCAAACTAGTCACCCGCGAAATGGTTCGGACCATGAAACCGGGCGCGGTATTGGTTGATATTGCCATTGATCAGGGCGGCTGTTTTGAGACCTCTCATGCCACCACCCATGATGATCCAACTTTTGAAGTGGACGGCATCGTCCATTATTGCGTAGCCAATATGCCCGGCGCGGTCTCGCGGACCTCAACTTTTGCCTTGGTCAAATCCACCCTGCCCTATTTGAAACGGTTGGTCGGTCAAGGCGTGCGCGAAGCTCTGAACAACGATCCCGGGTTTGCCTTAGGTCTAAACGTGGCGCAAGGTGAAATCACCCACGCCGCCGTGGCCCGTGATCTGGATCTGCCGTTTGTTAAGCCAGATTGGTTAACTACATAAAAAAACACCCCGCCGCGAGAGCGACGGGGTGAAAAGGTCAGGGTTTCTTGAAACCCTAATGGCTGGATACCGAGGGGACGGGGCAGCCTTTATTATTGAGGGATTTAGTTGGCGCTGGCCAATTGGCTAGCTCCGGCCATGACCGCATTGGTCCGGGCGATTGCACCCTTTTCGCCAGCCAGTTCAGCGGCAGAAGCAAATGTTGCAGCAGCCGCTTCATGATCGCCAGCCAGCCATTCAACTACGCCTGAATTGTTAGCAGCTTGCCAAGCATCTGGTCTCAGTTCCAAAGCAGAGGCACAAGCAATAGTAGCGGCTTCCAGATTACCCAGCGCACCTTCTGCGGCGCACAAATTGGTGTAGGCGGCAGCTTTGCGAGATTTGGACAGGCCGCTTTTCAAGGCGGCTTTTTGGAAAAAGGCAGCTTTCGAAAAATCACCTTTATGGAAAGCTTTCGCACCAGCACGAATTTTGCCATTTGAATTTGATTTCAAAGCAAAGGCAGGCTCGGCACCCGCAGCGGCAGCCATCGGTGCAAGTGCAATACCAGCCAGTGACAATGAAAGACCAAGTGCAATAGATTTGATTAGTTTTGGGGAGGACATTTTGTTTTCCTTTTGTGTGGATTGAACAAAATGAATTTAGGTGCATTTGGTCGGTTAGAAAAGTGAACAGTGTTCACTATTATCGTATAACAACTATACGAAAATGTGGATATCTGCGAAATCGCAATTGAAAATCAGTATAATACCCCCATATCCATTCAGAAGAACCACACCATGGGACGACGAACCATTATGGAAACCAAAATTAACTGGGCTGACTTTCCTATTTTTCTGGCTGTTATTGAATCAGGTAGCCTGTCAGGCGCAGCGCGCGCCTTGCATTTAAGCCAACCAACAGTTGGTCGGCGGATGAGCGCATTGGAAAAAGACATTGGCGCGCCGTTGTTACAAAAAACCAGCAGCGGACTGGCCCCAACCGAAATGGGCGTCCGGGTACTGGACCATGTACGCCACATGGATCGCGAAGCCGAAGCCATTGGCCGCTCCTCTGCGGCACAGGATCAGGTATTGGCTGGCGAAGTTACCGTTTCGGCCACGCAAGGGATTGGCGATCACTGGTTGCCCGATGCCTTGTTTGCGTTCAGCCAACAATACCCGGAAATCCGTTTGGTGGCCGATGTTCGCTCAGAAATGGCCAATCTAGCTCGGCGCGAGGCAGATATTGCCTTACGCTGGATGGGGCCGGGCAATCAAAACTCACTGATCGGCCGCAAAGTAATCACCACCGGATTTGGACTGTATGCCTCAGAAGCATATCTGGAGAAAAATGGCGCGCCCAAGACATTTGCTGATTTAGCCAACCACACAGGCGTTTCAATCCAAGTCGGAGATAATAGTCTAGTCTGGCCTGGCAAATTAGATGACATAACGACACCTCCTCAAAACGTAACATTTCGTTCCAATAGTTTTAATGCGCACCAAACGGCCATTGTTTCCGGGTACGGCATTGGGTCATTGGCCCACGTGCAAGCCAGTTGGAGCGAAGAGCTGGTCCGGGTGCTGCCTGATTTTGAAACCATGCAAGATCTGTGGATTGTTGCCCACGATGATTTAGCCCGAAACAAACGAATTCGATTAGTGTTTGACTATTTGATCGAGCGACTGCGCGAAGACCAGACTCATTTCCTCAGCGGTAAAAAATAGGTCTGGGTGATTTGCCCAACCAACATACATTAGGCTTTTTTCCGCAAATCAAGCGTCCAGTTGATCTGCCAATCCCCGGTCTCTGCATCCTGATAGACTTGCTCCCAAAAAGCATGTTCTACGTCGATCATTTTCCAGCGAAACCGCATTCGAAACTCGCGGCCCTGATTGGTTTCTGTGCCATAAAACACACCAATGCCGTTTTCAAACTTACCGTGCACTTGATCGGTCAGATGCAAGTAGCCTTCACTTATCCGTTGAAAATACCATTCATCTTTGTCCGGACCATAGGTGCGGATCATGATCCCGTGCATCGGCCGATCATTAAATGTGCCATAGGCATCATTGATCGCCACAAGCCCATCTAACAAAATGCGGTAGGTGGTTTCCATCTGGTTTTCCATCCAGACCTCATCATCAGCCATCCGATTTTTCAGGCTGCGGCTTTGACATCCCAAACCCCTTGCAGCCCATCAAAATCCGCACGGGAATGCCGTTAATCTGGTCAAAGCTAGTAATTTGAGCAGGTTCTGCCGCATGTACGCAGCCGGGTACCATCAAGGCTCTCGCATTCATATCACGGCAGTACAAAAAAGACTGGTGCAAATATGAAGACGAACCTCGAACCGCACTCAAGGGCGCGACTGCGCCCCGGCGACCATTCGCCGCCCCGTCGGAGGCGCCTCTTCGCGCCGCGAGACAAAAGAAATGGTGCGCCTAGACAGGGAAACCTCGAACCAGTTTTGGGAGGGAATGTAGAGGTGGGAAGCAACCATTTCTCAGCAAAAACCTAAACTCATTCCCAAATATCGAATTTCTTTGCCCGACCAATGTCATAAAGCGCCCAGAGAAAGATGCTCGGAATTGAGCGAAATTCTCCCTGTTGGTCGACATCGACCAAAGTTGGTATTCAGAGGGATTCAAGAATAGATTTGAGGTTTCGAGACGCCACAGCGCTTTGTTTAAGCATGGCCGGGCGCAAGAGCGTATTCACAACGAACCGCCCAAACAGCGATTGGCTTCGGCTCTCGAACGTCCACCTGATCTGTGTCGTCGTGTCGCCATCAGCTGATAGACCAAAAGTCATTCTGGGATGTAAAGGTGGAAATTCGCCTTCTGTAACAAACAAAACAGGTGACTTCGCTTCTACGACTTCAATACGTATCTTCCGGTTCCGCCCGGTGGGCAAGCGCAAGACCTCCTCATATTGTTTCGCCACAATTCCATGAGGCAACTCATTGGAGGCGCGAACCGAGATGACGCCTGGATACCATTTGGCATAGTTTTCATGGTTGGAGATAAAATCAAACACATAGTCAATAGAACGATTGATTGTCAAAGTTCTGTCCAGCAGAATAAGATTGGGTTTGTATGCCATTTAACAAAATTTACACATTAAGCTCATTATGTAAAGTACCATAGTATGTCATCTTCATCAAAAACCGACACCAGAGTTCCCGACACATTGCTTGGTGGAGCCATGGAACAGTTCAAAAGACATGGTTTTGCAAAGACATCAATGTCGGATATTGCGAAAGCCTCCGGTTTGTCCCGCACCTCGCTCTATACTCATTTTCAGGCCAAGGAACAGGTTTTCAAAGCGTTGAGTTCTCGGATCAATGAACAGGTATTCGAGGAGGTAGTAAGGGCGATGAAAGCTGGCGGCGCGTGGGATCACCGTCTTGCTGCGGTCGTTCATGCGCGCGTGAGTTGGGTGTATGTGCTTCTGCATGATTCAGAATACGGCCGTGAGCTGATAAACGAAAAAAACCGAATTTGTGGTGGGCAGGTCCTTGCCTCAAATGACAGGTTTGAAGCCTTGGTGACAGCCATCCTTCAAGAAGGGTTGCCCGATACTTTCGACACATCTCACTTGGCGGAATTACTCCTCAACTCCATCAATGGCGTTCTTGAAAAAGCAGTATCAAAAACAGAAGCTCAGGAAAATGTTGCCATGCTGGTGCGGTTGCTTTGCGAAGGTGCGAGGCAATCAAGATAATCAACTAATAAATCAGAGTCTATCCTTGCTGCCACAGCGGACCTGGGCGAGGGCATAAAGTCGCCTAAAGTAAAATCCTGCGATGAGACTTATTTTTGTGGATTAGCTCCCATCAACCCAATCAGGGTTAGAACCGTAAATATCAATAAAAACATTGGTTTGGAGATATGGTTAGCTAGTTCTTCACTTTTACTAGAGGGAATAATTGCTAAATTTCAATAAGTTAAAAGAAATGGTGCGGGCGGGGGGAATCGAACCCCCACGATCTATTAGATCTCAGGATTTTAAGTCCTGTGCGTCTACCAATTCCGCCACGCCCGCTTGTTCGTGACTACATGCGCGCAAGATACATAGTATTGCCCCGATGCAAATAAAAAAAAGCGCTCAAATGCAATTATTGAGCAGTTTTGTCCGGGCTAGGTTTGCGCTATATTGGTTTGGTAATCGGAGAACTTCACCTGTGGCACCATCTCACACCCTTCCCACGCTCTATTCGTTTCGACGCTGCCCCTATGCCATGCGGGCCAGATTGGGCTTGCTGGCGGCGGGTCAAACCGTGGAATTGCGTGAAGTTGCCTTGAAAACCAAACCGCAAGAATTGCTGATTCTTAGTCCCAAAGCGACTGTTCCAGTGCTGGATATTTCGGGTGCTGATCCAATTGAGCAGAGTTTGGAAATTATGTTGTGGGCTTTGGGCAAAAACGATCCTCAGAACTTGCTGCAACCAACCAATTCAAACTTGGATGCGATGTTGCACTTGATCCAGCGCAATGACGGGTCATTCAAAACCCATCTGGATCGCTACAAATATCCAAATCGCTATGAACCGGCTGGTTCGATAGATCACCGGGCCAAAGGCTTAGAATTTCTGATTGAACTAAGCGGTTTATTGACAAACCAACCATTTTTGTTTGGGTCGGCCCCATCCTTGGCTGATCTGGCCATTTTCCCGTTTGTGCGACAATTCGCTGGTGTGGGCCGAGATTGGTTTGAGCAGAGCGCACCACAAAACGTCCACGATTGGCTGGCTTATTGGCTGGCAGCGGATGCCTTTGCAATCACCATGCACAAATATACCCCTTGGCAAGCCGAGGATGCCATTGTGCTGTTTCCAATACCGGAGATCACCCAATGAAGTATGATCCGCCGTTATTCCCTGGCATATTGATCAAGCGCTATAAGCGCTTTCTGGCCGACATTGAGATGCCGGATGGCACAGAGATCACCGCCCATTGCGCCAATCCCGGCTCGATGTTGGGGCTGGCTGCCCCGGGCAATGCGGTTTTGCTATCTGATAGCCAAAACCCCAAGCGAAAATTACAAATGAGCCTAGAGCTGATCAATCTGGGCACCAGTTGGGTCGGTGTGAACACGCATTTGGCTAATAAGCTGGCCGAAGAGGCCATTCGGGCCGGTAAAATATCGGAACTAACCGGATATGCTCACATCCGGCGCGAAGTTAAATACGGTCAAAATAGCCGTATTGATTTCCTGCTCGAAGAAGAAGGCCGCCCACCCTGCTTTGTCGAAGTGAAAAGCGTCACCCTTTCGCGCACCGATGGATTGGCCGAGTTTCCGGACAGTGTGACCAAACGCGGAGCCAAGCATCTTGATGAACTAAGCAATCAAGTGCGCGCTGGCGCCCGCGCTGTACAATTGTATGTCGTGCAACGTCCTGACTGTAGCGAAGTCCGCCCG
Source organism: Robiginitomaculum sp. (assembly GCA_021776555.1). Lineage (GTDB taxonomy): Bacteria > Pseudomonadota > Alphaproteobacteria > Caulobacterales > Maricaulaceae > Robiginitomaculum_B. Next base: position 9,382 of record JAJFFR010000151.1, read on the forward strand.
GCCCAAAATATTGATCCCGAATATGCCGCGAGGTTGGCCCAAGCCAGCCAAGACGGGGTTGAAGTCATGGCCCAAGCCTGTCACATCACACCCGAAGAAATCAGGATTGATCACGCCATACCGGTGGTTTTGCCATGAGCACAAATTTGAATTGGGACCTGCCTACGCCTTTTGTGCATCGGGTCAAAGCTGAACAAAAACACATTGACCTCTTTGGGCATGTTAATAATGCTGTTTACAATACCTGGCTGGATGAAACCGCTTGGGCGCATTGGAACAGCTTTGGCCTCGATCCTGAAGATTGCGCCAAGGCCCGGCGCGGCATGGCGGTCATTCGTTCGGAAACTGACTATTTGCAAGCGGCCTATCAGAGCGATGAACTAGATGTCGCTGTATGGATTACCGCGTCAGACGGACGGCTGCGAGCCGAGCGCCGATACCAGATCAGACGGGTCGATAATGGGGCAGTTATTTTTCGCGCAGTTTGGAAACTGATCTGTATCAATCTGGACAATGGCCGCCCAGCGCGTATGAGTAAGGAATTGGCAGAACATTATCAGGTGCAATCATCTGTAGCTGACGCACTAACCATAAAAAACGAGTAGAATCGATCCATGTATACCGATGCAGAATTAGCTCCCGACGGACGTAGCGACACCATCCGCATCCACACGAAGGAAGATTTCGAGGGTATGCGGGCGGCTGGAAAGCTGGCGGCTGAGTGCTTGGATATGCTGGTGCCACTGATTGAACCCGGTGTTGAAACCGACCGGCTGGATCGACTCGCTCGGGAGTTTATGCTGGATAATGGCTCGCTACCGGCCTGCCTGTTTTACCGTGGCTATCCCAAAACTTTGTGCATTTCGTCTAATCATGTGGTGTGCCACGGTATTCCCTCGGAAAAATTGCTCAAAAATGGAGACATCATCAATATCGATGTGACATTGATTTTGGATGGTTGGCATGGCGATACATCCCGGATGTTTGCGGTGGGTGACGTAAAGCGCAATGCACGGCGGCTGATTGATGTCACCTTTGAAGCGATCAATCGCGGCATTGCCGAGGTCAAACCCGGTGCCACTTTGGGCGACATTGGCGCGGCCATTCAAGAATACGCAGAAGCTGAACGCTGCGGTGTTGTTCGCGATTTTTGCGGTCACGGGCTGGGCCGGGTGTTTCATGATAACCCCAATGTCCTACACTATGGCCAGCGCGGCTTAGGCACAGTGCTAAAAGAAGGCATGTTTTTTACCATTGAGCCGATGCTTAACCTGGGCAAACCAGCCGTTAAAATCCTGAACGACGGTTGGACTGCGGTAACCCGGGATAAATCCCTGTCTGCCCAGTTCGAGCACTCCATCGGAGTGACTGCAGACGGCGCAGAGGTATTCACCACTTCCCCGACCGGTTTGCACAATCCCGCCGCGCTGTAATGACGAAACCCGCCAACCCAAAGCCCCATTTTCATGGTCACCGTGATCGACTTCGGCAACGGTTTTCCGACTCTGGCCCTGAAGCTCTGGCGGATTATGAAATGCTGGAGCTGATTTTATTTCGGGCCATTCCGCGCCGCGATGTAAAGGCATTAGCCAAATCGCTATTGGCCACTTTCGGCGATTTTGCCAGCGTGTTGGGCGCCCATCCAGATCGGTTGCAGGAAATTTCGGGGATCAGCTCGGCCGTGGCGCGGGAGCTAAAAATTATTCAAGCTGCTGGTATTCTGGCCCAGCGTGAAAGCCTGTTACAAGGCGCTATTATTTCATCATGGAGTGCGCTGTATGATTATTGCCGCTCTATCTTGGCCCATGAAACCCGCGAGCAATTCCGAGTTCTGTTTCTCAACAAAAAGAACCATCTACTAGCTGACGAGCAGCAAAATCAAGGAACGGTGGATCACACACCGGTCTATCCACGTGAAGTGATGCGCCGAGCGTTAGAGCTGGGAGCCTCGGCAGTTATCTTGGTTCATAACCATCCCAGCGGCGATCCAACCCCATCGAAAGCAGATATCGACATGACCAACCAAATCATTGCAGCCGGCAAACCGCTATCAATCCGAGTACATGATCACATCATTGTCGGAAAAACCAACACCACTAGCTTCAAAAGCCTGCAATTGATGTAGGCAGGCTCTCTTTACTCTGGCTCGGACCCCGGAGCCAAAGTCACAGACAAACCACTCAACGCCTCAGACATCAAAATCTGGCAAGACAATCTGGAATTTTCCTGCACTTCAAATGCCTCATCTAGCATGTCTTCTTCTTCTTCGGTTGGCGAGAACAGTTTGTCCTGCCATTTGGCATCGACATAGACATGACACGTGGCACACGAGCAGGCTCCACCGCATTCGGCCTTGATCGGCAGACCGTAATCGCGAATGACCTCCATGGCGCGCCAGCCATCCAGCGCGACCAATTCGTGTTTTTCCCCGCTTTGGGTCGTCACGTTTAAGATAATTTCGGTATCGTCTGTTTGACTCATATGGTTTTCAATTCCAGTTGCAGGGGATCCAATCAATCTTCTTATTTCACGCCCAGTTTTTTCTGCAAGTTCGTCGACGAAGTGGTGTATTGGAAACGCAACTTTTCGTCAGGTCGGCAAATCCGAAAAGCTTGCTGTGACATCAAGGCTGCCTCGTGAAAGCCGGACAAGATCAACTTTAATTTGCCGGGATAGGAATTGATATCGCCAATGGCAAATACACTTGGTTCCGAAGTTTCAAATTTTTCTGTATCCACCGGAATCAGATTTTCATGCAAATTCAACCCAAATTCAGCGACCGGCCCCAGTTTCATGGTCAGGCCGAAAAACGGCAGCAGGCAATCCACGTCCCGACCGAATTCCCCTTCTTTGGTTTTGATGGTCACAGACGAGAGCTGGCCATCATCGCCATGTAATTGCCCGACTTGCCCGACAATTAATCCCATTTTGCCCGTTGCCACCAATTCGCGCATTTTGTTGACGCTGTCCGGTGCGGCTCGAAAATCAGGACGCCGATGGATCAGCGCCAGTGAACCGGCGATGTCATGCAGGCTCAACGCCCAATCCAGTGCAGAATCGCCGCCACCGGCAATCAAAATGTTCTTGCCACGAAACTTTTCCATCTCGCGTACCGCATAAAACACACTGGTGTTTTCATATTGCGCGATATTCGGAATAGGCGGCTTTTTTGGTTGAAATGAACCACCGCCCGCTGCAATCACCACAACAGGTGCTTCGATGGTTGTACCCAAGTCCGTAGTCAGCCGCCATTTGCCCGCATTGGTCTTCTCCAAACCGGTGGCCATTTCAGCCAAATGATATTTGGCACCAAACGGCTTGATTTGCGCCAGCAAATTGTCGGTCAGTCCCTGCCCGCTCACCACTGGCAAGCCCGGAATGTCATAAATCGGTTTTTCGGGGTACAGCTCGGCGCACTGCCCGCCCGGTCGATCTAGGATATCAACCAAATGGCATTTCAAATCGAGCAATCCAAGCTCAAATACGGCAAATAGGCCCACCGGACCGGCTCCGACAATGACCACATCGGTTTCGTGATGTTCGCCGGGGCTTTGCGAAATTACAGATGGAGAGTTGCTCATACTTTACGTCCTTTGGCAGATCGAACCTGACCGGCTTGGTTTGATACCCATCATGTAGCGCCAAATGACGCAAACACAAGACGTCACAAGGTGCGTCCCTTGGCCACGTCAGATCGGTTTGGCTCTTGTCAGGCAAAACGAATTGTATAGGTTCGCGTCAAATTCTAATCTCTGGATATTTCATGACCACCTATCAATCCGATTCTCGTCTGCACACCGGGCCAGAATGTTCCGAAATGAGCGAAGTTCGTTATGAAATTGACCGGCTAGATCGCCTGTTGGTTAAACTGATCAAGGAACGCCAAAGCTATATGGATGCGGCCGCCCGCATTAAAGATAGCCGCGCTGTGGTTCGCGATGAAGCCAGAGTTGAAGATGTAGTCCGCAAAGTGTTGGCCGCCGCAGCAAAGGAGGGTCTTTCACCTAAAATTGCCGAGCCGGTTTGGCGCACCATGATCGAGCAATGCATTGCTTATGAATTCGAAGCTTGGGACGGTTTACGCAAATCCTGAATTTGCATTTTGTACAAACGCTTGTCGATAAAACGGGTGACTTGATCCACCTGTGTCCGAACTTCAGTCGCCGCCACGGCCCGCGCCGCCTGACCAGAGAGAATAACGGCTTCGGCAGTTTCACAGGCCGCCGCCAATTTATGCGCCCCCAGCCCGCGCGCACTGCCCTTTAGCGAATGGGCTGCCGAAGACCAAGCGTCATTGTCGGCATCTGCAACCAACATTCGCAACCACATCCGGACTTGCTCGCGGAACAAAGAATATATCTCTTTTTCCAGGTCGAGATCATCGCCGGTATATTGATGCAGGTGCTCAAGATCGATTGCGGGTTCGGATGCCGACATGTTTTATAAGCTTTATGACTGAAACCGTCTGAACCATTTGTTCAGCTTGGCTTCAGATTGCAGTCGATATGGTTAATGATATATTGCAACCAAGGAGGAATCCCATGCGTACTCCAATTCTAGCTAGCACAAGTTTATTTGTGCTCACCCTGTTCACAGCCAACATGGCATTGGCCGACAATGCAAACCGGCCAACCGAATATCAAAAAGCGCAGGGGGAAATCCGCCGTGACTTCAAACGCGAACACAAAAGTGGAAAGTTTCAGCGTCAACCAACCAGAGCGCAGGCACCCAGACGAACCGCTCCGCCACCAGCGCGAACCCAGCCAACCCATACGGCCCAACAGGGCAACCGACATCAAAATCGGCAAGCCAATCACGGCAATGGAAATCAGGCTCGTAACGGCAATATGAACCGGCAGCGTCGCGACCGTAATCAAAACGGCACACAACATGCGCGCACCCCAAATCAAAATGGTAACGGGAACCAGCATGTGCGTAATCGCGATCATAATCGCAATACAAACCAGCAAACCCGTAATCGGGACCGTAACCGCAACGGTAACCAACACGTTCGCAACCGCGATCATAACCGCAACGGCAACAATCACGCCAATCGGCAAAACCGTCGCAACCACAACAACCAACATG
>JAJFFR010000152.1 GCA_021776555.1 Robiginitomaculum sp.
TGCAGCTCAATCTTTGCGTGATGGACATCCAGATAAATTGCTGTGGGGTGATACCCATCTGCACACCTCAAACTCAGCAGATGCATTTTCATTTGGCGCGCGTCTCACGCCAGCCGATGCATATCGGTTTGCCCGTGGTGAAGAAGTGGTTTCTTCTTCCGGGCTAAAAGCGCAATTGGCCCGACCATTGGATTTTTTGGTTGTTGCTGATCATGCAGAAGGCTTGGGGCTTTCCGTCGAGTTATTTAAGGGTAACCCGCTTTTGATGACCGATGCCAAAGCACGTCGTTGGCATGACATGCTGAACGCCGGCCCGGAGCAATCCTTCAAGGTTGCCAAGGAAATGATTACCTCCTTGTCCACCGGCACGTTGCCTGAACCGATTACCAATCCGAAAACGGTTGTCCCACTGTTGCGGGCAACTTGGCATCGCAGTACCGAGATCGCAGATGAGTTTAATACGCCAGGCGTTTTTAGCGCACTGATCGGGTATGAATACACCTCAGTTCCGCAAGGCAATAATTTGCACCGCGTAGTGGTGTTTCGCGATGGCAAAGCCAAAACAGATCAAATTCTGCCCTTTTCAGCACTTGGCAGTGAAGACCCGGAAGATTTGTGGGCCGCTTTGGCCCGGTACGAACAAAAGACTGGTGGGCGAGCCTTAGCCATTCCACATAACAGCAATTTATCCAATGGTCGGATGTTTGCTCGAGTGGACTTTGCCGGTGAGCCGATTGATGAAGATTACGCAAAAGACCGTGCTCGTTGGGAACCGTTGGTCGAAATTACCCAAATCAAAGGCGACAGTGAATCCCATCCATTTTTATCACCCAATGATGAGTTTGCTGGGTTTGGTGACGCAGGTTGGGACCTGGGAAATTTGAGTTTGCAACAATTAAAGAAACCAGAAATGTTGGCTGGCGATTATGTACGCGAAGCCTTGAAGACCGGCTTGGACTTGAGTGCGGAAACCGGAACCAATCCGTTTCAATATGGCGTGATCGGATCAACCGACAGCCATACCGGGTTATCTACTGCTGATGATAATAACTTTTTTGGCAAACACGCGGATAGCGAACCCAAGCCCGATCGTATTCGACATGTGGTCAATGGGTCAAAACCAAGCCGAGCCACAAGAATTGGCTGGCAATATCAAGCCAGTGGCTATGCTGCTGTGTGGGCACAGGAAAATACGCGCGAAGCGGTTTGGGATGCATTCAAACGCAAAGAGGCATACGGCACGACTGGGCCGCGTATGCGGGTTCGGTTTTTTGGCGGAAGCAGTTTTGGCGCAGAGGATGCCAATTCGACTAAACTGGCTGAAATTGGATATACCAAGGGCGTACCGATGGGTGCAGATATGGAATTGGCAGAAGGCGAAACGCCGAGCTTCTTAATTGCAGCGATGAAAGATCCAATTGGGGCCAATCTGGATCGTGTGCAAATCATCAAAGGTTGGCGTGGTGTTGATGGTGAAACTCACGAGCAGGTCTATGACGTAAATTGGGCGGGAAACCGGAAACTGAACCAAGATGGAAAGCTGCCTTCCATTGGATCAACGGTGAACGTTTCAGATGCCAGTTACGACAATTCAATTGGCGCTGTTGAATTATCCAATGTCTGGCAAGATCCGGATTTTGATCCTGCTTTGCCAAGTTTCTATTATGTGCGGGTTCTTGAAATACCTACGCCGCGCTGGCCGACTTTTGACGCCAAAAGGTTTGATGTTGAAATGCCCGAAGACACGCAAACAAGTCAGCAAGAACGGGCCTACACCTCGCCGATCTGGTACACACCTCAATAAATTCGTCTGGAGAATAATATGAAACAGATCTTATGGGTCAGCGCATGCTTGTTGGCGCTTGGTGGATGTACGGATGCGGAAGCTCCGGCGCCAGAAACTGTTTCGGCAAACCCTGAACCGACTATTCAGCAAATCGCTGAAGGTCCGCATTATTCTGCAGCGACCAGCAATACCCACCCAACCCGGGTGTATTGGGGGGATACTCATCTGCACACAAACCTGTCGCAAGATGCCTTTACATTTGGCGTAACTTTGGGTGCGGACGAGGCCTATAAATTTGCCAAGGGTGAGCCAGTGGTGGCGACCCATGGCGAGATTGCCCAATTACAACGTCCTTTGGATTTTCTGGTCGTTTCTGACCATGCGGAAGGGTTGGGGGCTATGAAGGCCTTGTTGGATGGCAATGAAAAATTACTCAAGGTGGAGCGATTGCAGCAATGGCGCGAAGGGTTCCTGAAGGGCACGGCCGAGGCCAGAAATGCTGTGGCGCAGGATGGCCGGGACAATGGTTGGCCGTTGGAGCTGGAATCCGGTGAGATTAAATCAGACGCATGGGCGCATCTGCGCGGTGCATCTGAGCGGCATAATGATCCTGGGAAATTTACCGCTTTTATTGGGTTTGAATGGACTTCATGGCCCGGCGGCAGCAATTTGCATCGTGTGGTTATTTTCAAAGATGGCGCGGACAAAACTGGGAAGGTTTTACCGTTTTCGCAAAATGAAAGCGACAAGCCGCAAGACCTGTGGAAATACCTACAAAACTATGAGGCCAAAACCGGAGGGCAGGTTTTGGCTATCCCGCACAACGGCAACATCTCGAATGGCCTGATGTTTCCGCTTTTGCAAGAAGACGGTCAGCCGCTGGGCGCAACATATGTAGAAACACGGTCACGGTGGGAGCCGATTATGGAGGTCACCCAAATCAAGGGCGATGGGGAAACCCATAGCTTTTTGTCTCCGAATGATGAGTTTGCCAATTATGAAACATGGGATTTTGGTAACTTCAAAGGGGTGCCCAAAACGAACGATATGCTTGAGTTTGAATATGCCCGTTCGGCCCTGAAAAACGGCTTGAAGCTGGAAGCGGATTTCGGCACTAACCCCTATAAGCTAGGTATGATTGGCTCCACAGATTCGCACACTGCGCTGCCGACCGCCGATGAAGATAACTTTTATGGCAAGCACAGTGCCGGGATGGAGCCGCAAAAAAATCGGTGGAAGGATCCGGTTGGCAAAGGTGGGGAACAATCTATTCTAGGGTTTATGATGGCCGCTTCTGGTTCAGCTGCGGTTTGGGCCAAACAAAATACCCGCGAGTCGATTTGGGACGCGATGAAGCGAAAAGAAGTCTATGCCACTACCGGTCCGCGTATGACGGTTCGCCTTTTTGGCGGTTGGGATTTTCAGGAAGCTGATGCGTCCAATCCTGACCTAGCCGAAATTGGATATGCAGGTGGTGTGCCTATGGGTGGTGATTTGTCTGCCAACTTAGCCGAGCAGGCACCGACATTTCTGATTGCTGCGGCCAAAGATCCGATGGGTGCCAATCTAGACCGAGTGCAAATGGTCAAAGGGTGGCGCGGAGCCGACGGACAGACCCATGAGCAGGTTTATGATGTAAAGTGGGCCGGGGAACGGGCCATTGGTGCGGCCGGCAAGCTACCGGCCATTGGTTCTACGGTTGATGTGGCAGAAGCAACCTATGCTAACTCAATTGGTGCTGCGGAGTTGGCGACTGTCTGGCAAGACCCGGAGTTTGATGCGGCGCAACAAGCGTTTTATTATGTCCGTGTGCTGGAAATTCCCACACCGCGCTGGACCATATATGACGCAAAGTATTTCGAAACCCAAATGGCCCCAATGGTGAAATTGCAACATCAAGAACGAGCTTACACATCGCCGATCTGGTATACGCCAAGCGCAGAGTAGACAATGACAAAACTGAGGCTTGGGCCTTTCTTTAAGCAGGCTGGGAAAGACCCGTTGGTCCATTTTCTGGTGCTGGGTGGGCTGTTGTTTGCGGTATTTTCACTGAACGGAGCAGCTGTACCTAATCGCAACAAAGATATTCATTTGAGCTTAGAGGCGCAGCAACATCTGGCTGATTTGTTTGAGATCACTTGGCAGCGAACGCCAACCAAAGATGAGTTATCTAGCTTGATTGCCGAACAGATCAAGGAAGAGGTTTATTATCGTGAGGCATTGGCTTTGGGCCTGGATGAAAACGACACCATTGTTCGTCGCCGCCTGCGGCAAAAATTGGAATTTATGCACGAGGATTTATCGAACAATGCAGATCCAAGCGAAGCGGAATTGTTGGGTTTTTTCAATGAGAATAAAGATCGTTACAAAACGGATCAGGTCTTTTCATTTGAACAGGTCTTGATCTCGAGCAAAATTGTGAATGCGTCGTCTGACGAAGTGGTCAATGCTCTGCGTGCGTTGGCATCTGGCACCAAGACCGGTGAAATCAGCCGCTCGACTCTATTGCCTGTGTCCATGAAGCTCGAGACAGATCGCTCCATTTCCAACGTGTTTGGTTCAGACTTTCTGGCTGAGATGGTTAAAACTGAGGTCGGAAAATGGAGCGGTCCCGTATATTCCAGTTTTGGCAGTCACCTTGTGAAGAAGATGCTAGATGAACCGTCACACCCACGCAGTTTTGCTGATGTACGTGCCGATGTCTCAATTGATTTTGTGCGGAATAGACGTGAGACCGCAGTGGCGCGATACTATCAAGATCTTCGTTGTCAGTACCGCGTTTCTGTGGGAAAACAGCGGTGGTTGCAATTCGATCCTTCCTTTTCCTGGCAATCTTGTGGAATTGTCTTTCTGGCGTTTCGGCACAGGCCCACGAGCTGCGCCCAGCCTATTTGTCAGTGTCTGAGATTGCCCAAAATCAGTATGATATCTTGTGGAAAACCCCAGCATTGGGAGAAAAGCAACTCGCGCTAAAAGCTCAATTCCCAACCGATTGCGTGATTTCGAACGGACTGCGCCGAATTGAACAAAATCAATTTGCCATAGAAACATGGCGGCTGGATTGTCCGACCTCATTGCGTGGGCGCTCTTTGTCCATTGGGGGGTTGGAAAAGACCCTGACCGATGTGCTGGTGCGGGTCCAATGGTTGGATAGTTCGATTTTGATGACCCGCCTTATGCCAGAGAAAACCCGGCTAGATTTCTCAAAAGAGGAAACCAGAGGTGGTATCGCACAAACCTATTTAGGGTTGGGCGTGCAACATATTTTGGGCGGGATCGACCATTTGATGTTCGTGCTGGCAGTTTTGCTGCTCATTACCGGCGGTCGCAAATTGTTTTGGGCCATTACGGCGTTTACGTTGGGTCATAGCATTACCCTGACCTTGGCGACGTTGGACATTGTTCGGTTGGATCCGTCTTTGATTGAGATACTGATTGCCTTAAGCATTGTGCTGATGGCCTATGAAGCGACGAGGCGGTGGCAAGGTCATTCAGGATTGACCTTGCAATTTCCGTGGGTGGTGACGTTCAGTTTTGGGTTGCTACACGGCTTTGGGTTTGCCGGAGCCTTGCGAAACATTGGCTTACCGCAAACAGACTTTCCAATCGCACTCCTATTTTTTAATGTTGGTGTCGAGGTGGGTCAGCTGCTGTTTATTGCGGCTATTTTTGTGCTCGTTGCACCGCCGTTCATAAAACCATACAGACAATCTCCCGTGCCCATGATGTTGGCTGGGTACGGGATCGGTATCATGGCTGTCTTTTGGACGTTGCAACGGGTGGCATTGGCTGCTTGACGAACACCATTACGATAGAGTTTGCAGTGCTGCCGGGTTGTAGTTTTCCAATTCATCCAAACGATTTTCTTTGACCTTTGTGGCCCAATTCGGATCTTGCAACAGAGCGCGGCCGATGGCAACCAGATCAAATTCTCCTTTGTCGAGACGTTCGATAATATCATCGAGCGAAGCTGCTTCTGAACCTTCGCCCATAAAGGCTCCGATGAAGTCACTGGATAAACCGACCGAGCCAACAGTGATGGTAGGTAGTCCGGTAAGTTTCTTGGCCCAGCCAGCAAGATTCAAATCTGATCCATCAAATTCCGGCTCCCAATACCGCCGTTGCGAGCAGTGCAAAATGTCAACACCAGCATCCACAAAGACCTTTAGAAAACCCTCTAATTGCCCGGGCGTTTCGGCCAATCTGGCTGAGTATTCTTGCTGCTTCCACTGAGAAAACCGCAGAATAATTGGGATATCATTGCCAATCGCCTTGCGGCATTCTTGGATAATATCAGCGGCAAACCGGGCGCGATCGGCCAAATTTCCACCATATTTGTCTTCTCTGGCATTCATCACATCCCAGAAAAATTCATCAATCAGATAACCATGAGCACCATGAATTTCGATGGCATCAAAGCTCAATTTTGCTGCGTGGCCAGCCGAGCGCGCAAAGGAGGCGACCATGTCGTCAACTTCTGTCTCGCTTAAAATTGGAGCGACTAGCTTACCTTTGTGAGTCAGGCCAGACGGGCTATCCGTTGGTGCTTCTGGCGAAATTCCGGTGCCGGGCTTTCGGGTCATTCCAGTATGCCACAATTGCGGAGCAATTTTGCCGCCAGCCGTGTGTACTTTTTCACAAACATTTGCCCAGCCTGCCAGTGGCTCTTTGCCGTGAAACAACGGGACATTGACATCGCTAGATGCGCCCGGGCGATCAACCGTTGTTCCTTCGGTGACGATCAAGCCGACATCCGCTGCGGCTCGGCGTTGATAATAGTCGGCAACATTGTCACCCGGCACGCCATTAGGCGAGAAGCTTCGGGTCATCGGTGCCATGACAATACGATTAGGTAGCGTCATACCGCGACATGAAAAGGGCTGGAAAAGAGAGTTGGCCATAAGAGTCCTCACCTAAAAAGACGGTTTGGATATATTTCCAACCGCATCAGCAA
>JAJFFR010000153.1 GCA_021776555.1 Robiginitomaculum sp.
ATATCCATTTCAAGACCTGTGGCGGTTTCTCGTTGTGCGGTGATTTTCCCGGCGGCGGTGCTGACGCTGCCCATCAAGGCGGTTGATATTGTGATCACGCCATCGGCTTCTGCAAAGAAATTTGGGACCGCGACCCCGCCAATCGCCATGCAGTTTTTGGTTTCTGCGTGGGCTGTTGAGGCTGATGCGATCATTGCAACGCCGATGATCATGGTTGAGAGAGTATTTTTCATTATAAAAATCCTTTTGTGTTTCGAGTGCTGGAGAGTCAGCCTTGTGATATTTCAAAAACTCACCTGTGATGGATTTTGAACGTTTTCTCCTGTATTCAGCGATTTATACAAATGCTGATGACAGCTTTTCGGTAAATAAAATCACATGGAATTGTGATTGGCTTTGTGTGCAGACGGTTCGTCAAAGCAATGCAAACCGTCTGCTGCGAACTGCCAGTTAAATTCTTTGAAACTGGAACACGATCACTTTGGCCGGGCGTTCAGATGACGCATTTACCAATACGGCTCCAGAACCTTCTTGGTTGAGAAAAAAGTTTGAATCGGATTTAAGCGTCCGCTGCCGTTTGCCATCAATCCAAAGCTCAACAATGCCTTCGGCGACATAGCCCGACAAGGGTTGGTTGATGTCCAAATATTGTTTCGCGTCGGGTTGCAACGCATGATTATAAATATCAACGCCATTGATACTCACACCATCCTTATAGACCGTTTCCGGCAGCGTCCGGCGATCAATGTCTTCAGTTGGTGGCTTTGGAAAAACAATAAATGGTTCACCAGCTTGCTGTAAATTTACATCAATAAAGATGGCTTCCTCTGTCGGAGATGCATTATCGAAACGAAGGATACGCGGCCCGGCTGGTTCATAAAACACATCACCAGCTTTTAAGAATTTCGGCTCCTCGCCTTCAACTTGGGCGATGATTGCTCCCTTGGTTACATACCCTACCGCAGGTGCTGGGTGGGTGTGAACAGGCGCCATTTGCCCCGGCTTGAAGTGAAAGTCACCGGATTCAACTTTAACGACTTGGCGTTTTTCAAATGTGACGGACAAAACCTTGTCCGGTGAGTTTATATCCCCGGCATTGGCCGGTGCGAGGAAGGCCACGGACATCACCGAAGCAAGCATTGCCGACCGTATCAGGGTACTCGTTTGATCTAAATGTTTCTTATTCATCCTTATATTCCTTATGATTTTCCGCAAAATACGGTGTTGTGCGATTGTCATATCAAATATATAACGATCACTATGTTCGTTAATTATATAACGTTCGTTATGTTGTCAACATATAAATAACGCTCGTTATATTATTTGGAGTGCATGCCTTGGCTAAACAATCTGAACGTAAAGAGGAGACGCGCCAGCGCATGTTGGAAGCCGCAAGCCGGGGATTCAGACGCCAAGGCTTTGCGGGCATAGGTGTCGATGCGATAGCCAAGGATGCGGGCGCAACATCCGGGGCATTTTATGCTCACCTTGGTTCGAAAAATCACGCCTTTGAGGCCGCATTAGAACTTGGCCTTGATGAGGTGATCGCGGCCATCCCTGCCTATCAGGAGAAACATGGTGCCAAATGGGTGGAAGCGTTTACTAGCTATTACCTTGGCAAAGATCACCGCGATGATTTGGCTGGCGGCTGTGCGATGACCGCATTATCCCAAGAGGTCATCCGGGCTGACCCAGCGTTTCAGAGCGGGTACGAGACAAAAATGGTTCAGATCGCCGATCTCATTGCGCTCGGACTTGATGGATCGTCAAAAGAGGCACGGCGGTCGAAGGCTTGGGCCTATCTCGGCGTTTTAATTGGTGGCCTAACCATAGCTCGTGCGATGAAAAACGATCAAATATCGGAAGAGATTGCCAAGGCCGCGAAGCAAGTCGCAGAAAAAATTATCTGAAAGTAGTGTGTCAAAGCCGTTGGTTACTTCTGGCAATTACGAAATCACGGGGCTTCCTGTAGCATTTTGGAAATTTGCAAAACCGTTCGTAAATTGCGCGCGGTAATTGGCACGTCTAGTTTCTTCTCCATGTTTGCCGCCAGTTTTGATCGGCCTATGCCTTCGGGGGCATGAAGATAGGCCACGGTTTTGGTGAGGGTGAATGCCTCACTTGGTTTGGATATCGAGGTAAGCGCTTCCAAATCAGCATGAATCGCTGGTTCTGCCAAAAAGAAGAAGTGTATGAATTTACCTTCGTTGTCGGGAACCAGATATGGATTGTTGTTTATTGCGGTATTGAAACCCTGTGCCCCGAACACAAGAACATTGAGATGCAAATCAAATTCAGTTTTCAGTGCTTGTTTGATTTCGCTGGATATCGCCCCAGTGCTTTTGTTTGAACATTCAAAGACGCAATTTCCACTTTGAATATAAGATTGCACTGACTGGTAGCCCAGTCTTTCCAGCAAACCCCGCAACTCCTTCATGGGCAACAGATTGTTGCCGCCGACATTGATGCCGCGCAAAAGTAAGATCCATGTGGTCATTTTAGAGCACCTACTTTCCGGCTGCCGCATTGCGCTGGGCTTGTAGGGCGGCTAGCTGTTGTACTTCCCGAAAACACTGGTTGATCATGCGGTCAAATTCCTTGTCGAGATAGCCCGGATTGCCGCCATGGGCCACGAAGCGCTCCATTTCCTTGACCATTCGATCTGCATCAGTGTCGGCAAAGCCCGGCGCACGCGTTTCATCGGCCAGACCTTTGTCTTTGAGCAATTTCTTCAAATTATCATTACCGCGATACCCGCCCCGGCCCGGGGTAAATAGATTTTGCTTAATCTTGATAAGACCATATCCAGCTTTCATGGCGCTAAAAGCGGTAAAGGCCGGGGCCACTGGTGCGGCGATGCCTGTCCCACCTGCCACCAATGAACCACCTATTGTGGCCACCGCTTTGGTTAGAACGGTCGCGGTTCTTCCATTGAAAAAATCGGTTACTTTGCTTTGCACGTCGACATCTTTGGCCGAGATTTTGTTGGGATTGATCACATTGATCAGACGCAAGGCCTGAAACACCCGGGTCATGAATTTGGCGCGCTCGATCAAAGCAGTTTCGCAGCGCTCTTTGCGAGCCTTGGCTTTGGTAATGTCTTCGTCAAGGCGTTTGACCCCGCGCCGTTTGGCGGCCTGACGGGCTTTTGCCGCACCTTTGCGCGCTTCGCTTTCTTCGTAATTGGCTACGCCAACTGCGTGCTTGGCTGCGTTGTCACTGGCGCGAACTTTGGCTTCGGCGATTTTCTGGGCCGCGCCCAACCGGTTACATTCACGGGCCTTAGCATTGTAACGTGCGGTGGCTGCATTGGCAGCGGATTGAGCGCGGGCGGCGGCAGCTTTGGCTGTATTGCTGGCTCGCGCGGCTTGATCAGCGGCTCGTTGTCGTGCGCTTTTGGAGCCACGCACTTTGGACAGAGCGCGCCCGGCTTCCGATGATTTGGTGATCGCAGCAGCAACCCGTGCATTGGCATCGCGGTATTCAGGCGAAGAGCTGCCATGACGTTGACCGGTCAGGGTGCGTGCGCCCGCCGCCATGCGTTGATCGCGATCAGCTTGTACGGCAGCGCGCTGGGCTTTTTGCAGATCGGCATCATAATTGGCTAGATCACGGGCGGCGGCGTTGGCGGCGGCTTCGGCATTGGCGGCGTCTTGTGCCGCAATCCCAGCGCGCCGATTGGCTGCATCCATAGCGGCTTTAAGCTGCGCTAATTCCCGCTCACAATTGTTTTTGTTCTGGCGAGCGGCCCGGGCCTCATCGCGGGCTTTGCGTCCATCGGCTTCAGCCTTTTTTACCGCAGCGCGAACGGTCGCTAACTTGCCTTGTTGGGGTTGATCCAACAGACTTTCATCTGATGTACTAATGGTCGGGTCCAACCTGATTTCAGGTGGTCGGTAGGGTTTCAGCCCAGCAAATGGATTAGGCGCTTCAAGCTGATTGGTATTGGGTTGAGCCGGGTCATACACCTTCACCTTGATGATGGTGTCATCACCATTTTCATAGCAGCCAGAGAGGATATACCAGCCACACGAGGTACACCTCGAACTGACATGTCCATAATAGGTGCCAGGCGCAATGTTGCGAAAATCCATTTGGGCAATGATTGTCCCGCTTTGTCCTTTGCCCAATCCAGCAATGGTCATATTGGGCGGAGGCACTAACCATGGGCCGCTATCGAGTTGAAACTCAAAGGTTTGTGCCACATTGCAGTTCAAATTGGTCGCAGTCAGCTTGAGCGGATAGCTTTGCCCGACCTGTTTCGGGCTTAGACTGACCACAGGAACTTGATCGCTCCCGGCACTGGCATTGTTTTGTCTGGCCCCCGCCGCAGAGCTAAATAAAAGTATCAATACGGCCCCGCCAGTTACGGCATTGGCTTGGCAAAGCGCAGTTTGGTCCCGTTTGCGCATGGTGTGTCCCCTGAAACGTTCAGAGGAAACCACTACCACATTTTGGGGTAATTTGGAATTGCTGGCTGAAAGTCAGCAATCGTTTCGGGTTGTTTGGTCAAATTTAAGACCCAATCCATACCCAGAGGAGGCGATATAATGCCCCTCACGAAAAACCAAAACACAATGATTGCTATGAATTTGTCTATCCTGAATTCAAATGTTGCGAAACAAAGTTCATTTTTGAGCAATACGGTATTTAATTGCCGGGCAAACCACCTACATTTGCCTCATGAGTTATGAAGTTTTATCCGCTTTGATTGTTTTTGCGTTTGTTGCCTCGATTACTCCGGGGCCGAACAATTTGATGTTGATGACATCGGGTGTGAATTTTGGATTTCGGCGGACCATCCCACACATGCTTGGGGTTGGCATCGGATTTTCCTTGATGGTGGTATTGGTTGGCATTGGCTTGGTGCAGGTGTTTGATCTGTACCCGATCAGCCGGACCATTTTGAAAGTTTTCAGTGTTGGCTATATGGTATTTCTAGCCGTTAAAATCGCCCGCTCTGCGCCACCAGATTCCAGCCAGCAAAGCGGCGTACCAATTACCTTTATACAGGCGGCGTTGTTTCAGTGGGTCAATCCCAAAGCATGGGCCATGGCATTGGGGTCAGTAACCCTTTTTGCGGCTTCGCAGGACTTGCAGGCGATATTGCTGGTCGCATTGGTTTTTGGCTTGGTCAATTTACCCTGTGTCAGTAGCTGGGCGGTATTGGGACAACAAATGCGCCGCTGGCTGAACAGTCCACGGCGCCTCCGAATTTTCAATTTTTCCATGGCCTTTTTGCTGATCGCGTCATTGGTGCCGGTCGTCTTGTGATGGATCTTGCGCTTTAGGCTCGACCTATTGCCGGTCCGCTTGGGCCGTCTGTGCCTTCCAGCTGTGGACGCTTACGTTTCAATGCCGTGGTCAAGAATTCCCGGAAAGTTCGCAATCTAGCATTGGTGCGCATGTCGCGGTGGGTGAGAATCCATAGGCAAAATGCCGGATCAGGCTTGGCGGGGGTTAGCCGCACTAAGCTAGGTTCAGACTCTCCCAAAACACAAGGCAACATGCCCAAACCCATTCCATGTTTGCACGCCGCAAGCTGGATCAGCAGGCTGGGAAACCGTCCTCGGACCGGCAGGTCAGGAAACTGGCTTTCTCTGACCCAACTTGGCGATGACTCTTTCGTAGAAAACCCAATCCAGCTGGCAGATTCCGGGTCATCCAAATCATGATTTTGCAAGTATTCTTGTGAAGCATAAGTGGCGCTTGCCAGTGTGGCAATTTGCCGTCCTATGAGGTGTTCCGGTGGATTACGAGCAAAGCGAAAAGCAATATCTGCCTCGCGGCGATCCAGATCAGCGGACTGATAACTATTGTCAATTTGCAAATCGATCGCGGGGTATTTGTGGCAAAATTCCACCAAGTCCGGCATCAGCACATGAGTTGCTAAGGCGTCAACCAATGTAACGCGGATGCTCCCGGAAAGCTGGTGATCCTTGCCCAAAATCCGCCGCTCCAGCCCGAGCATTTCGGTTTCCACGGTTTCTGCGACGTGCAGCATGTCTTCCCCGTCCGGGGTAAGTTGATAGCCTTCAAGTTGTCGTTCGAACAAACGCACGCCAAGTTTTGTTTCCAAAGCATCAAGCCGTCTAGCCACAGTGGAATGGCTAATCGCCAATCGTTTTGCTGCGTCCCGCACATTGCCCCCGCGTAGTAACGCCAAAAACAATTTCAAATCGTTCCAATTCATGCTGTCTCATTTTTGCATAATAAAGGGTCATAAATAGTTATTGCTCAGCAATAATGAGACAAATATATCTGATGTCAATCGGAGTCGGTTCAGGTTTTGGAAAATTGACCCGACCGCTCAAACCAACCAATAATAGGAGTTATATTATGCCCAGCAACGTCCTTCCACGAACTTTCTTGGCCGCAATCGCCTCTACAGCCCTCTTGCTTTGCTCTGCCTGCTCATCGGCATTGGCCAGTGGCCCGGTGGCATCAACACCCAACGCGGCGCAACCCGCCACTACCTATTTTGTCGATATCTTGTACTTGCAGGACGGAAAAACACCGGCCGACGCAAAGGCCTATTTTGGAAATATTGAACCGGTGGTGGCCACACATGGTTTACGCCGGGTTGGGCCAGCTTATGTCATTACTCAAAAAATGGGCGGTGATATTGAACCAGACCTGGTCAATGTTTGGACCGTGAGCAGCCCGGAAAACACCTTCTCAGACATCTTTGACGACGAGAACTATCTGCAACATGTAGATCAGCGCAATGCTACTTTTGATATGCCCCGCTCGCACATGTTCTTACTGCAAGCTGCAAAATAGAATTGCCCAGTCACGCCAATGCCGCGCCGCATTGAGAGGAAAATTTATTATGAATTTCATGAAATCCATATTTATCGCCAATTACATGATGGCGGCGATGGCATTGGCAATTTATTCCGGATGGAAGATGAGCCAAGGCGGGGATGTACTTGCTTGGAGTGGTCCGATGCTCACCGCATTACCCATTGTGTTGCTCATTAGTTATCTGATGATGTTGCAAAATGTAGCTCGTACCAGCGCTCATTTTCCCTTGTTAAGTTTGCTGGCGGCCATCGGTTTGGGTTTGGCTGGTTGGTCTTGGTTTCAAGATGGAATGGGCTGGGCGGCCAACCCGGGAGTTGTGCCGCTCATTTTGGCCGCAGCCGGATTTGTCGGCCTTCTGATCTATTCCCACTGGTATTCGAGTTTTGGCGGTCGAACCCATAGCGATCGGATACAATTGGGTTCGCCATTACCTGCCTTCTCGCTGGTTACTGCGAAAGGCGAGGGCGTAACCTCTTCCGACCTAGCTGCTGGACCCGCGATCCTGATCTTTTATCGGGGTAATTGGTGTCCGTTGTGCATGGCACAAATCAAGGAGCTGGTTGGTAAATATAACGATCTTTCAAAATCGGGTGTTCGGGTCGCGCTGATTTCGCCGCAACCACACAAATATACCCAATCTCTTGCCAAAAAATTCAATGTCGATTTTGATTTTCTAACCGACAACGGAAACCATGCCGCCCGCGCCTTAGGGTTCGCCCAGAAGTTCGGTTTGCCATTGGGTATGCAGATGTTTGGCTATAAAAGCGAAACAGTACTGCCGACGGTTATTATCACCGATGGAGATGGAAATGCGATTTGGACCCACGAGACAGACAATTATCGCATTCGCCCAGAACCGGACACCTATATCGAAGTGTTGCGTCGGCACGGTATCCTTGTCGGCTAGGTCAACAACCCAAAAGTAGGCCATAAGGAATTGTCGGGTGGAGTTGCTTAAAGCCGCTTTTCGCTCGACACTCCCTTGGCTTTACGGGGCTTGGCAACTGCCTGTCGCCGGTTGCGAGCCGGGCAGAGCGCTGGTAGAACTTGCTTTGATCAGCAAGGGTAAGAAGCGCAAAATGACCAATTATCTGCACAAAAATGATTTACCGGACGGCCTTAACTTCCCTGATGGGGTGGCGGTCGATACCGAGACCATGGGTCTTAGCTTGCAACGAGACAAATTGTGTCTGGTTCAACTTTCGGCCGGGGATGGCGATGCGCATCTGGTGCAAGTGGACCGGGACACGTATGATTGCCCGAATTTGAAAGCGCTTCTGGCCGATCAGGACACCGTCAAAATCCTACATTTTGCCCGGTTTGATGTGGGCATGGTGCAAAAATATCTGGGCGTGACTATGGCGCCGATTTATTGCACCAAAATTGCCTCAAAACTGGTGCGAACCTATACGGACCGGCATGGATTGAAAGACCTAGTTCGTGAGCTGGCTGGCAAAGACATGTCAAAGCAACAGCAAAGCTCGGACTGGGGCGCAGTGGAACTGAGCAAGGCGCAATGTGATTACGCGGCGTCTGACGTGTTGTACTTGCATACGTTGCGGGAAAAGCTCGACGTTATGTTGGCCCGAGAGGGTCGCACCGAATTGGCTGAGGCCTGTTTTTCCTTTTTGCCGTCCCGCGCCGCGCTGGATTTGGCTGGCTGGCCGGAAACAGATATTTTTGCCCATCATTGATCTGGCGCGGCTTGGTCATTGCCACGTCATCTTTTCGCCCCAGTATTGGTGTTCAGTTGTGATGATTCAATGTATGGTAACGTTAAGAACAGCAGAAAGACCGGTATGAACGCCGAAACCGTTTCAACATTTGGGACCCATACGCAGTGGGAGCCACGACGGCGCATGACGCTGGCGGCAGCGCGCCGGCGCTCATCATTGGTTAAATGGTTGCGGGCCGGGTTTAGTCTGGCCGCTTTGTCCATTGTCGGCGCGGTGACGGCCTATATCGTGATCAGCGCCAATCAACCGGTTCCGGTTTTACCGCCGCCCCCGGTACAAGTGGTGGTTGAAGATGAAGTGCGGATGATCCAGCCGCGTTTCACCGGCCATGATGATACGGGACGCCCCTATGTGGTGGTGGCCGACGCTGCGGTAAATCGCGGCGAAAGCGAGAGCGAAGGCGTGACCGATTTGGTGGCGCCCAAGCTGGATACCGACCCAACTAAAGACGACAATGCAACCGTTTCGGCCGATCGCGGTGTCTATGACGCGGAGAACAAAGTTTTGGATTTATATGACAAGGTGCAATTGGGTACCAATAGCGGCTATGTTTACGAAACGGACCACGCCAAATTTTTGATTGGCGAGGACCGAATTGTTGGTGACGAAGCGGTTTCCGGGCAAGGCCCGATGGGCAGCATTGATGCGGACAGTTATGAGATTATAAAAGGCGGCGAGCGCGTGGTGTTTCGCGGGCGGGTTCGCACCCGCATTCAGGCCACAAAAAAACCAGACGGAGAATGAGTATGAATACGGGTTGGAAAATCAGCGCAATGGTGCTGGCTTTGTCTTTGAGCTTGGCGCCGGCTGCACTGGCGCAATTATCGTCCTCTGGTGGGCCGGTTGATATCAGCGCGGATGCCCTAGAAGTCATCGATGCTAGAAACGTGGCGATCTATATTGGTCATGTGGATATCATTCAGGATGATGCGCGGCTGCAAGCGGATCGGATCGAGGTTCAATTTGGCAAGGGCGGTACTGGTGCCTCCGGCGGCGCGCTCAATGCCTCATGGGGCGAGATCGAAAAAATCACCGCAACCGGCAATGTATTTTACACCACGCCGGGTGAAGTGGCTCGTTCGTCACGCGGTATATATGATGTTTCCACCGACACCATTGCCTTAAGCGGTGATGTAGTCGTTACTCAGGATGGCAATATCATTCGGGCGCAGAACCTGATCATCAAGGTCAGTACTGGCGAAGCCAGTTTTGAAGCCGGGACCAAAGGTCGCCGCTCCAAAGACCGGGTCCGTTCGGTATTTTTCCCAAGGTCAGATAGCTGATTGAATAAACACCAGATTGATTGCGCGGCGGGGCGCTTCCTTCACCCATCCTTAAAGTCTATTTGGTTAACTAGGCTTACCAACGCGCAAACAAGCGCGAGGAGTGTGAATGACCGACCCCAACTCGCAAACGACCATGCTGGATGACAGGCCGGGCCAAACCCAAGGTCTGAGCGTCGAAGGTATTGGTAAATCGTTTCGTGGGCGCGCCGTGGTTAAAGGGGTCAATCTAGCGCTGACCCGGGGCGAGGTCGTTGGATTACTCGGGCCAAATGGTGCGGGTAAAACCACTTGCTTTTATATGATCACTGGATTGATTTCGGCCGATTACGGGCGGATCATGCTGGATGGCCAAGATATCACAGCCTTGCCAATGTATCAGCGCGCCAGACTGGGCTTGGGCTATCTGCCGCAGGAAACCTCCATTTTTCGCGGGTTAAGTGTTGAACAAAATATCCGTGGCGTGGTCGAACTGGTCGAAAAAGACAAAACCCGCCGCGATGAAATGGTTGAGCACCTGCTTAGCGAATTACGTATTGATCATTTGCGCGCTGCGCCCGCTTTGTCGCTTTCTGGCGGCGAACGTAGGCGGGTTGAGATCGCCCGCGCACTGGCTACGCGCCCAGCCTTTATGTTGCTGGATGAACCATTTGCCGGAATTGACCCGTTGGCGATTGCTGACATTCGTGATTTGATTAAATTCCTATCGGGGCGCGGTATTGGCATCTTAATTACCGATCATAATGTGCGCGAGACGCTTGAAATCGTCGATCGCGCTTCCATCATCTATGAAGGCGAGGTACTGTTCGAAGGCCAGCCGACAGAAATTTTATCCAATCCAGATGTCCGCAGGGTCTATCTGGGCGATGCATTTATCTAGGAGGATGTAACAGTGGCGTTTTCTCAACGCATGGAGGTAAAGCAGGGTCAGTCACTGGTGATGACCCCGCAACTGCAACAGGCTATCAAGCTGTTGCAGCTCTCTAATGTTGAGTTGTCGGCTTTTGTTGAAGACGAATTGATCCGCAACCCATTGCTAGAGCGCGACCGCAGTGACCAAACCCCGGCTGATAAGCCAAGCAGCGATGACCCATCCACAGCCAATGAAGCGTTAAGCGAAGTTAGCTTAGAGAGCAATTCGACCAAAAATGCCACCGACGCCATCGATGCTGACTTTGAATCGACCTATGACACCTCGCGCCAAGATGCTGGCGAAACGAGCCGCGATACTGGCGGTGCAGTGGATTGGTCCAAAGCTGGAACCGGGGGGCGCTCCTCGTTTGAAAGCTCTGATTATGGCATTGATCAGCTCGAGGCTGCCAAGCCCTCACTAACGGATCATTTGTCAGAGCAATTGAGTATTGCCAATTTGGGTTCCACTTCCAAGGTGATCGCCTCACACCTGATCTCGCTGGTTGAGGAAGATGGATATATTCGGGCTGATCTTTGCGAAGAAGCAGAACGGCTTGGTGTTTCAGATGATCAAGTTGAGAGCGCTTTGAGCGTCTTGCAAGGCTTTGATCCGATCGGCATTTGCGCCCGCGATCTCAAAGAGTGTCTGGCGCTGCAATTGCTTGATCTCGATCGATATGACCCAGCCATGCAGACCATGGTTGAAAACCTTGAATTATTGGCCAAGCATGACATGGCTGGCTTGCTGTCTTTGTGTGGCGTTGATGCCGAAGATTTGGCTGACATGGTGGCCGAGTTACGCCAACTTGACCCAAAGCCCGGCGATGCATTTACCGGAACCACCGCCGCATTGGTGGTACCGGACGTGTTTATCCGCCAAAGTCCGGATGGCGGCTGGGCCGTTGAACTGAACAGCGATACTTTGCCAAAAGTACTCGTGAATTCAAGATATTACGCAAAAATCAATAAATCTGCTAATTCTGATGAAGACAAATTATTCATCAGCGATTGCCACCAATCGGCCAGCTGGCTGGTTAAAAGTCTGGATCAACGGGCCAGAACGATTTTGAAGGTGGCGAGCGAACTGGTCAAACAGCAAGACGGATTTTTGGCTAAGGGCGTATCGGCTTTACGCCCGCTAAACCTAAAAACTGTGGCCGATGCCATTGAAATGCACGAATCAACTGTAAGCCGGGTCACTTCCAACAAATATGTATCCACGCCGCGCGGTCTGTTCGAACTGAAATATTTCTTCACGGTAGCCATTCCGTCAGCCAATGGCGGCGAGCAACATTCAGCCGAAGCGGTACGTCACCAGATCAAAGGATTGATCGGCGAGGAAACCGCCAATGCGATCCTGTCCGATGATCGGATTGTCGAAATTTTGCGCGAGGCCGGGGTCGAAATTGCCCGACGTACCGTAGCCAAATACCGCGAGGCTATGCATATCCCGTCTTCGGTGCAGCGTCGCCGGGCTTTGCGTAATAGCGCATGAGTTTTTAAGGCCAGATTTGGCCTAAACTGTCAAAATGTTGTGAATGATGATGGTTTACCCCTTGGGTTCAACCGTTAGCCGCGCTAAGTTGATTTAGCTGTTTCTACCCTGAAACGACAATCGGTCATTCGGGGATATTTCGACCCAAACAGGAGCAATTTATGAGCATTCAAATCGTCAACAAAGGAATTGATGTTTCCCCGGCTTTACGGGATCGCATTACGGATCGTGTGCTCGATGGAATTGCTAAATATTTTGACCGACCGGGTGAGGCCTATGTCGTGGTGGAGCGTGATGGTGCCGGTTTTTCAGTGCATTGCTCCTTGCACCTGCCCACGGGAACCATGTTGCAAACCTCAGCCAGTTCCGATGGCGATGCCTATTTGGCCGCCGATCAGGCCATGGAAAAACTAGAAACCCGGCTCCGGCGCTATAAGCGAAAACTGCGTGGACACCACAAAGGCAAAGGCAAACGTAGCCGTGAAGCTGAAGAGGCGATGTACGCAGTTTTACAAGCCGGTCGGACCCCTAGCGAAGAGACGGAAGGTTCGGATGATGACAGCGCGACCCCCGAGGCGGTGGTGGTTTCGGAACGGATGGGCGAGGTTCGCACCATGACCGTTTCCATGGCAGTACTGGATATGGATATCTCGGAAGCGCAAGTTGTACTGTTTCGCAACATTGCCAACGGGGAGATCAATGTACTATACCGTCGCCCAGATGGGCATATCGGCTGGATGAACCCGCAAAAAAACGCGTAATTTCACAAGTTTGCCACAAACAATATTGAAGAGCTGCCATCAGTTACGAGCTGGTTTCAGCAGGAATTGACCATGAAGATGAATGAGTTATTGGCTGCCGACCGTGCATTTGTCGGATTGCAGGCCAATGGAAAAAAGCAGGCTTTGCGTCTGGTCGCTGATTTGGCGGCCAGAACATTGTCGCTGGATGTCAAAACCGTGTTGGACGGTTTAATGGAACGCGAAGAGTTGGGTTCCACCGGGGTTGGTGGCGGCTTTGCCATTCCCCACGCCCGATTGGCTGACCTGAAACAGGTAACTGGCCTGTTCATGCGCTTTGAAGCGCCATTTGCATTTGACGCGATTGATGACGTTCCGGTCGACTTGTTCTTTTTGTTGTTGGCGCCGATTGATGCCGGTGCAGATCACTTAAAAGCATTGGCTCGGGTGTCCCGACAATTTCGCGAAGAACAAATGCGCGCCCGGTTGCGCTTGGCCCCAGATGCGGCGGCCTGTCATGTTATTCTGTGTAATGGCGATGGGACAATTGCACAGGTCAAACCGGCTACAAAAGCCCAAAAAACCGGATAATTTTACGTTCTAGACAGGTGTTTATCGCTGGTATGAACCTTGCGACAGACCTTGGCTATGAACCCACTTACGTATCAAACTGGCCCATTTGGCGGTAATTCTCCCACTTTGGGTCAGAAACTGAGCGATTCGGTCAATCTGTTCACGCCTTTGCGGATGATTTTGGCACTGGGCGTGCTGTTGGGTCATTCCTATGCGGTGCATCTAGGTCGTACCGTGCCCGAACCGTTGCATTTGTTTGACCTGACCCTGTCTTACGTCTCGGTAAACGGGTTTTTTATTCTAAGCGGTTTGTTGATCACCCGGTCAATTGATCGAAATCCCGATCTGATCCGGTTCTTTACGGCCCGATTTTTACGGCTTTACCCAGCCATGGTGCTGATGACTTTGCTGGCCGCTTTTGTGATCGGGCCAATGGTTACCGCTTTGCCCATAGCGGCATACTTTGCTGACCCGATGGTCTGGCGCTATGTGTGCGATGTTCTAACCTTTGGCGACACATCTGGTGGCCCGCCACAAATT
The DNA here is from genome assembly GCA_021776555.1 of Robiginitomaculum sp. Classification (GTDB taxonomy): domain Bacteria; phylum Pseudomonadota; class Alphaproteobacteria; order Caulobacterales; family Maricaulaceae; genus Robiginitomaculum_B. Next base: position 14,087 of record JAJFFR010000153.1, read on the forward strand.
TTTGCCCAAAACCCATTTGATGGCGAATGGTCGGCTTCGTTGTGGACCTTGCGCTATGAGGCGCTGGCTTATGCCGGAACTGCCCTGTTAGCGGCGCTCGGCCTTAGTCGCTCCAAAACCGCCATGTTGGCAGTGTTTGTTACTGCTACGGGTTTGTTTGTGTTGGCCCGCGTGTTTCCGAACGCCCTGCCAGATCAATTGCTACATCTCAGCCGTTTCGGCATGACCTACTTGTTAGGTGCTGTTCTCTATGTTTATCGGGATCAGGTGAAATTGTCGTGGAGTGTGGGGCTTGCGACCGTGATGCTGGCCGCCGTTTTCGGTTGGATTGGCTCACCAGCTTCTTTTGAGATTATGTTGAACTTCGCACTGGCGGCTGGTTTGTTGCTGATCGGCTTTGCCAAGCTGCCGTTTGCAGCCAAGTTGTCGCGCATGCCAGATTTTTCCTATGGAGTTTATATCTGGCAATGGCCGATCATGCAGGCCTTGTGGTATTTCGAGATTGCTCGCAGTCCGTTGGTGACCATGGCCATGGCTATTCCAGCCAGCATCTTAGTTGGGGGGCTGTCTTGGTATTTGTTGGAAAAACCGGCTTTGGCCTTAAAAACCCCGTTGGCCGGGGCGATCCGCAATAACTTCAAAGCTCGTAAAACTGCTTGATGGCAGCCCAACCTTCGGCTCCGGTTTCGACAAACTGAAACAGATCCAGATCGGCTCTGGCGATGGTTCCTTCGTCGGCCAATGCTTCAAAATCAATGATCCGGTTCCAGAATTCAGCGCCAAACAATAAGATGGGCATCGGGTCAATCCGCTTGGTCTGGATCAGGGTCATGGTTTCAAACATTTCATCCAATGTACCAAATCCACCGGGGAACACCGCCAACGCCCGCGCCCGTTGCAGGAAATGCATTTTGCGAATGGCAAAATAGTGGAACTGCAAACTTAGCTCTGGCGTGACATACGGGTTGGGCGCTTGTTCATGAGGCAGAACAATGTTCAACCCAATAGAGCGCGCGCCGACATCATCTGCGCCGCGATTGGCCGCTTCCATCACGCCGGGACCGCCGCCGGAACAAATCACCCAATCGCGCCCTCCATGGGCTAGCGAATACTCAGACACCGTTTTGGCAAACGCACGAGCTTCATCATAGAAATGAGCTTTATCGTTCAGGGATTTGATCAGCTTTGGGTCCGTGGTGCGGACCGGCTCGCCATCGGGGGACGGAATGCGCGCCCCACCAAATACCGCGACGGTCGAATCCACGCCCTGTTCATCAAACACCAGACCTGGCTTCATAAATTCAAGGTGCAACCGAACCGAACGCAGTTCATCGCGTAACAGAAAATCCGGGTCATCAAAGGCTAATTTATAAGAGTTGGAGCGGGTTTGCGGCGTTTGCACTGCATCGCGCATCAATTTGCGATCAGCCTTGGCGCTTCGAAAATGGCTCTCAGCTTGGGTTGGTTTTTTGTTGCTCATTGATTTGGCCTACTGCTCTGGGACAACCCAAGTTGACCATGACAGGCGTTAACAAAACCCGAGTGTTAGAGCTTTAGTGCAGGCTGCTGCTAATTGGCGTCTTTCTCGCGCGTCATTGCACGGCTTGTCCGGGCAATCCAGTAGGCTTACCGTCATGAAACACAATGATCATTGCAACATGTACTGGATCACCCGGCCCACCGATCAAGTCGGAGGATGGCCGTGTGATGACAATAAAGTACAGCTAATCGCAGTACGTTTTAGTTGCTCCAACCTTTTCTGCGTGAAAACCAAGCAAACCAAACTAGGAAAATCCCGAATACCAAAATCATATGCGGCATGATTTTGGCGCCATCGCCCAACACCTCAAAGGTATTGCTCAGGAAAAACATATAGATTTGCTGCAAGACAATCGCGATGAGCGAAATGGCAAAAACCAAAGTGGCCCATGATTTTCGCAATGCCAGCCCCAGTGATCCGAGCAATCCGGCAAATACCGCAATGGCGAATGCGGCGATATAGATGCTCGGTAGTGCCGAATAGAGGTCTTGCTGCGAAAGGGGTAATGCGGCCATTGCCTCATCGCTCATAGTGACTTGCATGACATAGGCCATCACACCCAGCGCATTCCAGATCAACGCAATCCCGGCAATCGCCCAATACCAGATCGGTACGGAACCTTGGTTTGCTTTGGTCATAACGTTCTCCTTTGGTTGGTTAAGACGGCTCGCCCTCTAGCATCAATTCCGGTGCGGCATTGGTGATTTTGGCTTTTAGGCGCAGATGACAAGTGACCTTGGTTCCCTTGTCCGGCTCGGATTGCAAGCTGACCCGCCCGCCGTGCATGTCGATCAGCTTTCGAACCAACGCCAGGCCAAGACCTGCGCCGCCAGCCGAGCCGCTTTCAAACGCTTCAAATACCCGGGTTTGGTCTTTGGGGTCGATCCCGGCACCGTTGTCAGCCACCCACAAGCGGACTTCCTTTTTCAAACGGGTTCCGCCAATGACCACTTCACCGCCGCTTTTGGAAAACTTCACCGCATTGGCCAGCAGATTATACATGACTTGTTTCAGACGGGTGCCATCAGCCCGGATCATGCCAATGTCTTCGGCGCAATCTATTTTGATTTGAATCCGGGTGTCTTCGGCATGGGTTTGGGCCAATTGCACCACTTCCTCGATGACCTGATGCACATCGACGTCGCCCAATTGCAATTCCAGCGTTCCGGCATCAATCGCTGCAATATCCAGAATGTTCTTGAACACCGTTGTCAGTTGATTGCCGGCGCTCAAAATGCTCTCGACCGGGGCGCGCTGTTGCTTGGCTAGCTCGCCGGCCATGTTTTCGCTGAGCATTCCGGCATAACCGACAATGGTGTTGAGCGGATCGCGCAATTGATAGGAAACATGGCTAACAAAATCAGCTTTTAAGCGAACCACGGTTTCCATCGCTTCGTTCTTCTCGCGCAAGGATTTTTCAACCCGCTTGGTATCGGTGATGTCGACCCAGGCGACCACAGTGGCCCCATCGGGCAGCGGCCAAGAAACCCAGGTAAGGATTTTGCCGTCGGCCCGCTCGATCTCGGCTTGGCGGTGTCCGCGAACTTCGGGACTCATATCGGTAATGGTCGCCTGCATTTCTTGCCAATAGCGTTCGTCATGAAACAAAGCGCGGCAGTTTTTGGCGATTTTGGCAAATGGTTCACCTACGGTGAGATTTTTTTCGTTCAACTCCCACAATTTCACGAAGGCCTCATTGTGCAGGCGTAAGCCGCCATCAGCACCAAAAACCACCACCGCTTCGGATAGTTTATCCAGCGTGGCCCGTTGCACGCTGATCAGCGTGTTAAACTTGGTTTGCAGAGTTAGTTGGTCGGAAATATCTTCGAATACATAGAGCAGACCGCCTAGTTGGTGACGCAAAGTGGTGACCCGCAAGGTGCGTTCATCGGGCAGTAACCACAACTCATCGACGTTTTCTTGGTCCGGGGATTGGTGATATCGCTCCAGCTCGCTGGCTTTCCACTCTTGATAATCGGCTTGATCTGGGATGCGCCGCCGTTCGCGTAAATGATCCAGCAACGCGCCGTGATCCGGGCGTTCGTCGAGCCAGATCGCATCCAAATCAAACAAGGTACGAAATGCCGTATTGTGAAAAATTAGCCGCTGACCCGGAGAGAAAATCGCTACCGCATCGGCTAGGTGATCCAGCGTCTCGTCGTGGGCCTTGGACTGTCGTTCCATTTTGGCTTGTAAGGCCGCATTGTCAGAAACATCGCGGGCCACACAGGTTAGACCGCCAGATACCGGCCAAGCACCGATTTCCAACTGCCGCAATTCTCCGTCAATCACCACCGGGTACACCCCGCTCTTGGCATCGCTCTCGGCTAGACAGATTTTGGTCATTTCAGCGGTGTCCGAAGACAGGAGTATTTGTTGTTTCAAAACATCGTCTAGATCTTTGGCCTCGACGGTCTCCACATAACAGGCATTGGCCCAGATCAGCTTTTGCCCGGATGACAAGCGCCATACCGGAAACGGAGCTTTGCCTAACATGTCGATGAAGGCCACTGGGTCTTCGGACAAGATATGGCGTACTTCTTCCAGACGACCGCGCGCCCCGGATTCTTCTAATCCTTTGATGGTGCTGTCGGTTAGCCACAACACTATTTGTGATCCTGCCGCTCGGCCATCGGCTTCGATAAACCGTCCCGATGCGCCAATAATGGTCAGGGAAAACGCCGTGCCGTGCAGGCGAAGCTCCTTTAAGACTTGCCGCAAAGTGGTGTCATCGCCATTGGTGCTGCGCGCCTCAAAATCAGCCAATCCGTCCAAAATGCCTTTGGCCGGTTCATCATGTCCGGCGTTTTCGGCAAATTTCAACATGGCACCCAATGCCACCGAGGAACCAAATAAGTCCGGCTCGCCCCACGGGTTTTGTAAGTCGTCTGGTTTGGCCACATCTTCGGCCCAAACCAGCACCAATCCCGGATGGGCTGCAAACACCGATATGGACCGGTTCAGGCGTTCTTCTAATGCAATCGCCCGTTGTCGCCATTTTAGATTTACCGCTCGCGCGCCAACGGTCAGGCGAAACGCCCACAGCGCCACAGCGATCGCCAGAAAAACGGCGCCCAGCGTGACGATGATCGAAGCGGTTTGTGCGTACTGGTCCATGTTCAAAATGACCTGCGAATGGGGCGTTTAAGCGCAATAAATAGCCAGCGGTCAATTTGGCCTTTTTGACTTAACACACGATTAACCGGACCACTGTCGCGATTCTATTCCCAAGCTTACGGATTTGTACAGCTTATTTGCCGATTTTGACGGCACCCAAACGAAAACTGACAAAGACCAGACAGTTGGAAAGTGAGCCGGATTGCGGCGGTTGGAACGTCCAGCTTCGCACCGCTTTTATCGTGGTTTTATCAAAAATTCCGGGTGGTGCGGCGCGCTTGGCAAACACATTTTCTGTGGTGCCATCGGCGCTGACATCCAGCGAAACCACTACCCAACCTTGCCTACCCTGTCGTTTGGCTCTTCGGGGAAATGCCGGCAAGGGCAGATCAAGCGCTGCCAAGGTAGAGCCACCCTGACAGGCACCGGCTTCGGTCAGGCGTTTGACGCTGGGCGGAGCCGGATAGTCGTGATTGAGCGGCTGAGGACCATCAGTCGTGCAGGCGATTAGTCCAAGGCACAGCCCTATACTTGCAAAGCGCAATGTCATTGTTTCAATTTCGGCAGGCTGGGCGTCAAACACCCACCAACTCGAATCGGCGAGCAGGAAACGACCAAACCCGTTGCATCATCGGTTTCGACAAATAAGCCGCTTACCGTGGCTTCGCCGCCCGCAGGGGTAAAGCGTGAGCCACGTAAGCGCGAGGTAAAGCGTCGAACCGGTTCTTCTTTATCCATCCCGATCACCCCGCCATAATCGCCGCACATGCCCAGATCGGTCATAAAGGCGGTGCCGCCTTCAAGGATACGCGCGTCAGCCGTAGGGATATGGGTATGGGTGCCAAATACCACCGAGGCTCGGCCATCGCAAAAATGACCCATGGCACCTTTTTCTGACGTGGCCTCGCCATGAATTTCCACCACGATCATATCCGCTTCGTGAACCAGCGCACAGGCTTCCAGCTCTTGCGCGACCAAAGCAAACGGATCGTCCAGCGCATCCATATAGACCCGGCCCATCACGGTGATCACCAACACCCGGCGACCATCAGCGCCGATGTGCAAATAGGTGCCTTTGCCGGGAATACCGGCAGACGGCGGATAATTGGCTGGGCGCAGTAAAGCAAGTTCGCGGGCGACCAGCCCGATGGCTTCGGGTTGGTCAAAGGCGTGATTGCCCAAGGTAATGACATCAATGCCGGTGTCGAATAATTCGCGAGCGGTTTTGGCGGTAATACCAAACCCGCCTGCCGCGTTTTCACCATTAGCCAATACAAAGTCAGGCGATAGGTTAGCGATCAATTCGGGCAAATGCCGAGACACAGCCGATCGCCCGGACCGCCCAACCACATCACCAAGAAACAATGCTTTCACGGCGAGCGTCTAAAATTAAGGCGTTTTGCGCGTGATGGAGTGGGCTTCAGTTTCTGAGATAATCCAATCCATTTTTTCATCATGACGCTCTATCGGCAATCTTGAAATGCCTTGGGCTTCATAACCTAGACCAACCGCCACGAAATGCTCATTAGCCTCGCGCAATTCTGCCAATGTCCGGTCATAATAGCCGCCGCCATAACCCAGACGAAACCCTTTGGTGTTAAAGGCTAGCAGTGGGACCAGCGCCATATCCGGCACCACCACGGCTGCATCTTCGGGCGGGTGATCAATTTCGAAGGTGCCGCGCACCAGGTCTTGCCCCGGTTCCCAGACCCGAAAAATCAAGGGCTGGTCTTTGGCGACTACTACCGGCAAGCACATACGCGCGCCACGTGCTTTTAGTTTTTCCATCAGAGGCAAACAATCAATTTCACTGCCCTTTGGGGCGTACCCGGCAATGGTCAGGCCGCCGCGTGCCACCAATTCAGCCGGAAACCGTGCGGCAACTTGCGATCCAGAACGCGGATAGAGCGAAGCTAACGTGCCGCGCTTGCGCTTCATTTTTGATCGAAGATCTGTTTTGTCGTTCGTTTTGAACAGCACCATATTGGCGGCTCCACATACACCGTTGGGGCGTTAAATGCCCTGATGACCCAAATTTACAGGTGGGCACAATGTGAAAGAAACCACGGTTTCAATCAGGGATCGTTCCCTCAGGAGACATTACGGTCGCCGGGATTTTACCCCTGACGCGTGCCGCAGAAACCGCCTGCGCTGCGTTCTAAAGCATTTATGGAAAAAGTGAAACCCGGTTTTGTGTGGCAAACCGCAAAAAACCTGCGTCAAAAGGCGTGAATGCCGATCTATTCGGACAATTGTGCGACAATTTGCTCGACCTGATCTGCCGCATCATGCACGGCTTTTGCGGCCCTTTTGCGGATAACTTCGGCTTCGGACTGTGCTGAATTGTTCGAACCGGCATCGTCGCGCAAACTTGCCAACTCGTCTGAAAGCACTAAAGCGGCCATCAGGAACAACCGCAAATCGCCGATTTGTCCGACCTGACCAGCCAGTTCTGCAACTTTTTGATCAAATGCTTCACCCAGTTTTTGCACATGAGCCTCTTGGCCCGGTTCGCAGCCGATGGAAAATGCGCGGTCATTGACTCGAATGGAAACCTTGCTCATCAGCTTGCTCCGCTATCGCTCAAGGCAGCGCGGACGTCTGCAATGGCACCATCTAAGGCCATCCCAGCCTCTTTGGCGGCATCTTCCATGGTAGCTGCGCGGCTGCGCGCTTCGTCCAGTTCGGCGGCCAATCTGGCCCGATCTTCATCCATATCGCTGGCATCGCGGGCATTTTGCAGGCGTTTTTGCAATTGACCGGCTTTGGTTCCGAGCTTTTCCAGCGCACGGGTTAATCGCTGGGTGCCTTCGGTTAACGAATCATCTGGGTCTGTTTTGCTCATCTTGGCATTGTGACACCTTGGACCCCAGTTCGCCAAGGGGGAAATCGTGCAAGGGTTTCCCTAGAGTTTCATAGCAAAAAACCGAATTTTGCGAGGTTTTGCAGGAATTTGCAGTCGGTACTGTAAAAATCAACTTGTGCTCGTTTTGGAACCGGGGCACATTGCCTTCCCAAGAGGTGAACCGATTATCTTTTGGTGATAGCGAGTGCGATCAACATGCCAAAAGCGGCCCCAACCGTCTTAAAAAATGCAGAAGTTATTGCCTGTTTTTGCGCCCAGAAAGCTGCAAATGATGTGCAGCAACTGACCGATATTTTTGATCAGTTCATCCGTGGGCTGGGCCTGAATACCTTTATTCTGGTGGAAGTGACTGACCCGGACAATTATCCAGGAACAAACTTGTTAATCGGCACAGTTCCCAAAACCTATATGAAAAAATACTGGCAGGGTGGAAACATGTTTCATGATCCGATGACTCGCCAAGTTATCCACGCCAATGTGCCGGTCCGGTTTCGTGATATTGCCACAAGCCCGGATGCAACCCGCGATGAACAAAAAACCATGGACATGCGAACCAAGCAGGGAATCGTTGACGGGTATTCTTTTCCGCTAAAAGGGCGGCTCAACCGCTTTTCCATGATGGGCGTACATGGCGATGTGTCTGCGTTTACCGATTGCGATGTGATGTTGTTAGAAATGCTGTGTATTGAATTTTACCGGCAGGCCACGCGTTTATTCCCGTTACCGGCGAGTTTGCAGCAGGCCGAACACGGTGTGTTAACGAAACGAGAACGCGAGTGCTTATCCTGGGTTGCCAAGGGCAAGACCAATTGGGATGTTTCACAGATATTGATGATCACCGAACGCACCGTCCAATACCACGTTGAAAATGCCCGGGAAAAATTGGGTGCCGAATCAAGATTACATGCGGTAATTTTAGCGGCCCGACATCTAGAAATCGTTCTGTAACACCTTGTTAATCCCCTGTAATTTCTAACAGGTTTAGAATTATTCCAAATCAGCTTATGTTGGTTTTGCTGTGAATGGCAGAGTTTCGATTGTCTTTACCTTGGTACGGAAGTGACATCCCCGTTTTCTTCCTACGCCGAGCGAGATTTCGGACCCCCTCTGTCATTTACAGCAGCTTTTCCCTGACCACCATTCAACCCTTGCTAGAATAATTCCATGAACCAGATTGATCAAAGACTGGCCCGACTTGAAAAAGAAGGCGAACAAATGATCGAGCTGGAGCGCATGTCAGATCAGGACTTGCGGGCTTATTTACAAAACCTGTCTACGCATTTTGCAGACATTCAAGAACGAGCCAAAACCGAAACGTTTGTCGAGCTAGCCCGGATGCTGGCGGATTTACGCGGTGAAATTGGCATGGCAATGCGGGCCTGTGAAATCCGGGCGCTGCTATAGACTCGCATTACCCTTTTTCGGTAAATTCTTTCAACTCTCTTGCCCCGCAGATAAGGGCAGGTTATGACCCGACATCAGTTTGAACCATTTATAAAAATGCCGGGTGGCACGGGTGGCTTTTTCCGGCTTCTGCTAGGAGAAAGACGTGGCAATTCGGGTAGCAATTAACGGGTTTGGCCGGATCGGCCGGTTGGTATTTCGCTCAATTATTGAGCACAACCGAACTGATATTGAAGTGGTAGCGATCAACGATCTTGGTCCAGTGGCGACCAGCGCCCACTTGCTAAAATATGATAGCACGCACGGCATCTTAACTGCCGAAGTAACTTCAGACGAAGACAGCATGTCCGTCGATGGCCGCTCGGTGCGGGTATTGGCCGAACGTGACCCAGCCAATTTGCCATGGGGCGCGTTGGGCGTGGACATCGTCATGGAATGTACCGGGTTTTTCGCCTCCAAGGAAAAATCCATGGCCCACATCAAGGCGGGTGCCAAGCGGGTGTTGGTTTCCGCCCCGGCTGGTGGCGCGGATAAAACTATCGTGTTTGGGGTGAACTCCGACACGCTTGGCCCGGACGATTTGGTGGTTTCCAACGCGTCTTGCACGACCAATTGCCTGTCGCCAGTCGCCAAAGTGCTGCACGATGCCTTTGGGATTGAACGCGGTTATATGACCACCATTCATGCTTATACCGGTGATCAGCCATCTTTGGATACCATGCACTCGGACATGTACCGGGCCAGATCGGCTGCTGTGTCGATGATCCCGACCTCGACCGGTGCGGCCAAGGCGGTTGGGCTGGTTCTACCCGAACTGGCCGGTAAGCTAGATGGCTCGTCGATCCGGGTTCCGACCCCCAATGTATCTTGTGTTGATCTGTGTTTTGATGCGAGCAAAGACGCCAGTATTGAGAGCGTCAATGCAGCGATTATTGCCGCTGCGGATGGTCCGATGAAAGGCGTGCTCGGCTATTCCGATGCGCCGTTGGTTTCTATCGATTATAATCATAACGCCAATTCTTCGACTTTTGCTTTGCCACAAACCCAAGTGATGGACGGTCGCTTTGTGCGTATTTTGACCTGGTATGACAACGAATGGGGCTTTGCGACCCGGATGTCAGACACGGCAGCCGCCATGGGCAAGTTTCTGTAGCAGGAGGCGGGCGGATGTCGGCTTTTCGGCGATTGGAAACAGCCAGCCCCAGCGGTAAAACCGTTTTGGTGCGGGTAGATTTCAATGTGCCAATGGCTAATGGTATGGTCAGCGATGACACAAGATTGATCCGCGCCGTGCCGACCATCAAACATTTGCGCGAAGCGGGCGCAAAAATTGTCCTGCTGTCGCATTTCGGACGGCCCGGCGGTAAACCTGACCGAGAAATGAGCCTGTCGCAAATCGTTTCAGCCCTTTCCAAAGTATTGGGTTTACCAGTAGGCTTTGCGAGCGATTGCGTGGGGTCAGTGGCCCAAGCCGCCATCGACGCCATGGTTCCCGGACAGGTCTTGTTGTTGGAAAACACCCGCTTTCATGCTGGCGAGAGTAAAAACGATCCTGAATTGGCCGGGCAAATGGCCGCTTTGGGCGATTTGTTTGTCAGTGATGCGTTTTCAGTGGTCCATCGCGCCCATGCTTCGAATGTAGGTATTGCTAGCCATCTGCCGGGATATGCCGGTTTGGCGCTGGAACGGGAGTTGGATCATTTGAGCCAAGCCTTGGGCCATCCGGTTCAACCGGTATTGGCCGTCGTTGGTGGAGCCAAGGTCTCGACCAAGATCGACCTGCTGCAAAACTTAGTCACGCAGGTCGATATGCTCTGTGTCGGTGGCGGGATGGCGAATACCTTTTTGTACGCTTTGGGCCATAAGGTCGGTACGTCGCTTTGTGAGCCAGATTTATCTGAGCTGGCCCGCACCATCATGCAAAAGGCCAAGGATTCCGGTTGCGAAATTTTATTGCCCAAAGACGTGGTGGTCGCCAAGCAATTTGCGGCCCATGCCGAACACACCACGCGGTTAGCCTCAGCAGTTCGCGACGACGAAATGATCTTGGATGCCGGACCGGTGGCGGTCGACGCTTTGGCCGATGCGATGGATCGGGCCAAAACCCTGATCTGGAATGGTCCGTTAGGCGCGTTCGAGATGAAACCATTTGATACGGCCACGCTTGAGGCCGCGCGCTATGCGGCCAAGCGAACTAACGCTGCAAAACTGATCTCGGTTGCGGGCGGCGGTGATACCGTCGCGGCGCTCAATCTGGCCGGGATTGCCGATCAATTTACCTTTATTTCCACCGCTGGCGGTGCCTTCCTTGAATGGATGGAGGGCAAGGACCTGCCGGGGGTGGCCTGCCTCTCAACCTAAAACCAAGCAAAGCAAACTCTGGGGACACCAATGAATCTTGAAAATTTGAACTTTATCGCCAATCACATGACTGCGCCGGGCACAGGTGTTCTGGCGGCGGACGAAAGTCTTGGTACCATCAAAAAGCGGTTTGATAATATCGCGGTGGAAAACACCGAAACCAATCGCCGCAATTGGCGCGAAATGTTGTTTCGGTCCAATGAAGCCATGACCAAATATATTGGCGGGGTCATTCTGTTTGATGAAACCTTACGCCAAAAAAGTGATGATGGCACCGCTTTGGTTGATCTGATTGATGCCGCAGGCGCAGTGCCGGGCATCAAGGTCGATGCGGGCGCCCATGACATGGCCGGATTTGCTGGTGAAAAAGTCACCAATGGCTTGGATGGCTTACGCGAGCGGATGAAAGAGTATTATCAATTGGGAGCGCGCTTTGCCAAATGGCGGGCGGTCATTGAAATTGACGGACACCGGCCCAGCGCCGCTTGTGTGGCGACCAATACCCACGCGTTGGCCCGCTATGCCGCGATCTGTCAGGAAGCGCAGATTGTACCGATTGTTGAACCCGAAGTTCTAATGGGCGGTGATCATACCATTGATCGCTATGCCGAGGTCACCGAATGGGTGCTCAAACATCTGTTTATGGACCTGCACATGCACGGCGTGGCTTTGGAAGGCATTGTGCTCAAACCCAATATGGTCATTTCTGGCAAGGAATGTGCCGTGCAAGCCGGTGTTGATGAAGTCGCCGAAAAAACCGTGCGGGTATTGCGCGCCACGGTTCCGGCTTCGGTACCGGGTGTGGCTTTCTTGTCGGGTGGCCAAGGTAATCGCCAAGCGACGGTACATCTAAACGCGATGAATGCCGGCTATGATTTGCCATGGAATTTGACCTTCTCATTTGGCCGGGCCTTGCAAAAATCCGCATTGGCCGCTTGGAAAGGCGAAAACGTCGAAGCCGGGCAAACAGCCTTCGCCCACCGGGCCAAGATGAACTCATTGGCTAGCCTTGGTAAGTGGACCGCCGAGCAAGAAGCTGAGCTGGACGGCTAGCTTGCTCCCCGCCCAGATTTACCTGCTGACCCCACCGCACATTTCTGATCTGGATGGGTTTGCCGTCCAATTGGATGCGGTGTGTGCGGCGGTGGAAATTGCTTCGTTACAAATTCGATTGAAAGGCGTGGATACAGCACAAATCAGCGAAGCATTTGCAGTTTTGGCTCCGATTGCCCGGCGCCATGGCAGTATTGTCATTTTGAATGATGATCCCGAACTAGCCCAGGAACTGGGTGCGGACGGGGTGCATGTGGGCCAAAGCGATATGAGCGTAAAGGCGGCTCGTAAATTGTTGGGGCCGGATAAAGTCATTGGCGCAACCGCCCATAATTCGAGGCACTTGGCTATGCTGGCTGGCGAGGCCGGGGCTGATTATGTGGCGTTTGGGGCTTTTTATCCAAGCGCCACGAAAAAGACAGAATTTACCGCGACACCGGACTTGCTAAGCTGGTGGCGCGACCTATTCGAGCTGCCCTGCGTGGCAATTGGTGGCATAACTCCGCAAAATGCCGGTGTGCTGGCTGAGGCTGGAGCCGATTTTGTGGCGTTGAGCGCCGGTATCTGGAACGCCGAACCCGACCCGGTGACGGCGGCCAGATATCTGGCCAAACGGTTGATGGAAACTGGATGAAAAATTTGATGATGATACTGCTGCTGGCTACAGCAAGTCCGGTTGCTTTGGCGCAGGAGGCAGCACCCACATCCGAACCATCACCGACCCCAAGTGTGAAACCGGTGGTTGAAACTGATGTTGAATCCGGGCCGGGTGAACTTAAAATCAATCAAGCCGAAGAACCCGCCCCAAACGTTTCGGCATTGCAACTTCAATTGCCCGGACTGGATCAGATGCCCGTGGGTTTGGAGGTTGGCGAAGCATGGCAGGCGTGGAAAAAGGGCGATTATGTAAAGGCCAGAGTGTTGGCAGCGCGCGCCGGGGCCAATGGCGATTCCCAAGCCAAATTGCTGT
>JAJFFR010000154.1 GCA_021776555.1 Robiginitomaculum sp.
CCTTTGCCCAGCTGAGTGACGAAATCGTCGTCACCGCGCAAAAGCGCGAAAGTACTTTGCAAGATACTCCAATCGCCATGAGCGCTGTTGGAAGTGAAAGCTTGGAAGACTCGTCCATTCGTAACGCGCAAGACCTGACCACTTTGGTTCCTTCGCTTGCCGTTCCACAATTTGCTCAGCCTTCTGCCACTACGATCTCTATTCGCGGTATTGGTACATCCGGTTTCAACGCCGGTCTTGAACCTTCAGTTGGTGTGTTTATCGATGGCGTTTACCGCTCACGCGCCGGCACTTCGATTAATGACTTTGTTGCTGTCGAGCGCATCGAGATTTTGCGCGGGCCACAATCTACCCTTTACGGGAAAAACACCCCAGCCGGTGTTTTGAGTATCATTTCCAAAAAGCCGCAATATGAATATGGCTTCGATGGTGATTTCACCTATGGCAATTACAATCAGATTGTTGCCAAAGCCAGCATTACCGGCCCCATGGGCAGTAGTGAAAAAGCTGCTTTTCGGCTTTCCGGCAATTACAACTCACGTGATGGCTTCATCACCAATGATTTCACCGGTCAAGATGTAAACAATCGGAACCGGTTTGGCGTTCGTGCTGACTTCCTGTTTGAACCAACTGACAATCTGTCGGTTCGGATCATCGGCGACTATAACAGCCTCGATGAAGAATGTTGTGGCGCTACGCCAATTTCACACGCGCCAGGTCCGTTGGCTGCCTTGTTGGATTTAGGTGGCCCTCTAACTAGTCCATTGCCGGGTGGCACGCCTACCCTGCTTACCCGCGACCCGTTTGATCGTCATGTCAGCTTTGACAAAGAGGTCAGAACCGATAATGAAAATTACGGTTTTTCTGGCGAAATCAATTATGATTTTGGCCCAGCAACCTTTACCTCAATCACTGCCTATCGCCAGTTTGATGAGCAAAGCAACATTGATGCTGACTTTATTGATGCTGATCTGGTTGAAAATCGCCAAATCCAGGATGATTTCAACACATTCACCCAAGAGTTCCGCTTTACTTCAAACGGCGGCGGTACCGTGGACTGGATGTTTGGTGGCTATTTTTATGATCAGGATCTGCACACCAATAACCGCACCACATTCGGTGTGGATGCCCGGCAATATGCTGATAATCTGGCAGCTTTGCTCACCGGTGGTGCTGCAAACTTGAGCGCGGTTGAAGGTCTGTTCCTGTTGGGCCAAGCCATTGGCTTGCCAACTACCTTGGGACAAACCTTCTTTTCAGGACCGGTCACTCCGGGTTCATTCTTCGGACAAGGAACTGGTCTTGGTTTTGATTTCAATCAAAGCACCACCAGTTTTTCAGGATTTGGTTCGGCCGACTGGCATGCAACAGACAAGCTGACCATCACAACCGGTATTCGCTATACCAACGAAGACAAAGACGTTGTGGGTGTCTTTACCACAGATGACGTATTTTCTTCACTGGATTTGGGCAATTTGCTGTTCTTGGAATTCTTCCCGCCAGCTGGCACACCGCTTGGGCCATTCCTTAGTCCAGGCCCATTGCCCCGCAATGCATTTGCTGGCTTTGCTGCCTTACAGCCATTTAAGGCTACCGCAGACTTCACGAATTCACGTAGCGAAGATAAAGTAACTGGCAATGTAATTGCATCATATGACTGGTCCGATACGACCAATACATACGCCAGCTGGAGCCGTGGTTATAAAGCAGGTGGGTTTAACCTGTCGCAAGACACCTCTGTGACTGGTCGTGATTTTGCTTCCGAACAAATGGACAATTACGAGCTAGGTTGGAAAATCAAGATGTTTGACAACCACGTCCAGTTCAATGGCGCGGTCTTCATGCAAACCCTGAAAGACTTTCAGAGCAATACCTTTAATGGCATTTCGTTTGACCTGACCAATGCTGGTGCGGTTAGCATTGATGGTTTTGAAGTTGATATCTTGGCACAGCCAACTGACAACTTCACGTTCACCTTTGCTTCGACCTATCTGGACGCAACCTATGACGAGTTCCTGCAAGGACCAGCTATTATTGGTTCGCCTACTCCAACGGTTGACCTTTCCGGTCAGCGCTTGGCCGGTGTTTCGAAATGGGTGTTGTCTTCAACAGCCACTTACGAATTCCCAGTTGGTCAATATGACGGCTTTGTCCGGGCTGAAGGCTTGTATCGCAGTGGGTTTGCACCGGGTACTGACCTAAACCCACTAAAAGAACAGCCTAGTTCTTTTGTGGCAGCGGCCAGCATCGGTGTTTCATCCGATACTTGGGACCTGTCGTTCTGGGGCAAAAACATCTTTGATGAAACTCTGTTCCAAGGTGTATTCGATACCGTGTTCCAAGCAGGTAGCTTGAGCGGATATCCAATTGATCCAGCCACCTATGGTGTAACCCTGCGGGTTCACCGCTAGATCAAGACCTCATACTTTTTAAGAAAACCGGGTGGTTCGCTGCCCGGTTTTTTTTATTCTGGATTCAAAATACGTCCCAACGCCTGATCCCAACCAGCCAGCAGTTCATTTCGTTTGGTTGCACCCATTTGCGGCGTGAATACTTGCTCGACGGCACGGATCTGGGCTAACTCATCCAGTGATCTATAAATGCCTGCACCTAATGCAGCCAATGCTGCGGCGCCATTGGCGGTACTCTCAATACTAGTGGGGCGCTCGACCGGTATATGAAGCACATCAGACAGGAATTGCATCACCCAATCATTGCGTACCATGCCGCCATCGACCCGGATGGTAGACACCGCCACACCATCTTGCGCCAATGCCTCGACCAAATCGCGGCTTTGGTAGGCCACAGATTCGAGTGCTGCACGAACCAGATGCGCTTTACTGCTGCCCCGGGTCAGGCCCAATATGGCCCCACGCGCTTCCGCATCCCAATGCGGCGCGCCAAGTCCAGCAAAGGCTGGAACCAGATACACCCCGCCGGTATCCTCTACCGAGCGGGCCAACGGTTCGCATTCCGCCGCATCCTCGATTAGGCCCAAGCCGTCACGTAACCATTGCACAGTTGATCCAGCTGAAAGGATGGAACCCTCCAGAGCATAGGTGGTCTGCCCGTCCAACTGATAGGCAATCGTGCCCAGCAACCGGTTTTTGGATCGCAACAGTTTTGCACCTGTATTAACCAGTAAAAACGAACCCGTACCAAAGGTTGATTTCAAATCACCCGCATTAAAACAAGCCTGCCCGATACCGGCAGCCTGCTGATCTCCGGCTACACCCAATATCGGAATCGACAGCCCGCAATGCTCCGGGTCAATCTGACCATAATCCGCCACGCAGTCTTTGACCTCTGGCAAAATTGCAGCTGGCACGCCAAAAAGCGCCAACAGATCATCCGACCATGTTCCGGCACCAATATCATACAGCGCAGTGCGTGATGCATTGGTCGGGTCCGTGGCATGCACCCGTCCGTTGGTTAACCGCCAAATCAGGAAACTATCGACCGTGCCGAATGCCAGTTCGCCATTTGCAGCGCGCTCCCGCGCGCCTTCCACTTGATCCAACACCCAAGCGATTTTGGTTGCCGAAAAATACGGATCAAGCAGCAAGCCGGATTGTTGGGTGACTAATGCCTCAGCCCCTTCGGCTTTTAGAGCCGCGCATCGTTCAGCGGTGCGCCGGTCTTGCCAAACGATCGCATTGTGGATCGCCCGGCCAGTTTTTCGGTCCCAGACAATGGTCGTTTCGCGCTGGTTGGTGATGCCACAGGCCATCGGGGAATAGCCTCGTTCTTGCCCTTCCTTGATGGTAGCTCGCAGGGTGTGCAATACGCTTTCAAATATCTGTTCCGGGTCATGTTCTACCCAGCCCGGTTGTGGGTATATTTGTGCAAATTCCTGTTGGGTTGAACAGATTTGCTTCCCAGCAAGGTCATACAGGATGGTTCGGCTACTGGTTGTGCCTTGGTCGATGGCAAGTATGGCAGGTTGCGGTTTTGATTTCATTGTCAGCCATTTCTGGAACCATCATACCGACCGATGTCCCATTTCATATTTTTGCAAGGAATTATGAAACTCTAGCAGAAAAAATACTGACAGCGAGCAAAAAACCCGCCAAACGTGGTTTATGGAAAAACCATTTGATATTTTGATCATTGGCGGTGGGATCAATGGTAGTGGCATCGCCCGCGATGCAGCCGGGCGAGGCTTGCGTGTTTGTCTGGTCGAGATGAACGATCTGGCTAGCGGTACATCCTCGGCCAGCACCAAAATGATCCATGGTGGCTTGCGCTATTTGGAATACTATGAATTTGGTTTGGTTCGCCAAGCCTTGAAAGAGCGCGAAAAGCTGTTGGCAATTGCACCGCATCTGATCTCGCCCTTGCGGATCGTATTGCCCATTCTACCCAAAATGCGCCCAGCTTGGATGATCCGGATTGGCTTGTGGATGTATGACCATCTGGGCGGCAAGATATCCTTGCCTGCCACCAGCAATATATCCCTTTCCACCGCGCCAGAAGGCGCGCCTTTGGCCCCCGGCCCAACCCGGGCTTTTGCCTATTCCGATGGTTGGGTGGATGATGCCCGCTTGGTAACCTTAAATGCCGTTGATGCGGCGGAACACGGTGCTGACATCCGCACCAGATGCAAACTAACCAAACTGACCCCAAAAGATGGTTTATGGGAAGCAAGTGTGGTTTCCGAAGGTAAAACCAGCAAGGTTCTGGCCCGGTCCGTGATCAATGCCGCAGGTCCATGGGCTGATCAAGTTGATGCATTAGGTGGTCTCGCCCACGCGGCACATATGGTCAAAGTGCAAGGCAGCCATATCATCGTGCCGAAGCTCTATGACGGTGATCATGCCTATTTGTTGCAAAACCCAGACCGGCGCGTGGTTTTTGCCATTCCTTATCAGAGTAAATTCACCCTGTTTGGTACAACCGATACGGTATTAAAAGGCGATCCGGGAACAGCACATTTGAATGAGGATGAGAGCAAATACTTATTGCAATCCATCCATCGTTTCTTCAAAGAGAAGCCAAAGAAAAAAGACATCGTATGGAGTTATTCCGGCGTGCGTGCCTTATTTGGCGACCCCGAAAAGGAAGCAGCTTCCTTATCCAGAGACTATGAATTGGTGATGGACCCACCCGGCGACACACCACCTTTTTTGAGTATTTTGGGTGGCAAGATCACCACCTTTCGAAGCCTGTCCGAAAAAGCAGTCAATATGGTTGCTGCACGTTTGGATGGTGAAAGCGGCGATCCATGGACCGCTGATACACCCCTGCCCGGCGGCGATCTGGAGACAAATGGCACCCAAGGGTTAGCTAAATTTATACGCGGTAAATGGCCCTTTTTATTTACCGAGGAAACAGCCTTACGATTGGCAAAAGCTTATGGCATCCGGGTTGAACTAGTGTTGGCTGGTGTATCGGAAGGCGCCGACCTCGGTCAGGATTTTGGATACGGTTTTAGTGAAAAAGAAGCACGCTATCTGGTGCAACACGAATGGGCCAAAACCACAGAAGACTTGATCTGGCGACGCAGTAAAATCGGCCTTCATCTCAACAAAGCACAAATCAAAAAAGTGGATGAGTGGTTGCGGGTAGAGTTGGAAGCAAAACCTACTGAATAACGCTACGGTCCAGTCCCCGGATTTAGTCCGGGGTCCAAGCACGTTTGATGCAAATGATTCCCAAAGCTGGACCCCGGCTCTGCGGCCAGAGACCGGGATGGGCAGCTACTCCAGTTGCCGATGCTTCGAGGCTGCTGCGCAGCACCTCAGCATGAGGGAGTTTTTGTTGCAACAATCCACTTTTCATAAAGCGCCCACACCACCAACCTCATGCTGAGGTGCGGCCAGAGGGAGCCTCGAAGCATCCGGTCGTGACAATAGTTGTTGGGCTTACTCGAACATAATCAGGTCCAAACCCAACTCCTAGAACATATTCAGTTCCAACCGAGCTTCGTCGGACATTCTAGATGGGTCCCAAGGTGGCTCAAAGGTCAGGTTCACCCTCACACCGCGCACTCCAATGACGCTGGCTGCAGCATTTTCAACCCAGATCACCATGTCCTCGGCTACTGGGCAACCGGGTGCGGTCAAGGTCATATCAACTTCCACATCGCGGTCGTCGGACACATCGACCTTATAAATCAGACCCAGTTCGTACACATCAACCGGAATTTCCGGATCGTAAACAGTCTTGAACGCTGCGATCAGCTCCGTGGTCAGCCGATCCAATTCTTCTTGCGGCAAAGCGGATTGTGTTGCTGGATCGCGAACTTGTTGGCCTTGATTTGCCTGCGTGCTGGCGCGGGCACCAATATCAATGGTGTCGCGTACTTTATTATCCACGTCTTTCTCCTCAAACGTCGGTTTCATTCCAAAAAACCCCGTACTTTTTGCAAAGCCGTCAGGAATTTTTGCGCATCTTGCATGGTGTTATATGCAGCAAAACTGACCCGGCAACTTGAACTAGACCCAAATCGGCGCATTAACGGCTCTGCGCAATGATTACCGGCTCGGATCGCCATTCCATATTTATCGAGTAATTGCGCAATATCATGGGCGTGCATGCCTTCAATCTCAAAGCTGGTTACCGCGCCTTTGCCCGGTGCTTGGCCCAAAATTCGCACGTCTTGACAAGCGATCAGATGATCCTCGACATGTCGGCGCAATTGATCTTCGTGTTCAGCAATCGCCGTTCGATCCTGAACCATCAACCATTGTAATGCTGCCCCAAAGCCGATGGCTTCTAAGATGGGTGGCGTACCCGCTTCAAATCGGTGCGGCGGGTCGGCATACGAAACTGTCTCTAATGAGACACTTTCGATCATCTCGCCGCCGCCTTGCCATGGAGGTAATGCCCGCAGTCGATCCATTTTCCCGTACAACGCGCCAATGCCGGTTGGTCCGTAAAGCTTGTGGCCGGTAATGGCGTAAAAGTCCACGTCGAGCGCCTGCACATCCACCACCATATGGACCGCCGCCTGACTGCCATCCAGCAACACCGGAACATCATGTTTATGCGCCAGTTCAACGATGGTTTTGGCATCAGTGATGGTGCCCAAAAGATTGGACATCTGGGTCAGCGAAACCAGACAGGTTTTGGCCGAAAATAAGCTCTCATAGTGCGCCATATCCAACGTGCCATCATCGCTCACTCGCACCCAATGCAAGACCACACCCAAACGCTCGCGCAAAAAATGCCACGGCACAATGTTGGAATGATGCTCCATCTCGGAGAGGATAATTTCGTCTCCAGCCTTTAATCCCAATCCAAAACTAGACGCCAGCAAATTGATCGAACCAGTGGTGCCAGAGGTCAGAATGATCTCCTGATCCGAAGCCGCATTCAAAAATGTAGCAATGGTTTGTCGCGCCGTTTCCAGTGCATCAGTGGTTTCATTGGCCAAGGTATGCAAACCCCGATGCACATTGGCGTAGGAGGTCTCCATGGCATGACGCATGGCCTCGATCACGCAAGTTGGCTT
>JAJFFR010000155.1 GCA_021776555.1 Robiginitomaculum sp.
TTTGATGCGTTCTTCAAAGTCGCCGCGATAGCGGGTTCCGGCCAACAAACTACCCATTTCTAGAGAGAAGATCGTCGCACCGGCCAATACTTCTGGCACTTCGCCATGGACAATTTTGCGGGCAATTCCTTCGGCAATGGCCGTTTTGCCCACACCCGGATCGCCGACCAGCAACGGGTTGTTCTTGCGTCGTCTGCACAATACCTGCATGCAGCGTTCCACCTCAGACTCCCGGCCAATCAGTGGATCAATTTCGCCATCTTGGGCTTTCTGGTTCAGATCCACGCAATAGCTTTCCAATGCACTTGGCTTGCGCCCTCGCCCCTCGCCTTCTTCAAGCTCTTCAGGGTTTACATTCAGATCAGCACCATCTTCATTGGCGATCCCGTGGGAAATGTAGCTGACCACATCAAACCGGGTGACATCCTGCTCGTGCAAATAGTAAACCGCGTGGCTTTCACGCTCCGCAAACAATGCGACCAACACATTGGCACCGTTTACATCGCCATTACCCGAGGATTGCACATGGATCACCGCGCGCTGAATCACCCGTTGAAAGGCAGAAGTTGGCCGCGCCCCGTTTTCTTCCTTTTCAACGACCAGTTGCCCAAGTTCATCTTCCAGAAAATCAATTAACTCGCCGCGCAATGCCAAAATATCGGCATCACAAGCCACCAGAACCTCTGTTGCATCCTGATCATCCAGCAGCGCCAGCAATAGGTGCTCCAAAGTCACCAGTTCATGTTGGCGAGAGTTGGCCGCAGCCACAGCGCGGTGCAGAGTTTCTTCCAAAGACGTTGTAAATGATGGCATGATTTTACGGCGCTATGCCTTCTCCATGGTACATTGCAGGGGATGTTCAGAATGGCGCGCCGCAGAAACTACTTGGGCGACCTTTGTTTCGGCAATTTCAAACGAATAGACACCGCAAATGCCAATGCCGTCTTGATGCACGCTGAGCATGATACGGACAGCTTCTTCTTCGGTGCGATGAAAGACTTCACGCAACAAGTGAACCACAAATTCCATAGGCGTGTAATCATCATTGAGCAGCAGTACTTTGTACATGCTGGGGCGCTTGGTGTGGACTTCGGTCTTTTCCACCACGCCGGTCTGGGGATCGTCCGGCGAAAACTTGCGATCTTGACCTTGATCCGGGTTTCTTCCCGGTGGGGATTGGTCTTTTTTGGTCATTTTTGGTTCATGGGCCTCATGCGAAAGGGGTTGTTCCTCTGTAACATTATGTTGCTGAGTCAACATTGGAAGGGGAAGACGGCTTTTTTTTGACAATTGTGAACAATTTACCAACTCCCATTTACCCTTGTGAAACGATAAAACCGCTAAAATCCCCTCTCAACGGGGAAATTCCATTGCGCCTGCTCTGCTTTTTAATTGCAATTTTGATCCACCCAGCCATTGCGCTGGCGGGGCCGATTGAGCGCTATGCCTCGATTGCCGTGGTCGAGAGCACCGGCGAAGTGCTGCACGCTCGCCACGCCGATCAATTGCGTCATCCGGCTTCTTTAAGCAAAGTCATGACTTTGTACCTGCTATTCGATGCCATTGAGCGCGGAGAGATCGGGCTGGATGATCCTTTGCGGATCAGCGTAAAAGCCGCCAAGGCCAAACCATCCAAGTTGGGGCTGGTCGCGGACGAAACCATTACCGTAGAAGATGCCATTCGCGCTCTGGTCACCAAAAGCGCCAATGACGTGGCGATTGTAGTTGCCGAACGATTAGCGGGGGGCGAATCCAAATTTGGACGGCGCATGACTCAGACCGCGCAATTATTGGGGATGCCACGCACCCGGTTTGCCAATGGCTCAGGCCTACCCGACAAACGTCAAGTTTCGACCGCTAGCGATATGGCCGTATTGGCCGCTGCGATCCACAAAGATTTCCCTAACTATTTTCGGTATTTTTCGCTTGAAAAATTTGTGTATGGCAAAAATAGTTATGGCAACCACAACTCGTTAGTGGGCCGTGTGCCCGGGGTAGATGGGTTAAAAACCGGTTATACCAATGCATCAGGCTATAACATTGCAGTCACCGCCGAACGTGACGGGCAACGGGTCATTGTGGTGGTCTTTGGCGGGGCCACTGCCACCCAAAGAGATTCTCATGCCACCGACTTGATAGAAGCAGCCTTTTCAGAACTGGAACGAAGAAACACCCTATTGGCCTTGGCTCACCCTTTGATTGGTGTCGAAGCGCCACAATCCAGCCCGGTTCAGCCGCCAGTTGGACTGGCCGGACAAATCGAACAAGGTTCCGCCGCCAAACGTGGGGTTCGCATCATCATTGAAGATCAAGATGTCGCCGCCCTCCCCGTCGCCAGCGGTGTAATTCCCATGGATCAATGGTTGATCCAAGTCGGTGCGTATTCTGAGCGCGGCCAAGCCGAAGCCAGATTGCAAGCGGTCAGCAAGTTGTTCCTACCCACATTGGGCAAGGCTTTGCCGGTGGTGGAATCGTCGGAACGTAGCGGTAAAACCCTATTTCGGGCTAGATTTAGAGGCTTGGCCCAAAAAGGCGCAACAGCAGCTTGCGTGACTTTGGTCAATCGGGGCGAGCCGTGCTTTCCTTTGGCTGGCACCCGTTAATCAGCCCTAGCTGCACCTGTTACCAAGCGTCGAACCATCGTGCCACCGCGCACCGACCCCATCAAGACCATATACGGAATCGCTTTGAATTTACCTTTCAACGCCGCCTGTACTGGCCGGATCAAGGGATAGCGAACAAATAAGTGGAAGAACATCGAAGGCGCTCGGTTTTTGTGTTTGACGCAAAACTCTGCATCACCAATTCCATACCAAGCGAATTTCTGAACGTAATCAGAGAATGACGAAAAATGCTCTTGCATGACCCGGGTGCGACCTGAGCCAAAGCGATAGTCCGGCTTTTGGGACAAACGATAAAAGAAATCCACATCATCCTTATGCTTGGTGATATGGGCATCAAACTTATTGACCTCGAAAACCCGCCGCCGATACAGCGCAGGTGCCGTTCCGATCATGGTTTTTAGCCCCGGTTTATTCAGGAATACATCATAAGCCTGATTTTCGGCCGCAGTCCAAAACCCGGTATCTTCAATGCCTAAATCGGCCTGTACCACATCAAAATCAAATTCGCACATATCGGCATACAAACCTCGCAAGGTGTCTGGTAAAATCCGGTGATCTGCATCGATCATGGCGATCAGTTCGTTTTGCGTTGCATCAATTCCCACTTGCCGGTCAGCCGTAAGCGAGCCAACCATCGACACCACAACCTTGTCGGTAAACTCGCGGGCAATCGCCGCAGTCTCATCACTGGAATTTCCATCGACCACGATAATTTCATCTGGGCCTGCCGCCTGAATGGCCTCCAGCGATTTGCGAATGCGTTTGGCTTCATTCTTGGCGCACAACACAACAGACACCGGTGGCATTTTGGCTTGCGATGCCTCGGCTTCAGATTTTTTTGCTGCCTTTGCCATCAAGCGACTTTACGAGCGCCAACCATCTGTTTCAAATCTTTGGCAACACCGGCCATGGTTTCATCCCAGCTCGACAGTGTTGGCGTGGCAAATATCTTGGCCTGCGGATACCATGGATTTTGCTTTGACCCCAGCAAGGGCCAAGCCTCGGCCGTAGTTAAAAACCAAGTATTAGCACCGGATGCAGCGCCCAGATTGGTCGTCGCATTCATCGGCCCGATCATGGTGTCCAACGCACAACAAGCCGCCGCCACGCCATCCAGATCGTCTTTAAGGTCCAAGCCGTCCAATTGATGGATAGTCACGCCCAGTTCGTCACGGACTTGCGCAATTTCATCGGCACACTCGCCATATTGCATGTTGACGAAAACCGCGCCCGGGGTTTTGAGCACCTGTTTCCACGCTTCAAACGGGCTGTAATATTTCGAGCGGCCAACGGTCATCAGCAATGACTTCCACGATATTCCAATTTTTGGACCAGCCGGTAGTTTGGCCAGCTGTGCCGCAAAGCCTTTGATTTGCTCAGGGTCAGCCTGCAAAAAACTGTCGATCTTTGGAAATTCAGCCAATGAATTGCGGTACATCGCGCCCAATTGCGCCATTGGAATCCAGCCCTCATTGGTTCCGGTTTCCTCTTTCCAGTCGACTACTCGAAAGGCGCGACCTTCGGCCTCTGCGGTTTTGTGGCTGCCCACTTCGGCCGTAGGGAACGACCGTGCCACCAATGGGACCAACCGTTTTTCTACGGCAATTTTAAGCGCGCCATCCGGACCCATGGCTTTTTGTAGATCAGCACAGACGTTCAAAAACATAACTTCGTCGCCCAAACCTTGCTCGCCAACCAGCAAAATTGTTTTGTCTCGAACATCGCCCTCTACCGGTATCTGCAAGCTATCCATTACAAAGAACATCGAGCGTTCATAGTCGGGGTGCAGACGAGCCGCATATTGTTGCCAGCCCTCTTCGATCTCGCCGATCGACAACAAACCGATGCCCAGACCATAGCGCATGGTCTCGCGGTCTTCGGCGGTTTCGGGGTTCACGATGGCTTTGCGCCCCGCTTCAATCGCCCGGTGGCGATCACCGATCAATCCAGCCGCATAGGCCATGTTGTGCCAGCCCCGGGCAAATTCCGGGTTGAGGCGCAAAGCTTCCTCATAAAACGTAATGGCTTGATCCGGATGGCCCTGCTCGAGCAAGACCGTCCCCAATGAGTTCCACAAAGTGGGGTCCGTCTCGTTGACATACAACGTGGTACGCAAAATCTCGATGGCATCATCGAACCGCGCCATATCACGAAGCACACCCGACAGGTTTACGATGCCATCCACATTGCCCGGCTTCATCTCCAAAAATAGCCGCAAAAACTTCTCGGCAGCCGGTAGCATATCGAGTTTCCAAGCGACCAAAGACAGGTTTTGATAAATATCGGCGTCGGTCGGATCCAATTCCCAAGCCCGCTGATAAAAATCCAACGCTTTGGACAAATGCCCAAGCTTCTCAACCGCCACCGCCATGACATGATTGGCCCCTGCAGAATTTTCATCCAAATCCAGCGCCCGCAACGCCTGCTTGGCCGCCTCCAGCGCATCATCTTGCGCCAAGGCCGTCATGGCACGTTTTAGAACCGACAATATCTTGCGTTTCTTGCCCGAAGCACCCTGCCCCCTGATCTGCGCTAACTGCATCCCACCAACACTGCCATGGGCGTCGCGCTTCGCCGCTTCCGGCGCTGTACCAACAAGATCATCCAGAACAAAAGACATATCCAATTACGCCCGATATGGGCGCACCTCACAAAAATAAGAATCAATTGGCAGTGTCACCCGCCAATCCTGACCGAAGGCTTAATGGTGGAAGCCTGTAATCGGGAAATGGAGAACAGGAGTGGAAATTGAAACAACAAGCTTTTGCTTGCCCCCCGCGAGGCCGCTTCGTATCACATAAAAAACAAGGGGAATCAGAGGAATATCCTCTAAAGGATTTTCCGGAAAACCACAAAAGGCAAGTCAATAAAACCTTGGAAGAACTTGATCTAAAAGTTGACCGAGACGGTCAACCGCGCATGGTATACAGTTTGCGCATTACCTAAATCTGTTTTCGCTTGATGGAAGGCGCTGACACCGACTAAATCGCCAAAAATTTCGAACCAGTGTCAAGATGATAGAAAATACTATGCGTCTCATATCCAAAGCCGACTGAATGCACTAACAATCAATGTCAGAAGAAAGTAATAAAAACAAGCGTATTACTTCAGTGTTTGGTTTCGAGTTTCCTTCAACCAAACAAAATAATCATCAACAATTCGTTTTTGAATTTCAGGAGTTTCAATCGCCCAAGAAAGAGCACTCATAACAACATCGGGCATATGTTGAAGAGTATTAAAATGATTCACATACGCAAAGGCACCTGCGAGTTGATTGATATCTTGGGCTGAAAAGTGTTCTCCAAGCTCGTGGAGCAAGGCTTGTTCATTTGGGGGGCGTCGCTCGGTTTCTTCCAGAAGGCAATCATCACAAATTACCCTTAACTTACTTTCTGCAACGTCACAAATTTCGTTTCCTGTCTTACCCCTATAATACAGTTGGACGGTAGATTCATTATCAGAGCAAATGTGGCAAGCACATTCGCTACGCTTAAATGCGTTCATCCATGCTTTGCGCTTTGTGCTCATACAATAATTTTCGATTTATTTGATCGCAGCCCATCAAGAATATAAAATGAACAAATGTCAATTTTCTTTTCTCCAACTTGTTTCCTCCGCCTTTCTCCCCATTGCTCCACTAGTCGGTGAATTAAAGGCAGCGCCCTACACTGCCGACACCATTGTCGTAACTAATCGCGGCACGCCATGGACGAAAAACGGTTTGGCCTGACCTTTCATAGCTTGCGGGTCAGCGTCGCCAGTCGCATTCGCGACATGGGCGGATCAGAGCACATGGTAATGGGAATTTGGGGCGACAAGCCCAAATCAATGGCGGAACACTACTCACGGGATGCGGATAAATTGATCGAAACCGATAAAGGCTTTGCCCTACTTGAAGCTGCTTTGGAACGAGTTCAGAACACAAATTTGGAAAATGCTCCAAAAAACTTGGAAAACAAGCACAAGCTAAAAAATATCAACTGGCGTAACTAATTGCTTCCAAACAACAAAAATGGTGCCCGGGGGCGGATTTGAACCACCGACACGCGGATTTTCAGTCCGCTGCTCTACCCCTGAGCTACCCGGGCCAGCCAAATTGGGGATGCAAGCCAAGGCCGCATCTCCAGACAGGGAGCCGCGTTATAGGCAAGCCTTTGGCCCCTGTCCATGCCCTTTATGGCTCAATCTGCGAAAGCCTGTTTTTAAGTGAACCGGTCGGCGATTTTTTTGTCCAGAAAGTTGCGACATTCTGAATACGCCATGGCCCGTAAGTCGCGGGGACCAAACATTTCGTCGGTCGGGTTCGGCGTTTCCCAAAACTCGACGGGCGGGCCATCATCACCCAAAATCTCACCGGCACGTTCCTGTGCCTCTATGGTTAGCACCACGATCAGGTCAAACTCGGACAAGTCCAAATCATCAAAATTTTTGGGATGGTGTTCGGCCAGATCAACCCCCCAATCCTCCATGACCTGCACCATAAATGGATCCAGATACCCATCATAAACCCCGCAGCTGTCGGCTTTTATTTCGCCCTTGAACCGCCGACGTACCAAGGCGGCCCCCATTGGCGAGCGGATGGAATTCATCGTGCAGGCGAACAATATCTTTTTAGGCTGGGCGTCGGTCATATTGGCTGCCTTACATGTAGCGCGCATAACAAGGTAAATAACCTTCGTGCGGTATCAAAATCCATTTCTACCTTACCTTCCAAGCGGGCTTCCAACAATTCGGAACCTTCATTGTGCAAGCCTCGACGACCCATATCCAACGCCTCGATACGCTCCGGCGGCGCCATTCGGATCGCTTCATAATAGCTTTCGCAAACCATGAAATAATCGCGGATAATCCGGCGAAATGGAGACAGAGACAATAAATGTCGCTTCACCGGGTCGCCATTTTCTCGGGCAATGTCCAGCACCAAACGCCGGTCCATAATCGACAAAGACAAATGAAACGGCCCTTCGTCCTGCCCGGCTGGCCGGAACTGATTTTCTTCTAACAGATCAAAAATCGCAACGCGCCGTTCATGCTCAGACTCGGCCGTGGTCGCCGCCAATGAATTGGGGTCCAGATGGACGTGCATAATCCGGTTTGTCGGGTTCTCAGCCATGTTTGGGCCTTGATTTTGCGCCCCATGGCTCCGACAAATCAACCAAAGCCACGTCGAGACATTCGACCTGCAATTTCATCTCACCCCCGTCGGAAAACGCCAAGGTCACGACCCCGTCGGGTCCACC
Organism: Robiginitomaculum sp.; assembly: GCA_021776555.1. Lineage (GTDB taxonomy): Bacteria > Pseudomonadota > Alphaproteobacteria > Caulobacterales > Maricaulaceae > Robiginitomaculum_B. The sequence continues at coordinate 7,865 of JAJFFR010000155.1, forward strand.
TTTTGGATCGAGATCAAAGCTAAGCGCCAACAAGGATAAAATACCATTTCGTTTGCCTTGGGCGATCCCTTTGGCTTGCACGGACAAAACACCACCGATCTGTAAGGCGGATCGAGCGCGGGCTGGTTGGCGCAACCGTCCCCTTTCCCAGCAAAAGCGGTTCATGGCGATGATCAATTGACGAGAACCGGCATGATGAACAATATCCCCAACCCGGGTTACTGCATCCTGCGCCATCGAGGAAATCACTTGCAAATCTTCGAGTTCAGTCGCCAACAAACGCACGTCTTGGTTCTCCATTTGAACAGCGCCCAACATAGCCACAGCGTGCAGGTCGGGCAACGGGTTTGCACACGATGTTATAGGTTTCTGGATTTAAGTTTTGGCGCTCAGCCGTTTGAACAGCGCCAACAAGCTCAACAGTAAGACAAGCGATAACACTAAAACCACCAAACTCCATTTGCCTGAGGTGGCGAAACTGGTCAATTTGGCAATGGTTTCGGGCTGTTGTGGCCAAGCCATCATTAGATAACTAATTCCAAAATTTTCCAACAAATCAAAATCCAAAATGACAAATGGCAATAAGGGCAGCCATTTGGTCCGCGCGGCCCAAGCGGTTCCCGCCGCCAGATAGCGCAAGGTCATGCAAAGGATAACTGCGAACAATAGCGAATATACAATTGGATAGGCCACATCTAGCGTCAGGTGCATCACTGCCGATAGATTACGCCCCGCCTCGCCCAAGCTTTGCACATGAGCAAAGGCCACCTCTGGCGGATAAGAAAACAACAGGTCCAGCGGCGCCGTGGTACCGGCTGGAATATCAGACGAAGTAGCCAATAATGGCATCAACGCAAACGCAAACACCAAATACATGACCAAAAACAACCAAAACACCGGCCAAGTCGAAATGCGTTGCACACGGGACAGTATAAATTCAAACATTGGCGCTTCCTTTGAACGGCGATGGGTTCATGCCGCCTTGCAGGCAGACTCAAACCCGATCCCTGTTCATACAACGCGCATTGGTATTGTCCAAATACCGACTTTCACAATTCATGGCTTGGCAGGCAAGGCGCCGGTTAGCAGATTTGGGATTTTATACAAATGATTCAGCGTGTTTCCAATTTTGGCTGATTAAAACCCTGATACCAAGCTCGCAAATGACGCCCGACTTTGTGCGGGTGATCTTCTTGGAAAAAATGCCGCCCAGGGCCAAGGTTAACAACGGTTAGCACGTCCAATTTTTGGCGAAGACGTTTGATCAAATCATCATTCATCAAATTGCCGTCCTCAACCTGAAATATCAGTTTCGGCACGTCACTTTCAACAAGCCACTTCAATCCCCGATTTATCTCTTGGAAGTTGGCGGATGGCAGACCGTCCAACGTGATGCCAGCCATTACATCAGAAATCGCATAGCGCCTTGCCGGATCTTCAAAGGGTTGACGGTACGCGTTGATTTCTTCGTCTGTCATCTGGCGGGTCAGACCGTACATCAAATCACCGGGCACCATGCTATTTTCCAGCACGACCATTTTTTCCAAAGCGGCTTTATTGCGGATCAATTCATAAAAACCCTTGCTTTGTTCACTTAATTTTCGTGGAAAGATCATCTCAACAAGAGGCTTATCGGTAAAACTTTGGGCCAGAGGGCTTTCCCCAAACGCGATTGCGCGCACATTTTCAGGGTGCCGCCCAGCGTACGCAAGCCCTACACCACCGCCAAGGTCATGGATCACAAGCGTGATGTTTTTGAGTCCCATTTTTTCGACAAAGGCCTCAAAATAATCAATATGGTCCACAAGTGTTTTAGCAGGATGCCCCTTCGGTCCACGTTCTGAACCACCGTAACCTGGCAAATCAAGCGCAATCACACGTGCGTCTTTTTCCATGTGCGGCATCACATTGCGCCACAGGTACGACCAGCTAGGAATGCCATGTAGGAAAATGACCGGATCGCCTACGCCTTTATCAAAGTATTGCAGCTTTGCACCCTTCACTTCCATCGTTTTAGCGGCATAGTTGAAACTACTGGAAATATCCGCACGAATAGGTTTTTCAGAGTTCTTCATCTGCGAAAACGATACTGCTTTATCCTCTGCTGCCATTGTCGGCTGTGCGGCCAGAAGCAAGCTCATTGCGGCCAATGCATAAATACCATTTTTCATGTAGATCACCTTTTCGTCGCGGTTTTGGGTTCGGATCACCGGCAAAGGTGCCCTTTCCCCACGAAGTAAACGAGTGTATATCTTGTAACAATACGCAATGTTGCGGTAGCGAGCTTGCAAAAATGCAAATGAATGATCTCGACTGGAATGACCTGAAACTGTTTTTAGCGATCGCGCGTACCGGTAACCTAACGCGAGCAGCAAAAGAGTTGGGCATTCACCATTCGACCGCCTTCCGCCGCTTGACAGATTTTGAGGACAAGGCCAATGCGAAGTTGTTTGACCGGCGCCCATCGGGATATCTGCTCACCGAAGCAGGCGCCTTGATCGCTGAAGATGCAGCTTTGATGAGCCATCTCGGCAAAAAGATATCCGCGACGCTGGAAAACAAAGAGCACGCGCTGCAAGGCCACATCAAAGTGACATTCCCCGCCACATTGAGTCTCGACCGCCCGTTTATGGATGCGCTGTCGAGCTTCGCTGCTGAACAGCCTGGCATTAGCCTGGAGTTGATTTGCAGCACCGTGCCAATCGATATGGAAAAGTTTGAAGCAGACATTGCATTTCGATTCACCAACTCACCTCCGCCAGCATTAATCGGTCGTAAAATCGGTCAGATCAAAACAGCGGTCTTTGAAGCTGACAACATCCCCTCAAATAATCGAAACAATTGGGTAACTTGTTACAGCAAAGAATTCCGCCAAGATATGCCAAGGCAAGGCATGAAGCTTGTCTCTGTATCAGACGGACTTACGCAGTTACAGGCCGTCAATGGGGGGCTTGGGCAGGCGCGGCTACCACTACATCAAGCAGCACTCTATCCTGCATTGCGCCGCACCGATAACAATGAACAACCGTTTCTGGACTTCTGGATGCTGTATCATCCTGATCAAAAAGCCAAACCGCAGATCAAACTGATGGTGACCCATATGTTGCAGGCTCTTGCTGCAAACAAACGCTTTTAAGATCAGTTACAGCTCGCAGAGCCAATATCGACATATAGAACCATCGGCGGCAGGTCAATTTTTTGGCTATCGCCGATCCGATGACTTTACTTCGAACGGAACCATTGGTTGCGGGGGTAGGATTTGAACCTACGACCTTCAGGTTATGAGACTAAACTACCATTATGTAAATGTCTGTAATCGTTGGTATTATTGGGAAGCGGTGTGTTTGTGTGTCTAAAAGTGTGTCAATTTTGATCAATTTTTTAGCGAATCTAATAGGTGAATTTTATCCCGAAAAACGTTGCTAAAGGCTTTCCTTGAGCAAAGTATCCACAACTTTGTAATTATACCCTCTAAACCACCTTAAAACCCTTTTCAGAACAGACTACCCTGACGGCGGATCAAGGGCTTTGCCCCGAGTCTCAGGAGGTCGACCGTTCACTTTTATTGAAGTGCGCCTGAGGAAAGCTCCCTAAGTCTTAATTGGCTAATTTACGGCCATATTGCGGCTAACACAGCGCTTGTTAATCGGCTAATTTACGGCTATAATACGGCTATGACATGGAAGCCAAATTACACAATTACAAATAAACTTCTCTCCACAATTCGCGAGATTGGAGAATCTATTGGTGAGATTAAAAGCTTTTCATTAAAGGGAAAAACACTTGCTAAACTGGAATTAAAAGCTCGTGAATTATCAGCCTACGCATCCACCAGTATTGAAGGCAATCCATTAGCTCTAACAGACGTGAAACACCTGCTCAAAAATAGGAAAGAACATATCCGCGATACAGAGCGCGAAGTTCTGAATTATAATAAAAGCCTACAATCGCTTTATACGGCGGTTCATGCCGGAAAGTTCAGGCTCAACATAACCACGCTGGAAAAGATACAAAACCAAGTGGTAGAGGGCTTGATGGATAACCCTGCCGATGTTGGGCATATCCGACAAGCCGCCGTAGTTATTCGTAACCCTCGCAAAATAGATGAAATCGTTTTTTTACCCCCCGATGCTAAGGATGTTAAACTGCTTGTGTCGGAAATGCTTGATTTCATCAATGCACATATTGGGAAAATTGACCCCATCATTCTGGCTGGTCTGTTCCACCGCCAATGCGTTATCATTCACCCCTTTATGGATGGCAATGGCCGCACAACACGACTACTTTCCACAGCCATCCTGGGCAAGGCGGGGCTTGATCTGTTTGAGATATTCAGTTTTGAAAATTACTACAATCAAAATATCACCCGCTATTTTAGGGCCGTCGGGCTAGAGGGTGATTATTACGACCTGAAAGACCAAATAGATTTTACGCGCTGGCTGGAATATTTTGCTGACGGTATCTTGGATGAATTACGCCGAGTTCGCAAAGCCCTGCCTGATACGTTAGAGCCTGGACCACGTTTAGAGCCACACCATCACCAAATCCTTGAGTATATCAGTGAGCGCGGCAGCATTACACAACGTGAATATGGGCGAATCTCATCGCGCAGCCTAGCAGCCAGAAAATTGGACTTTGAGAAGTTGTTGGATATGGACTTCATTAAAACTGTAGGTAAGGGGCGCGGCACGCATTATATGAAGCAAACTAAAAGTGAGCGTTAAAACAAGATCACGCCTTTTTCTAATCCTGCACAAGAAATGGTTTATTTATAACGGCACACTGATACTCATAGTACCAATGTGCACATTTTATTAAACTCATGAGTAAATCACACGCCCTCCCAAAACTTAGGAGGCATGTCCCGAATAAACTCTTCGGCCAAACGTTTTATTTCGCTGTCAGTCTGGCTGTCAGTGAGAGATTGCATTTCAAGTGCCATATGACCGCCAGCCTTCTTTACAAGTACTGTGGCTTTCCTGATCGCTTGCTCTTCGATAATACCTTCAATGCTGGTCTCTGGAACAATTGCATAGACAAATTTGCAACCAACCGCCTTGGCGGCCTTATCCATATATTTAAGTGTAACACCGCCTTCCAATTCAGCCTTTTCAGCTTGAGAGATTGCTGCACGAGTGACGTTAAGGCGCTTAGCTTGGTTTATGCCAGACATACCCAGAGCCTTTCTAATCGTCACGAGCCAGCCTTCTGCGGGTATAGATAACCCCTTCACATGCTTTTCAGCCTGATCCACTATGTCCTGATATTGCTTTCTCACTGTGCCTTTGACGTTCATTTGTCCACCTATACATATACGTATTGCATTATTTTGTATATGTATATATATATATACATATACTAAAAATTCCCTTTTGTCAATTTATACATTGACAACTGACACGACCATCAAAACAAAGATCCCTGACGACTAGCCTCTATATGGGCTTTCCATTCAGGTTTCTGCGCCTCCTCGTCCAACCAAGCTGTAACTTGACCCAAGACCCCGCCCTCGTGGGCTTCAATCGTCCCTTGCTGATGGAAGCGTGATAAATAACCTGTTTCAGTAATAGGCAATGGCGCACGTTCTGGATTGGTACTTTTGATTTCAAGGTGGGCAAATGGAGCATACCATTCTGGATCATAACTCGCTTCAACCTCAATTCCCTGCCATGTAAACCTATGAGTCTCCTTATTCATATTCTTCTTCCTTCCATTGGAGATGGGTTGCATATGCAACCCTGCCCTTTGGCGAAAACAGGGTGTGCAAACGGAAAAGGAAAATTGACGGCGGGCGCAAGGGCGTAGCCCTGAGCCTCGGGAGACCGTCCATTTTTATTGAAGTACGCTGAGGGAAAGCCCCCTAAGCCAAGTCAGCCTTAAAATTCATCTATTATGACAGGAGCGCAGAACTGTGCGACGGAATCGCTTGCCGATCATTCTTGGCCGAACGGCCTCTTGGGCAACATTAATCCTACAAGCCGTTGCGGCATGCGCATAAGGCAAAATTATTTTTTTACAATTCAATACGTTCTTTAATATGTGTTGCTCGCGAGGTTATTACAGCGCATATTTCATCAAAGATACTCGACTTAATTCCTTTGGAATTAAGAGAATTCTTAAGCTCTATCGATTTTTCGACACAAGCGTCAGACATTTTTATTAGCTGTCTATCCAAGTTTTTTCGCGCAGCAACTGTATCAGGCACAAGGCGGTGCCAGTTCCGTATAAAAACTTCTTCTGGCTTATATTTTTTACCAATCTTCATTGCCATTTTGGTAGATAGCTCTTCATATACGGATGTGCATAGAAGGTCATAAGCTGGTGCCAATTCAGGCTTATCTCCAGCGTACAATAAGGAAAAATTCTTCCCGTGCGCATCGGCATTGCCAATCAGATAATTGAAAATGATACGCTCCAGTAATTTCAAATTGTCTGCTGCTGGCCTAACAGAATACTTATCTAGAATGTCCTGACAGCGCGCGATATTTGGTCCGCCTTCACGCTCATATTTCAAATCTGGCATAACGCCTAAGGCCTGACAAAAATCCTCTTGGTGAAGTCTTTTGACCGTACCCTTTGCATCCCGCTTGCGGTCATAACGTTCAACAAGAAAATATGAGAGATCGCCTAACCAGCGTATTTCTACTATTGGAACTTCAATACCAACCATTGATGCAAGGCGCATACAAAACGCCACATGATTAACAAAGTCATTAATGCTAGCAATTACAGGTGTATGACAAAGCGAGGTAGGCT
>JAJFFR010000156.1 GCA_021776555.1 Robiginitomaculum sp.
CGGTCTGCTCTGGCCAGAGCAGACCGGCTCCACCACCATACATGTTTTCAAGAGACAATCCTGAGGTGCTGCGTAGCAGCCTCGAAGGATCGACAAGCGACGAGATCGGCTCAACTCGGTCCCCGGACCTGATCCGGGGTCGAGGGGGTGTGTTGTGGCAACATACATTCCCCCTTATGCAATTTCCTCAATAACGGGAAGCGCACAAGCTGGCCGCTCCATTAGGCGCGCGACATAGGCGTTGATATTATCAAAGCCGGTGTTGTATCCGAGCCGCTGGCTAAAATGGCAGGTCCAACCGACGATGATATCGGCAACCGAGAACGTGTTGTTGATTAGATATTGGCTATCGGCAAGGGCCATTTCTAACGCCACTGCACTGTCACGATACGCGTTGCGATTGAAGTCGTAAGCCTCCGGGATTTTTTCCTCGTCCGGTACAATGTTGGTGCTGCGAAACGTACTCCAACCCCACGCTTCCATCTCTGTCAACACAAACGAAGTCCATTGATCGTGTAGGGCGCGTTCCCATGTTCCAGATGGCGAAATCAATCCTTTCTCGGGATGCAAATCGGCTAGATAAGTGCAAATAGCAGCGGATTCAAACAACCCCTTGCCACCCACATCCAGTGCCGGAAGACGGCCAAGCGGGTGATACTTTTTAAGCTCTGGATGCTTAAAAACGCCTTCTGTAACGGGTTCGTAGTCAATTCCCAGTTCAGCAAACGTCCACATGGGTCGCGTAGCGCGTGTCGGGGAAAATCCAAATAATCTCATGAGGTTTTCAGTCATTAGCTTCTTCCTGCTTGTTCATTTTCATTCATAAGTCTATTTTCAGGACTTAGAAATAATTTACAAGTAGGCAGTATTTTCGTATATAGTATGAATAATAATACTTACTAGTTAAACAAGAGCGCGATATGACCACCAAAACCAAACCAAAGAGTAACCCGCAACCCATTCCTGTGGTCGAGGGTTTTTGCCCGATGCCAGATATTGCCCAGTTGATCGGCGGCAAGTGGAAGCTGATCATTCTGCAAATACTAATTTTTCAGGGGATGCAACGCTTCAACGCGCTGCGCCGCCTACTCAACGGCATCACCCAAACCATGCTGACCAATCAATTACGGGCGCTTGAAAGTAGTGGTTTAGTCAACCGCAAAATTTATGCTGAAGTCCCTCCACGGGTCGAATACACCGCGACGGATCGCGCACTTGCGCTTAGACCAATGTTTCTGGCGATGCATGATTGGTGGGTGGAAGACGAAAAACGTAGCGCTAAAAATTAACGTCCCGCTCAATGGGGCATATTTTAAGTCGTCCGTGCGAACCCGTCTCAGACTTATTCACGTTACACCGTCACGGACGGTCTACAGGTTGATAGCGGTACAGGTCAAAAAAGGGTGGCTACCATGTAAGTATTCCCAGCGTGACGATCACACTGGCTACACCGACGGCGGCCATAATAGACCCTGCGATCTTTTTCATCCGCTGAATCATAGATTGGCTTTCAGCGCGCTGATGCAAGGCATCGGCGAATATGATCCACGTCAAAAGGGTGGCGATAGCAATCGCCAAAAAAATTGCGGTCAACACGATAAGTTGCGGACTTGATGGTGATGACGGATCAAGAAATTGTGGGACGAACGCTGCGTAAAATACAAATCCGCCCGGATGAAAGAAAGCCAGAGCAAATGCTGTGGACGTCATTTGAAAAGGCGCTTGCCGCGCTGGAACAACGTCTATGTCTGTCGTATTTGGCGACATAACCGCGACCACGCCCATCCAAATCAAGTATGATGCTCCAACCAGTTTAAGCAGCATGAATGCCATCGGCGACGACGATAAGATTGCGCCGACCCCGAGCAGAGACAGCACCATTGCCAAACTGTCGCCCGCCAGAACGCCCGGTAACACATACCAGGCAATATTTTTGCCATGGTTCAGCGCGCAATAAATCGCATAAAGAACGATGGGGCCTGGCGCGGCCAGTATGAGGGTGCTTACGACCGCAAAGGTGATCAATGTTTCGCTAGTCATGCATGATTGCTCACATCGCTGCAGTCAGTCTCGCTCTCAAGACTGTTCTTGTGAGCAAATCCATAAAAACACGCAAATTCTGAAACCGAGGATTGATCCGGGCGAAAACTATTTATAGGCGCTACGCCGCTGACTGCGATCACTTTCCAAGGTTGCAAATTGCTGCCGGATGGCGACCACCGTGCTTCTTCGAGAATCACTTCCACAAGCGCCCGATCACCGGGACGATCCAGAAATGCGCGAACCGAGGCGCGCTGTTTGATTAAGTTCTTTAACGACATAATTCTTTTTATCAGGTAAATTTCCTATTAAACATGCATTATGATCTTATTTTTGACGTAATAAGCAATGAAAAGAAGGCTGAACCTATGAAATACCTTAGATACAAAAATGGACTGCTCGATGCGACAGATGCAAAAATTCTACGCTGCCTAGTTGCTGATGCCCGATTGTCTGTTGCTGCACTGGCCCGTCAGGTCAAATTATCGCCGCCTAGTGTGAGCGAGCGCATTAAGCGACTTGAAGAGGTCGGTGTGATCTCAACCTATACTGCGATCATGACGCCGGAAGCGATTGGCTTGCCGGTCTCTGCTTATATTCGGGTTAAGCCTGTGCCAGGTAAACTCAAGAAAGTATTAGAGATCATCGCAGGATTGGGTGAAATTGTACGCTGTGACCGGGTCACCGGTGAGGATAGTCTCATTGCTCGCGCACACGTGCCGTCCATTGGTGACCTCGAAGCGCTAGTGGATGAACTCTCACCTTTTGCAATGACGAGCACATCCATCATTCAATCAACACCGATTCCTTACCGCCTGCCTGCGTTCCCTGTTATGCTATGATTGTGCGACTACTCGAAAAATGCGCCTGTTGTTTCCCAGTTCTTGCCGACTTGATCATGAAAAGCGTCATAGTCGATTTCGCCTCGGCGCTGATACTCCCTCCAGATATGGATCTTCCCATCGATAATTTTAACAACAGCGACGCCGTGAACGGCTGTATCGCGTCCCCCATTGTGAAACGAGTATTCCCCTGCGCCGATACCCGTGTCCGGATTGTACCAGAGATGGTGCCATATCATTGAAGAGCCAGGTCTTACTGCAGTAAAGAAATTACGCAGCTCGGTTTGACCACGGTAGATTTGGAAATTCGGCGGTTCAGTATAGAGTGCATCCTTCGTAAACGCACTGAGTGCGAGGTCAACATTTTGGGTGGTCCATCCGTCAGAAACTCGCTGCATGAGCGCGTTGAAATCCTTGTCCACATATTGCTCCATTTGCGGTTGCGCCGTCTTAGTCTCCAGACGCCCATTCACAGCGGCGCATGATGCAATTGTAACTAGACCGACGACACCCATCAAAGCGGCCAACCGGACGCGAAAAATGGTAATGGTATGGATCATAATAGTCGCACCTTTTCCTGCGCTGTCATTCAGGATGATTTGGCCTATCGTTGTGGCCTGTTGTGACGAGTTCAATCTATAAGGATATTGAATATATTGCCTTGAGTTTTTGAAGGCGAAACAGCGAACAAGTTAGTGAAAACGAAGGCAGCGGAGCCAACTTTCCTTTGCTCGATGTTTGAGTGCTCGTCAGAGCCAAGTGAGCTACGCCTTCGCAATCCCGCTTGTGCTGATCATCTACGCGACCGATGAGGGCAATCGTAAGACCATCGTTGATGGTTCAACCCCAGTGTCCACGCCTCAATGCCAAACGGTTGCTCACCAACTTTAAGCCGGGGACCGCGACGGCAGAGTGCCTCAAAGATTCAGATAACACCGCGCTAAAATCAAGCAGCGCGGGCGTTGGTGTGCTCAATATTGGCCAAGGCTTGTTCTATGTCGTTCCAGATATCATTCACATCTTCCAAGCCAACGGAAAGCCGGATCAGGCTTTCTGAAATCCCATATTCAGCCCGTTCATCTGGGGTGTAGGCGGAATGGGTCATGCTGGCCGGGTGTTGGATCAGGCTATCCGCATCGCCCAGACTGACGGCTCGTTTGATCAGTTGTAATTGGTTCATGAACCGCACTGCTTGGTGGTAACCGCCGGTCAGTTCCAGTGTGATCAAGCCGCCACCGGCCAACATTTGCTGTTGAACCAGATCATATTGCGGAAATGACGGCAGGCCCGGATAGCGGATTTGAGCAATGCCATGATGGCTTTGCAGGCGCCCGGCCAAGGTCAAAGCCGAGGCGCAATGCCGATCCATCCGCAAGGAAAGCGTTTTAATGCCGCGCATCAATTGGTGGGCGCTTAATGGATCAAGTACCGCCCCGGTCATGTCTTTCAAGCCTTCGGTTCGCACCCGCAGCATGTCGTCCGCATTGCCCGCCGCCAATCCGGCAATCAGATCGCCATGACCGCTCAAGTATTTGGTAGCGGAATGCACCACAATGTCGGCACCCAAATCCACCGGGCGCTGCAAATAGGGGGTGCAATAGGTATTGTCGACAATGGTTTTGGCCCCGTGGGCTTTGGTGATCTTGCTGACCGCCGCAATATCAACCAATTTCATATTGGGATTGGCTGGGCTTTCAAAATAAACGATTTTAGTTTTTGGGTTGATCGCAGCTTGCAAAGCCAGCGGATCGCTCATGTCGATGGTTGTGACTTTCACCCCAAAGCGGGCTAGGCCATGCTGCAAAAACGCGAAAGTACAGCCATATAAAGTTTTGTCGGTGATGATCTCATCCCCGGCAGACAGAAACGTCCACAGCACCGAGGTAATCGCTCCCATACCCGAGGCAAAGCTTACACCAGCCTCGGCATTTTCCAGATCGGCAAATCGAGTTTCCAGCACTTGCAGGGTCGGGTTGCTGATCCGCGAATAAAAATGCCCCGGTGCTTCGCCAGCAAAGCGCGCCGCGCCTTGTTCGGTCGTATCAAAAGCAAAGGTCGAGCTTAGATAGATCGGCGGGTTGATCGCGCCCTCGGCGGATCGATCGTCATATCCGGTGTGAATGGCTCGGGTTGAAAATCCAGCGTGTTTGTCGTTGTGCATGGTCCATTTCCTTGTTTTTGCCAGTACACAGTCTCACAAGATCAACGCAATAGGCTTGCGAACATTGCGAAAATAACTACAAAAACAGCAGAACCTGCCAATATGAGCCTGATCGAGGAAGTAAATGGATAAAATTGATCGAAAAATCATTCGGGAATTGCAAGCCAATGGTCGATTGACCAATCAAGATCTGGCTTGGCGAATAGGCCTGTCTCCCTCGCCCTGTTTGCGCCGGGTTCGGGTGCTGGAAGAAGAGGGTTTCATTACCGGCTATACGGCGTTGGTTGATCAGGCCAAGTGCGGTGTGCCGATCAATGTCTTCGTCAAAGTCAAAATGAAAGAATCGACCGAAGCTTCGATGAAGAAATTTGAGCAGGGCGTGCAAAACTCTGACGAAATTCTTGAATGTTATCTGATGACCGGCAATCAGGATTATTTACTGCATGTGGTTAGTGCGTCTCTGGGTTCGTATGAACGTTTTATGCGCGAAACCCTGACCCGCCTGCCTGGAGTGGCCAGCATTGATAGCTCGTTTGCCTATGGCCGGGTCAAAAACCGAAGTGTTTTTCCGTTGTAGGGTTTTGGTCTGCTAGAGTCGTCTCGCTGAGGGTTTTCTGGACCCCGGATCAAGTCCGGGGACTGGGTTTGATGATCCTCTCACAGCTTTCAGTCCCCGGCCGTAGAGCCGGGGTCCAGCATTCAACTTGCTCGAACCTATTTCGACCCAGAAACATTCAGCTCCGACCAATCCACTGATGCCATCATTTTGTCATAGGCGCCGGTCGAGCGGGGCCACATGGTCGGGATAAAGCCGTCTTCGCGCTTATACCAGCTGACGCAGGACGTGGCCCAGATCGAGCCGGTCAGCTCGCTCTGGATTTGCACATTATAGGCCGCAACCGCTTCTGGTTTGGGTGCAATGGTTTGTCCCGATTTCAAGTTGGTTATCGCCTCGACCAAGTATTGAAGTTGGCTTTCAATCATCAAGATCATCGAGGAGTGGCCCAGCCCGGTATTGGGTCCCAGCATGAAAAATGAATTGGGAAAGCCATCGACCATCAAGCCTTTGAGCGCCCGCAGGTCTTTGCGCCATTTGGACAGGCTAGCTCCATTGATGCCGGTGATTTCCATGTGCGGCATGAATTCGGTGGCAGTAAAGCCGGTGGCCATGACCAAGACGTCAGCCTTGATCAATTCGCCTTGGCCGGTTTTGACGCCATCTTTTTCAATGCGCTGAATGCCATCGGTGTTGAGCTGTACATTGTCACGGCAAAACATGTCGTAAAAATCATCTGAGATCAGCAGGCGCTTGCAGCCAAATTCAAAGTCGGCGGTTAGTTTGCGGCGCAATTCCGGGTCTTTGATTTTGTCTTTCAAATAGTCGGTTGAGCGTTTGTGCAGCAGTTTATTGACCCAGCTACCCGGGCGCATGGCGCGAAACACAAACTGGTCATGTGTGGTGAACAGGCGAAATCGCAGCAACCAATGCCAAAATGGCAAATGGCGGAACAGCCATTTTTCTAGTTTGGAATAGTTCCGGTCCTTGCGCGGCATGACAAAACTGGCGGTGCGTTGAAACATGATCAGGGATTTGACCTTTGGTGCGATGGTTGGCCCGATCTGTAAGGCACTGGCTGCGCTGCCAATAATCACCACATTTTTGTCGGTGAGGTCTACGTCATGATCCCAACGGGCCGAATGGAACATCGGCCCCTTGAAGCTATCCAACCCGGTAAATTCCGGGATTTGCGGATTGCCCAAAAAGGCCACGCTCCACACCACAAAGCGAGCGGTGATTTCATCGCCATTGACCGCTTTGAGTTTCCACAGCTTGGTTTTGTTGTTGAAACTAGCTGAGACAATTTCGGTATTAAATTGGATGGATGGCCTTAATCCAAATTGATCGACCACAGATTCGGCATAGGCCTTGATCTCACCTTGTGGGGAGTATTTCCGGCTCCAATCAGGATTGGGCGCAAACGAATAGCAATACAAATGTGAAGGTACATCACAGGCTGCGCCGGGATAGGTGTTGTCGTGCCAAGTTCCGCTAATCCCGTCGGTCTTTTCAAAGATGGCAAAATCGCTGATCCCGGCTTCTTGCAATTTTACGGCTGCGCCAATCCCGGCAAAGCCAGCCCCGATAATTGCCACTTCCAATTGTTGATTAGCCATTTGTCATCCCCGTCTCACGCTGCAACCAGTCAATAAATGGCCCATGGCTTTGGGCTTCGTCAATGGCAATGGCCATGAATGCGGGTACTTCAAACGGATGCAAGGCTAAGAACCGGTTGCGCAGTACCGACAGATCGCTTGCGCCGGTTTTCAGCCAAACCGGAATTTCGGTCTCGCTTTGGGTTTTGCCTTGCCATTCATAGATGCTGGTCATGGCCGGTCCGATATTGCCACAGGCCGCCAAGCCTTCTTCGACCAAGGTTTGAACTGCTTGTTGCGCTGTTTCTGGGTCCGGCCAAGTTGAATAAATCAGGAAAGCCATGGCAATTTTCCATCCAGTTCTGTATGGAAGCCACCAGTTTACCCCCTTGTTGGAAAGATACCCAATTGCGTCAACAAACAACAGCTCTGGTTTTGTTTTCCGGTGGGCAGGATAGCTCTGTCTGTCTGGCTGATGCGTTGGCGCGCTACGAGAACGTGGAAACCATCGGATTTTTATATGGCCAAGCCCACGCGGTCGAGATGCAGACCCGACTGGTTTTCTTGCAAAAATATCGTGATGCTTTTCCCGAACAAGCCAAACGTTTGGGTGAGGATCATGTGTTGGACATTTCCGGCTATGGTCAGATCGCCCAAAGCGCCCTGACCGTTCAGGCGGCAGATACTCGGCGCAAGGATGGATTACCGGCCACCTACGTTCCGGGGCGTAATCTGATCTTTCTAATCGCGGCTGCGGCCTTAGCTGACCGACGCGGGGCAGAGGTGCTGGTTGGCGGGATGTGTGAAACCGATTATTCGGGCTATCCAGATTGTCGCCGCGAAACCATGGACGCAATGGAAACCACCATCCGGCTCGGCATGGGGTTGGACTTAATCATCGACACGCCCTTGATGGCGCTAACCAAAGCGCAAACTTGGGTCTTAGCGGATCGTCTAGGTGGGCAAAAGCTGGTTGATCTGATCGTGACCGACAGCCATTCCTGTTATGCTGGGGACCGCGAGCACTTGCACAAATGGGGCTATGGTTGCGGCCAGTGCGATGCGTGTACCTTACGTGCCAGAGGCTATGAAAGCTGGGCCAGTCAACGGGAAAATGGCGCATGACCTATTCGGTCAAAGAGATGTTTTTTACCTTGCAGGGCGAGGGACAGCAGACCGGTCGCCCGGCGGTGTTTTTGCGCTTTACCGGTTGTAACTTGTGGTCGGGCCGCGAACAGGACCGGCCCAAAGCGGTTTGCCAATTTTGCGACACGGAATTTGTCGGCATGGACGGGATCAATGGGGGGCAGTTTCAATCGGCTGATGAGCTAGCCCGTGCTGCTTTTGCGCTGTGGCCCGGCGGCGGCGACCCCTTGATCGTATGCACCGGCGGCGAGCCGTT
>JAJFFR010000157.1 GCA_021776555.1 Robiginitomaculum sp.
GCGGTATTTGATGTCGGTCAAACCGACATCAGTATAAACAGTCGAGAACAGTTTCAAAAACCGGATGGTTTCCTCAATAATTTGCTCTGGTGTGCAAAAAATATGCGCGTCGTCTTGGGTAAACTGCCGAACCCGCATCAGGCCATGCAATGCCCCATGCGGTTCATTGCGATGACAACAGCCAAATTCGGCCATGCGGATTGGCAGATCCCGATAGGATTTTTGTCCGTGTTTGAATATCTGCACATGGGCCGGGCAGTTCATCGGCTTGATGGCCATTAACGGGCCATCAGCCTGCAATACCGGTCCTTCGTCGTCCAGTGACGGTACTTCGTCGGGCACCACAAACATGCCTTCGCGAAACTTTTCCCAATGGCCGGACAATTCCCAAAATTTCTTATCGAGCAATTGCGGAGTTTTGACCTCTTGGTAGCCGTCCTCATCGGTCCGGCGGCGAATATAATTTTCCAGCGCCAGCCAAATTTGGTAGCCGTTGGCGTGCCAGAAAATCGAACCTTGCGCCTCGTCCTGCAAATGGAACAAATCCATCTCGCGGCCCAGCCGCCGGTGGTCGCGCTTTTCGGCTTCTTCTAATTGATGCAGGTGCAAGCGCAATTCTTTGGGGTTGCGCCACGCCGTACCATACATCCGGTGCAACATTTCATTGTTAGAATTGCCGCGCCAATAAGCCCCGGCCAATTTCATCAGCTTGAAAGCCTTGGGCACTTTACCGGTTGAGGGCAGGTGTGGCCCCAAACACAAATCGACCCAATTGCCCTGACGATACAAGGAAATTTCTTCGGTTTCCGGCAAATCGCGGATCAGCTCGGCCTTGTAGGTTTCACCCATATCGGTGAATAATTTGATGGCTTTGTCGCGATCCCAAACTTCGCGCACAATCGGATCATTGCGATCAATGATCTCGCCCATGCGTTTTTCAATGGCGGTGAAATCGTCGGTCGAAAACCCTTCTTCGCGCGCAAAGTCGTAGTAAAATCCATTGTCGATTGCCGGGCCAATGGTGACCTGTGTACCGGGAAATAAATCCTGTACCGCTTCAGCCAATACGTGGGCGCAATCATGGCGGATCAGCTCCAAGGCTTCATCATCACGGATGGTGATGATCCTGATCTGACCGCTTTGTTCAATCTCGCGGGACAAGTCGAGCATTTGACCGTCCAATTCAATAGCCAGCGCCGCCTTGCCCAGTGAAATGGAGATGTCGCTAGCCACGCCTCCACCGGTAATGCCTTTGGCATATTCGCGTTTGTTTCCGTCCGGAAAAGTAAGTTCAATCATGGTCCCGTTCATTTTCTTTTTGGCCGCTCGCGTACACAAGAGCGATTCCGACCCGAAGTTTCTACCCCACGTGGCTCCCAAGACCAATCACCCAATTTCCAGATTTCCCACAATTTTCCGCGAGGCGGATCAGTTGCAGGGACCGGATCCCAGCCATGAGAGCCAAATGGATGACACCTGAGTAAGCGCGACAGGGTCAACCAACCGCCGGTCCACGGCCCATGGGCCTTGATCGCAGCAATCCCGTAGCTGGAACAAGTTGGCTCATGGCGGCAGCGCACGCCCAGAAATGCGAACACCCGGGATAAGGTTTGCTGATAGATTTTCAGCAACAAAATCAAAAACAAGCTGGCCAGACGCGCCATTATGACACCTGCTTTTTGGTTTTTGCCTGTTCATAGGCATCGACCACAGCATCAAATGCCAGTGCCGTAGAGGTATGGCGTTGGCGATAGCCGTGTACGGCGGCCAATTGCGATAAATCACTAAACCGACCGGATGGCATCGGCGTACCATCGCGCAGCATGGCCCACAGATCATCGCGGCCTTGGCGCAATTCAGCACCAGAAGCGCCCATTACATGTTGACCCAAAATGGCAGCAGCGGCCTGTCCCAAGGCGCAGGCTTTTACGGTTTGCGCGAATTGCTCAATTTCACCGGTGTCATTCAGGCAAAGTTCAACTGTAACGACTGAGCCGCACAAGCGGGCTGTCTTGCTGGCTTTGCCTTGCGGATGATCCAACCTGCCGATGTGCGGAATGCCCGAAGCTAAGGTCAGGATGGCGGTATTATAAAGATCATGGTTCATGCAAAGTGATCCATTGGTTCAGCCGCGCCGCCAAATGCTCCCATCTGGTTTGTCTTCGACAATGATTTTCAACTCGTTCAATTGCTCGCGCAACCGGTCAGCCTCGGCCCAATTCTTGTCTTGGCGCGCTTTGAAGCGTGCCGCGACCAATTGGTCGATGTGGGCATTGTCACTGGCGTCTGCGGTTTCGTTATTGTCTTGCTTGAACCAGCTTTCAGGGTCTTGTTCAAACAACCCGATCAACGCACCTGCGGCTAGAATTTGCCCTTTGAATTTGGCTTTATCCGCATCGGTTTTGGCCCCATTGGCCGCTTTGAACAAAGTAGACAATTTGGCCATGGCTTGCGGGGTATTTAGATCATCATGCAGGGCCGCGATAAATCCAGCTGGAGCTGGCTCGTCTGTGGCCGCAACATCACCAAGCCGTCGTAAGGTGCCGTAATACCGGCCCAAGGTCACCCGGGAGCGGGCCAGCAATTCACCGGTCCAATCCAGTGGCGCGCGGTAATGACCGGTCAATAACGCATAACGCAATACTTCGCCCTGCCAGTCTTTCAGCAGATCGTGAACCAGTTTCACATTACCCAAACTCTTGGACATTTTTTCGGAATCCATGTCGAGGAAACCATTGTGCAACCAGAAACGAGCCAGCGGAACCCCATCGTGGGCGCACATGCTTTGGGCAATTTCATTTTCATGGTGTGGGAAAATCAGATCCTGACCCCCGGCATGAATGTCGATGGTGGTGCCGAGCTTGGCCTCGATCATGGCAGAACATTCCGTATGCCAGCCCGGACGACCCGGTCCAAACGGGCTGTCCCATGATGGTTCGTCCTTGCCCGATGGTTTCCACATCACAAAGTCAGCAGGGGCGCGTTTATACGAAGCAACTTCAACCCGCGCACCGGGGCGCATGTCTTCCAACGCCCGCCCGGATAGTTTACCATATCCCTCAAACGAGCTGACTGAAAACAGCACATGACCCTCGGATTGGTAGGCATGACCGGCATCGAGCAGACGAGAGACCAGATCGATCATCTCGTCCATGTGGCCGGTGGCGGTGGGTTCCATGCTTGGCGGCAAGATATTGAGAGCGGCGGAATCTTCGCGGTAGATTGCGGCGTACTTTTCAGTAATTACTGAAATTTCGACCTTTTGTTCGGCTGCTGCCTGATTGATCCTATCATCCACGTCCGTGATATTGCGGGCATAGACCACTGATTGCTCGCCATATTCAGCCCGCAAAAGCCGAAACAAGGTGTCAAATACTACCGCAGGTCTGAAATTACCGATATGGGCATATGAATACACGGTCGGCCCACACAGATACATGGTGACTTCTTCGCGGTTAGCTGGTTCGAAATCCCGCTTGCGGCGGGTGCGTGTATCATAAAGGGCGATGGACATTTGTTTTCTCTTGATCAGGGTTTGGCCGCAAACTAGGGCTTCGCGTCCAGCATGCAAGGGTAAATAGCGTCCAAACCAGACCGATACGCCGATAATACTCAAAATTTCCACAAAATACAGATGGTTGCGCCGGATTACATCCGGCCCTATCTTAAAGACAGAGCGTTGATCCTCAGCGCTTATATCAGGGCTGGCGTTAAGTCCGGTGCAAACCGGCACGAACACCTGGTCCCCTTTTCCAAAGGGACTTTTACCATGGATACCATCAATCCAGAGCGGGTTAGCCTAAAAGCTGTACCCAAATCCGAGCGACCCAGTCGGGCCGAAGCCGAGGCCGCCGTGCGGACTTTGTTGGCGTGGGCCGGTGATGATCCTAACCGGGAGGGCTTACGCGATACGCCAGCCCGCGTGACCAAAGCCTTTGGCGAATGGTTCAGCGGCTACCAAGGCGACCCGGCCAAAGAACTATCCCGGACATTTTCGGACGTAAATGGCTATGATGATATGGTTCTGTTGCGCGGCATCGACGTACAGAGCCATTGCGAACACCATATGGCCCCCTTTATTGGCAAAGCCTGCGTGGCGTATTTACCCACCGACAGTGTGGTTGGCTTGTCAAAGATCGCCCGGGTGGTCGAGATTTTTGCCAAACGTCTGCAAACCCAAGAAACCATGACCGCACAGATTGCCGAGGCCATCGCGTCAAGTGTTGGCGCCAGAGGTGTGGCGGTTTTGGTTGATGCCGAGCACCAGTGTATGAGCACCAGAGGGATCAATCACAAAGACGTTGGCACCATCACCACGCGCTTTACCGGTGCGTTCAAAGACTGTGCGGAATTGCGCGAGCGGTTCATGCGGCTGGCTGAACGCTGATAACGATTACGTTTCTGTCATTTTACGCAAGCCATCTGCTGGGCTAGAGTTGTTCTGCAATCAGCAAAGGGGAGTGCCGCATGTGGGTTCGTATTCAATTTCAAGGTGCAGTATTGGCCGTCATGGGTTTGTGTGCCCCGGCAATGGCTGCAGAAGCGCCGCCGGGTGAAGTTGGCTTGATGCACCAATTGGCGGCAGACGTATCGGCCGAGCGTTTGCACGTCGATGTACAAAAATTAGTGGGCTTTGGTACGCGGCATACCTTGTCAGATACAGTATCTGAGACCCGTGGCATTGGCGCCGCCCGGCGCTGGATCAAAGCTGAGTTCGAGCGGATCAGCGCGGATTGCAACAATTGCTTGGAAGTATTTTACATCAGTGACACCATTTCGGGTGAACGCCGCATTCCTGATCCGGTTGAAGTGGTTAGCGTCATTGCCATTCAGCGCGGTAGCTTCGATGCGGATCGTTTTGTACTGATGTCGGGCGATATTGACAGCCGGGTGACCGACCCAATGAATTTCACTTCCGATAGTCCCGGTGCCAATGATAATGCAACGGGCATGGCTGGCGTGTTGGAGGCTGCGCGAGTGCTCTCGAAACATAAATTCGCCGGCTCAATTGTTTACGCCGGATTGGCGGGCGAGGAGCAAGGTTTGTTTGGCGGCAAGATCGTTGCGGCGCATGCGCTGGAAAATAAATGGCGGATTAAAGCCGTCTTAAACAATGACATGATCGGCAATGTCAGCGGCATTGATGGGGTGACCGATAATGCAATGGCCCGGGTATTTTCCGAAGGCACGAGGGATAATGAAACCCCCCAAGAGGCCCGCGAGCGCCGCTTTACTGGCGGTGAAGTAGATTCGCCCTCACGTAATCTGGCCCGCTACATTGATGTGCGCGCCGATCGCTATATCCCCAATCTGGACGTGATGATGGTGTATCGCCTGGATCGCTTTGGCCGAGGTGGTCATCACCGTCCGTTTAATGCGGTGGGTATCCCCGGCGTGCGCCTGATGGAAACTCACGAGCATTATGATCGGCAACATCAGGATTTGCGAACCGAAAACGGCCGGGCATTTGGTGACGTGATCGAAGGTGTGAACTTTGATTATGTCCGAAAATTAACCGCGTTGAATGTGGTCAGCTTGGCCGAAATGGCTGCCGCCCCACCATTTCCAGCCGAGGTAAAAATCAAAGGCGCGGTGCAGCCATCCACCCAGTTAAGCTGGAAAATGGCGCGGGGCAAAGAGGCGCAAAATTTGGCCGGATACAAAGTGCATTGGCGGTTGACCGATCAACCAAACTGGCAATTTTCTAAATTTGTTGGCCGGGTCGACGAGTACGAACTCGAAAATATCGTGATCGATAATTACTATTTCGGTGTGTCTTCGGTCGCAAATAACGGCGCAGAAAGTCCCGTGGTCTTTCCTGGTGCTGCGGGATCATTTGGTGAGTAGCTCAAAATTAGCTGCGACCATCTTGCACCAACATTTGCCAAATTAACCATGGTGGAATGAGTTCCCCATTGCTATAAATAGCTATGGGGAACACACAAAAATCTGAGTTTAAGAAGCGATTGCTTGTCGTTGGCGGCGGATCAGCCGGCTGGATAACCGCTGCGTACTTAAATGGCGCGTTGAATGCGCGCGGCACCGAAAAAAATGTTGAGATCACACTGATCGAATCGCCGGATATCCCACGGATATCTGTAGGCGAGGCGACCATTCCCTCAATCGGCCATATCTTAGGCGTCATTGGTCTAGATGAAATGGAGTTTATGAAGGCCACCGAGGCGACCTTCAAACAGTCGATCAAATATGTAAATTGGCTACATAATGATGGTAGTTTCTACCATCACCCGTTTAGCCGATATCGGGCTGGCCCCATTGACCGATCTGCACAAGATTGGATCGGCACCAATCGCAAAATCCCGTTTACCGAAACCGTTTCGGCACAAGCGCAAATTTGTGAAATGGGTCTGGCGCCGCAAATGTTGGGGCAATGGGATTTTGGGGCACGGCTGAAATATGCATTTCATATGAATGCCCAGAAATTTGCAGACTATTTGCGGGATTTTTCGGTCGAACGTGGAGTGAAGCATGTTCAGGCTAATGTGACCAAAACCAATGTCGGAAAAAACGGCCATATCCGCTCAGTTGAAACGGATACTGAAACGGAACTCACCGCCGATTTGTTTGTCGATTGCACCGGGTTTTCAGCTCACCTGATTGAGAAAGCATTGGGCGTTGGGTTCGAGGATTGTTCGCAATTTTTGTTCTGCGACCGGGCTGCTGTTATGCAAATTCCTTACGAGGATTATTTCCCATCGCAAGTTCGCCCCTATACAACGGCGACCGCACAGTCGGCGGGCTGGATTTGGGATATCCCGATGAGCACGCGTCGGTCCATCGGCTATGTTCATTCCAGCAGTTTTATTTCAAAAGATCAGGCGGAGCGTGAAGTTCACGCCTATGAAGGCAAGCATGCCGAAAAATATCCAATCCGGTTTGTAAATTTCAAAGTTGGACGGCGTAAGCAAAGCTGGAAAGGCAATTGTATTGCCATTGGTTTGTCTGGCGGGTTTATTGAGCCGCTGGAATCAACCGGGCTTTATTTGGCTGATCTGGCCTCAGTCATGTTGGCCGAACATTTTCCATATACCACTAATTCGATGGATGCGATGGCGTTTCGCTTTAACCGGATTATGTCCAACCGGTTCTACGAAATCCTTGATTTTATCAATATGCATTATTGTTTGACCCGCCGTAACGACACCGAGTTCTGGAAAACTGTGCAAAGACCGGAGCATATTACCGACAGATTGGCGGCCAAATTAGAATTTTGGAAGTTGAAACTTCCATCAACGGCCGATTTTGAGGATCAGTTTTTTCCGGGACAACCCATGACTTCGTCGGTTGCTGCCGCAGATGGGCGGCCCGCCGTGGACACGGCCGGTTTGTGGAACCATGAAAGCTATGAAGCCATTTTGTATGGCATGGATTTTCGTGGGCCAGAGTTTGAGAAATTACTCGGCGATAATCGTCCGCCAGTTCAAATGCCGGAATTTATGCTACACAGATTGCAAGGCGCTCGCCAAAAGCTACCGCCGCACCATATCTGGCTGAACCGTGTGCTGGGCATGAAACCCTACGAAATGCATCCACCGCCACCGGGTTGGGTCGCCTGAACGTGTAAGTCTTACGCGTAACCAAGAATTTCACGAACGCCGGGAATGGCAATGTCCACCAGCTTTTTCTGCATATCGGGCAGGGTATCAGGGATAATTTGATCTGCTGCAATGCTCAAATTTTCACGCGCCGTACCACTTTGCTTGCGGTCTGAGCCAAGCCTGATGCGTTTGCGCCAATCATTGGGCAGTTCAATCCCACAATGCCCAAACAGCTCCTCGAAATAGCTTTCAGCCTTTTTGCTGTTTAGGTTTTTGAGATTAGCAATCACATCTTCATAGCGGACAATTTTGGTCTTTGTGCCCATCCAGGCTAGGCAATTGCTCTCGAAAATCTCCTGCATGTTGGGAACCTTTTGATAAATCCCGAAAATCATCATGTTCAGGACTTCATCAATGGCTGCATTGCCATTTTTTAGGTGATCGATATTGCCTTGAAAGTTATCTGACAGAAAAAACCGGGCGCGGGCCAATATCCAGTCATAGGGGTCACGGACCAGTAAGATGTGCTTGGCATGCTTCAGGTAAATTGCAGAATCGTCGGCGAATAACAAATGTCCCCAGCTTAGTTTGGGTTGAGCTGGATCAAAGGCAAACCGGTGCTGTTCCAGAACCGGAATCTGGATAAAAGTTTGATTGTAATGTTGGGAATGGGCCACAAACATCCGAAATATGTTGCGTACTAAGTGTGTCCCGCATTTAGGGACGCT
This sequence comes from Robiginitomaculum sp., assembly GCA_021776555.1. Taxonomy (GTDB): domain Bacteria; phylum Pseudomonadota; class Alphaproteobacteria; order Caulobacterales; family Maricaulaceae; genus Robiginitomaculum_B. The sequence continues at coordinate 8,288 of JAJFFR010000157.1, forward strand.
ATTGATAAAAACCGGGCTTTGCAGAGTTTGGTGCTCAAAATTGGCATTTAGCTCGTCGAGTGTATCTTTTTTGGCAATAATGCGTGGCACTGCTTCTCTCCAAATTCGAGTCGATTGAACTCAATCAAATTCAACCGATAAGTACAACAAAAAAACGGCAGGCCGAAGCCTGCCGTTTGATATTCACTAAATCACAAAATCCTAGAAGGTTTTGGAGACGTTAAAGAAGAACCGACGACCAATGGTGTCAAAGTTCGACGAGAAGTCCGTACTACCGACCCGGTTACCTTGACCGTTTGATTGTCCACCAGTTGAAATTCTTGGTGGCTCTTCACCAAAGGCGTTGCGGATACCGGCGGTAACCCGCAGTTTATCTGTAATATCCTTGGTTGCCGAGAAGGTATGGTAGGTTACCGCTTCGGTGTTCAGTTTGAACTGAACCGGTACCCCAAACAGAGTTTGGTTACCGCCTAAGCGGGTGAAACGGTCTACATTCGATGTATTGCCGATATAGTTCATATCCCAGACAAAGGTCCAGTCTTTCTTGGCTTCCAGTGTGAAGGTCAGACCCGCCACCAGTTTTGGATTTCCAGATTCGCCGTTCGTGTCAATCAATCCACCCGAAGCTAACAAGAGGGTAAAATCTTCAAGCTGATAGGTTGCATCTGCATCAACAATCAAACGACCAACTGGTGTGTCATGGATGTACCGAACGCTGAGGTCCAGACCTTCATTGAACTGTTGGTTGATGTTGATAAAGCTGTCTTCCAACGTGGCAATCCGAAATGGATCAGGACCAGTTGCAGGGTTCCGGGTAATGAGTTGGCACAAGGATTCATTGGCAAAATCTTCCGAGTTATAACACCCGTCCAGAATATTTGCGGAACCCAATTGTGCAACCTGTCCATTCACTTCAATCCGGAAATAATCAAATGCCACTTTCAGGTCGGCAAATTCCGGAGTCCAGACAGCGCCAAGTGTCAAATTGTCAGATGATTCTGCTTCCAGCACATTAAAGCCAC
>JAJFFR010000158.1 GCA_021776555.1 Robiginitomaculum sp.
AGGAAGCCGAGCCGTGGTTTCCCTACCGATTTCCCTTTGGTAAGCTAAGAAAATGTTGTGACATCATACTATCTCCGCCGTGGTTTCCCTACCGATTTCCCTTTGGTAAGCTAATAGTAATCAAGACGTTTATCGGTCAGCCGCCGTGGTTTCCCTACCGATTTCCCTTTGGTAAGCTAGGCTGTGAGTAAGGTGTTGGAATAATTGGTGAAAGTTGTGTTTTATCACAATAAAACCAGTTGTTCTGCACCAGATTCTTCCTGTTTTTTTCGTTTTCCTACGAGAATCACTTGCCTCGCATATTGCTTGTCCGTGACCTGAATTGCCCGAACGCCACCTTCTGCTGGAACGATAGAGGCGATTCGTTTTAGGTGTTTATCCACCGCTTTTTGCCCTCGGCAAACACGAACATATACCGAGAATTGCATCATATCATACCCATCCTTTTTAAGGAAGTTACGAAATTGTGACGCGGCTTTTCGCTCTGATTTATTGCCAACCGGTAGATCAAACATCACAAACAGATACATAAACCTCACCCTTTCTGTGCCCATTTTACCACCCTTCGGGAAAAAGAAGCTGTTTTGGATCGCGCGCTTCGGCCGCCCGGCGCAAGCTGTCCGCCATCCGCTCCGTGGCGTGCAATAGGCTTAATTGTTCCTTATCCATCACCAGATCTCGAGTGAGTATGGCCGCCATTTGTTGGCGATCCTCAAGGCTCAACTCGTTTTCATTCTTCTCTCGTGTCCTTAGGTGTTCAACGACCGCCCAGTCGATCACCGGACGAAATGGTTCAATCAAATCATCAACCAGATTAAATGGATTGAACCGCCCATCATGATGCAGGCCAACCGATGGCAGAAAACCAACGGCAACCACGGCCCGGGCAATACTTGCGCGGACACAGGCATAGCCATAGTTCAAAAGAGCGTTGCGGATATCTTCTTCATCGGCCCGGACGAAATGATCAAATAGCCGGCTCCAATAATACCGGGCAGCTCTGGCCTCGACATTGGTCGGATCACCCGATTGCACTTTTTTGGCCAATATGGCCAACGCAGGAGCATCTTTATGCTGCACCAGCCGTAGGTTTTCGGCCTGGCCTCGGATTTTAGCCTGAACAATCAATGTCCACATCCGCTTTCGAAACGGCGCGGAGAGAGCAAGCTGCGCCCGACTGACTTGCGTTTGTGCATAGTGCTGGTGAAATGGCAGGGCCATGCCGCATGGATTATGTCGTTGATCTGAAAATACAATCGGTGTACCGGCCTCCATACAGGATGAAATCAGCCGGGCCGACAAGGTAGAGCGGGTATTATCGACGATAATCCAAGCGGCATCTTCCAGTGGAAAGAACAATGGCTCACTGCCTTCCTCATCCAATTGCCGTATTTTAATCCGCCCATGATCCAGCGACAAATGGGCAGCCCGGCTTATGTGCAGGCCACGCCATGCCATGTTCGAACTTCCGATTTTATTTCAGATTTTTGCCCCAAGCGATCCACTTGGAATTTTTTGAAAGAATAGAGCAGTTTGACTCCTACCCGATCGGTTTTAAGACGACTGAGTTCTTCTGAAAATGTAATTGCCCCGGTCGCTCGGTCTGCACCTCGGTAATACCCTTCCGAAATTTCTCCTTTTCGAGAAACACCTTCAATCCATGAAAATGGATACAGGCTAAATTTGAAGGCGTAAGTCTCATCAATTTTAGTCCACTCTTCTTCGGGTTTATGCGCGGTAATCGCCCGATCCGACGGCTGTGGCCAACTTTCCTTGTCCGCGACCTGATGAGCATAAATTGGGACCAAGTAGAACTTCTTGTCTTTCTCGAAAACATCGAGACGAACCATATCCGCATTATCGACCAGACCCCCGTGCGCCTTAAAACCAGCACGCTGAGTGGTCGGTTTTTTCTCGGCACGCAACGTAACTTTTTTGACCTCATAGCCATTGCTACGCCTTGGTGGCTCATCGGCAGGTTTACCAGCTGCAATCCAATCAAACAAAGCATCCATCACCTCGCGGTTGCGATCCGGATCTTTGAGCAAGTCCAGCTTAGCATGGGTCAGCTTATCCACCGCCACTCGTTCATAGGCGATGCGCTTGTCGTCTTCGGTTCGGATTTGGCGAATGGTGGCCGCATGTCCGGCTCCTCGTGCTCTGCGATTTTCAGTGCGCGCCACAGGCGCATCTTCGCGAGCATCGAGCACATCATACCGGAACCGATCCCAAGGTGGAGGAAAATTTGGTAATTTGTCTGTTGAAAGGCCTTGGGCCTCGCGCTCCTGAATGGCTTTGGTCATTCGTTGCAACAGGCGTTCACTGCATGTTGCAACCACCATGGCATCTACTGCGTGATGGCGCTCATCCTCGATCCGTTTTTCCTTACCCTCAATCGTTGGCAGGTATTTGGTCGGTTGCAAGCCCCAAAGCCTGCGTAATTTCCCGGTGATGGTACCGGGGCGAGCGAGCACTCGTTTTTTCCCTTCCAACTCATCTGGGCGATAGACTTGCTTCAGTTCACCCAAGACCACCCTTGAGGCATAACGCAGATCATTGCGGTTACGCTCAATAAAGCCATCTTTGCGCTCGTCAAAATCTCGCATCATCAAATTACGAACTTTGAACCCCTTGATCTTGCCATCGCCGCGCAAAGACCGAACACGAAATGCAAATTCATCCCAACGGGCATGATTGTCGCCAAACCATTCAAATGGGGTCTGGTTTCTTTTGTTTCGATTGCAATCTGTGCAGGCCAATACCTTGTTGTGCCACGAATTATCGTGACTACGTCCGATCGGTAAAATGTGTTCGATCTCGGCGGCGTGGCGTCCATCACACAGGTCTTCTGGTTCTATATTCTGGCGTGGATAACAGAACATGCACTCATGCATTTGCTCTTTCCACAACTCATATCTTTGTAGTTCGCCGTAGGAACAATCTTCTTTACCAACCAATTCACAGAAATCGGATTTTGCCTGTGATTTCTCATCCGTGCGCCGTTTAATTCCAGCCAGTATTTTACCGCGCTCTTCTGGACCCTTGCCCACATCGCGGCCCAGCTCCACATGAATAGCATTGGGACGATGGCCAAAATAACGGATCAGGGCGTTAACCTGCTTCAAGGTCTCCAGAACCGCGCGTTTGGCAACTGGATTATTCATGGCACTTAGCTTGGCTGGGCTTTCCTTGGCATGGTCATAAGTGGCCAGTTCGCACGCTTCGGAATAGACTTTGCCGGCCAACAAACCGGGCAGGATATTGCGAGCCGCCTTGGTCGAGATATGACCAGCTTTTGAAAACCCGGCAAAGGTACCTGATTTTACTGCTGCCATCAGAGCGTCCAGAATGGTTGGGGACAGTTCCAATTCTGCCAAACCAAGGCCAATGCGATCCACATCCTCGCGAAAGGTCAGCACATGGGCAATATCATCCAGTATTTTTGGGGTTCTGACCAACGAGTTCCAAGCTGCTTCACCCAAGACTTTATAAAGTGTATTGGAGCCAAAGGCGCAGCCCTTGGAGTTACGCGCTACATCTTTGGCCATACCCTTGTCACCAACGCCGACAAACCGGGTATCATTGGGCAATCCAAGCAGCTTGATCAGTCGCTTCCACGAAACGGCTTTAGCTCCTTTGCCAAACCCGTTTACCGCTTTAGCCAATTCTTCGCGAATAAATCCGCGCCCGGATAAGCTGTCATTCTGAATACGGCTATGCACCAATTTAGATAAAAATCGAAACTGCTCAAACGAAAAAGCCAAGGCACTGGCACGTTTCTCATCTGGCTCAAACGGACACATGCCCAACATTTGTTCCGAATCCTGTAATGGCAATTGATCAAACGCCAAACTGGCAAATTGCTCTTCAAGCTCAACACCGGCAAATTCACTGCCCAGCTTGCGTTGATGCTTGAACAATGTTTTCACCTCTGCCTCATGCAAAGAACGAAAAACCGTATGGGTGTATTCCCCTGCCCGGTTGCGCTTTTTATTGGCAAACTCTTCATCCGTGGCGAACATCTCACCCACCGTTTCGTACCGAGCAGATTTCTCTAGGATTGAAGCCAAACCACTTAATGCCTTTTTGTCCTCGGATGGCGCGTTGGTCGATCCTTCAGATTTGGAATTCGAGCGATAGCCCCGGTGTTTGGCAATATGAATCAGCGCAATGGCAAATTCCTCACCTTCCAATTTTCGTTTTAACCCTTCGGCTCGCATTTTCCACGGGCTGGTGTTTGGTTTGGCCCGCTCTTGCATGGCAATGGGCGGAGTTTGCGATGTCAGCAATCCATTGGCATGCAGCAATTGGCGAATATCGCGCATACGTTGCCGCCTGCGGCGCAACCGCCGCCTCTGGCCCCGAAACACCCGGCGTTCCGCTGCTTTGCTGGCCCGGGTTTTGGGCACTTCCGGGGCTTCAAATCCAAATGTTCCAGAAGCTACAATCTGCTCATTTGGAATATCGACCCACGCCCAGCCACAGGAAGCGATACCGATATCCAGACCCAAAGTAATGTTTTCATCAACCTCAAACCCGGACCGCAACTTGCCAAACACTGCCTCAATATCCATTCAATCCTCCTATGTGTCAGGTATTTAACCATAATTTTCGATTGGGAGCGAATCCAAGGGCTTACGCCTTGTTTTCTAAGCGCGACACATTTTGTATCCTATCATTTTAGGTCCATTTTGATGGCGGGGGATTGGCGGTTGTGATCGTCGTTGGAGGTGTGGCCGTATATCTGGCGACTTGACTCAAAGGGATACTTGATTGATGGTTGCTTCGGGAAATCGGTTGGGAACCCACGGTAAGTTGGAATTTCCAATTGAAGGTTTACCCGGCGAGGCTAATGCTTCGTCGGGGATACCTCTTTCTTGATGCCATTTTTGTAAGAAAACCGTGACCTCTTAATAGGCACTCATTTTTACTATTAAATGCTTGAAGGCCAATGGGGCAACATTGAAACCTCATGTCCTCAAGACACAAACACCAGCATCGCGATAAGACAGGAAAAACGGTGGAGGTGAGATGAGCGATGGGGGTCCGGAACCTGTCCTCAAGTAGCGAAGCGGTAGGACAACTAAAAATGGTGGAGGTGAGAGGACCAACCTCGAACCGGAACTAGGGTGCGACCGCACCCCGGCGATCGTTCGCCGCCCCGTCGGAGGCGCTTCTTCGCGCCGCGAGATAAAAGAAATGGTGGGCCCGGTAGGACTCGAACCTACGACCAGACCGTTATGAGCGGTCGGCTCTAACCAACTGAGCTACAGGCCCGTAACCAGAACGGTAAGGCGGTCTCTATAGCCTCTTCACAGGTGGTTTCACAATAGCCAAGGCGCAATGTAGCTGACGAATTTTGCTGCCCGAGTCGATCATGATCCAGATTGGGGCCAGTTGTTTTCCAATGGCCATTGTGAGGCTAGGAAGTGGTAAATTCTCCGGCGCAATTGCAAGTCATCTGTTGGTTTTTTAACTGAATTCCAGTCCGCTACAATGGGTTGCCATTTACAACTTTCAAGGTGCAGTTGATTACGAATTTTTCGGATTTTTTCGGCCACGACTTCTGCTTCATACAGAGCGCAATCAAACGAACTTAAAATCAGATCAATCTGGGCAAACTTTTCGCGCACGAGCCGCAAAGGTTTTTGCGTCAATGTAGAGATACGTCCAAATTCTTCAGCCGCTTCTTTTTGGCCTCGACAAACCTGCCTGGCTCTAGCAAAATTACTTTGCAATTGAAAAATAGATGAAAAATGTTCCCGCAAGGCTTCGATATAGGCCAAATCAACCGATAATTGGCCCATAAACTCGCTTAACTCTTTTTCCGAATACTCTTCTTGTTGCGCGGTAATTTTGAGCATGGCCAATGCTCGATCTTTTTGTTGATCTTCATCCTGCCCAAAAGAAATAAGCTCTTCTGGCGAGGGGTTTTCCAGCACATCTATTTCGGCCCATCGTAATAAATGCCAAAGCAATCGCCCTTCGGCCACCAGCTTGTGGGATATTTCATATTTCCATGAAGCTGTACCATCGATCAGTTCTGACGGGATGCTGTCACCCGGCCGGATCACCGGCGCATATTTCAGCGCCTGCTCAATACGAAGTAATAAATGACCATCAGAACCATCGGGATCAATCGAAAATTCCCGCATGACTCTGGAAACCGGTATACAGGCAGTCATCGCTCCCATCGGAACCCAAAATGCCGCCGCGCCCGATGTCTCATCGTATTGGAACCAGACTCCATCCACCTGAAAAACCCGAGCCACAAAATTAAAGTGGTCTAAGGCCAAAACAGGTGTTCTGATCAGAATATCATCGGGTGAATCAGTAGATTCTTGGGCAGATTGGGCATCCATAAAACACACGATATACGTGTAAGATGAATCAATCGTTCAATTTTACATTGTGTTGGTTGATTTGATGATCAAACCCGCCATGGCGGATCCAGCCGCATCTTTCCAGCATGATACAGACAAATCCGGGTCCCGCTCGGGTCGGACAACCAAGCCTCGCGCCAGCCCCAATTTTGGTCTTGTGGAGTTCCCTCAAACAAAAAGCCTTTGCTTTGCAACATTTTCACATGGGCATCCAGCGCGGCACCACTGTCCAACTCAAAGTAGAGTTTGAGAGTCGGGCCGGAGCCTTTTTCTGCCACTGCGCTAAGCGAAATCGTATTGTAACCATCAGGTGCCAACAAACGCTTATAATCCGGACTATCGACAATCAACTCAAAACCCATATCCAGATACCATTGCAGGGAAACCGCGATGTTTGTCGCTGGCAACGTAATTTGGTTCAATTTCATTTTGAGGCCTCATTCAGTTCTGGTGAGGCATTACGTTTGGCTGGGTCATCGCTCAAGTATTCAACGAACTCGAACTCCAGAGCGGATGACTGGACCGTATAGTATACGTTTTTGCGGGCAAACTGCTGCTCCAACGCATAGCTCGGCACATATCCTTTTTTGTCTAGGCGCTCAATCAGCGCCTCAATGCCATGAATGGTAAATCCCAAATGGGCCAAGCCGGGCGCATTCCCGGCCAAATCCCGTGGCGCACCCTGCCCGTTATCGTTCAAGGTAAGGTAGGTTTGATCATCGCCCACATGCAGCCATTTTCGAGGCGTATCGTACCAATGAGACGAACCGGACTGGCGCACCCGCCAATGTGGAAATGCTGCCAGCAGAAATTCGAGGGTTGGTTGAATGTCATCAACAACCAAGTTTGCGTGTTCAAGCCTAACCATTTTTGTTCTTTTTCTAAATTATTTTCTTTAATTAACGCGACTTGATAATTAAAGCAATAGCTTTATAAAAGAAATATGGAATCCACTTCAAACACCAGACCGACCCGCCGAACCATTCTCGACTTTTTGAAACGTAATGGCGCGGTTTCTGCTACTCTCCTTGCGAAGGAGCTGGGCGTGACCGCTATGGCTGTTCGGCAACACCTATATGCCTTGCAGGATCAAAAAATGGTGACCACCACCTCACAGGCTGGACAGCGCGGGCGGCCAGTCAAATTGTGGGCGTTGACCGCAGAGGCCCAAGATTTATTTCCCAATGCCCATCAGGATTTGGCCGTAGAATTGTTAAACCATATGAGTTCAGCTTTTGGTGAACAGGGTTTACACACCATCATTGATCGGCACAGCCAAAGCCAGACCAAGACCTATGCAGCAGCCTTGCAAGGCATCAACCGATTATCCGATCGATTGCAACAACTGGCCCTAATCCGATCCAGTGAAGGATATATGGCCGAAGTTCAAGCCGACGGCGACGACTGGCTCTTTATTGAAAACCATTGCCCGATTTGTGCAGCGGCGCGCCAATGCACTCATTTGTGTTCCAATGAATTACAAGTATTTCAAAGCGTGTTGGGTCCAGAATTGACCATCACTCGCGAGGAGCACATCCTGCAAGGCCCACGGCGTTGTTTATACCGGATCAAAGCCAACTAAATCAAGGCGCAGCGGACCCTTGCAATACGCCCGCACCTCTGCACAAAGTATAGGCTGGTCGCGCACGTTGTTTCGCGCCGTCGACATAGGTAGTTTGCCAACTCATGCAATCTGGATTTTCCACAGAAATGGTCAGCGTGTCTCGTTGCACCCACCCTTTTCCGCCAGGTGTACTCACCTTGATATTTCGTCGATAAGTGTGCTCATCAAGAATTTCAATATTGCCTTCAACCGCAACTTCCTTGGCGCCATGTTCGGTGAAAGAAAATAAATGACGCCCCGGATGCCATGCAATAATGCCTGCACCTTGGTGCCGCCATTTTCCATCCTGTTTTCTGAAATCCGCAAATTCCATCCATCTTTGGTCTGTGCCAAACGAAAAGGAAACAAAGCTGTCGGTGATATTATTTTTTACCTGCCAAGCGATATAACTTTCCGATAATGTGCTGATATCTGGGTGCCAGTTGCCAGTCAGCGGGGATAACTGTTTTAACCTGTCTGTTGGTACTTTTGTGGCCCGAACCGCTTGGAATTCAGGCTTTCCATTGCCGCTTCTGGAAACCCATTTTCCATCGGTCCATTGTTCGGTTAACCAGCTAATTTGATTTTGGCTAATCAGCGCAAACGTTTCGCGAAATTTGCGAACAGCCCCTTTACGGTCAACCACATCATAGATACGCCGCATGCCGTTTGGACTTGCTTCATAAAACCCATCAAAAACCAGTTCATCAACATTCTGCCACGCAGTAAAACGGGCTTGTTGCTCCGCCGCATTCCAAACCAAAATACCCGATGTGTATTGGCCAAACGCAGGCAATCCCTCTTCAATTTTAATGGATTTTTTAGTCTGATCCCATGAAAAATTTAATGGCACTAACTGTTGCAACGCTGGATTATCAGCCATGGGTGGCCAATCGGGTTGCGGCAACCAAACCCCGATAAATGGCTCAAAGAAAGCCAAAGGGTCAGTTGGTTCAACTGGAATTTGGTCGCTCTGCGCCTGCGCGGCAATCGGCGCTGCAACAAGCAACAAAATTCCTATCAAAAGAGCACAATTTTCAGAAAATTTCATGCCCGACGCCCCCAACGGTTAAACTTGAAAGGGCAAGTATGCGCCGGGCAAGATTACCAAAAGATGTCAGAATAATTACAGATCAAATCGCTTTGCCCTGACCTCGCCTGATCTTAAAACGGGTTAAGCGAATAGCCTTGTTGCTGCAACAGGGCATGCGCGGTCATGGCCGACAAGGACATCTCGATCCCCGGGAGCAAATCTTCGCGGGCAATCCCATGCCAAGCAGCGGATTGACCACACAAAACAATCTTTACGCCTTCTTCGAGCAATGCTGCCAGCAAAGGTGCATTGGCATTGACTTCATCCGTTTCAGTTTTGGCTTTGTACCAAGCATCATGGGTCAATTCCCAACTGGCTTTGCCGTGTACGACAATGGCCAATTCAATGTTTTCCACCGGCACACCGGCTTCCACATGCATGTTAATGAAGCGAGCTGCCCCTTCAAAACCGCGATTTACTTTGCCAGCGTCAGCACCCTTGCCCACATCAAACGCGACTTTGAATTTGGTGTCGGCTGGCAATTCAGCGCTGGCAATGGTCGCGACTTTGCCGTAGGCTGGAATGGCCGTACCGACGTGAAACGCTTCAGGTCCGGCCAGCGCAGGACTGGCGATCAGCGAAACAAAAAATGCGGCAGTGCAAAAAGTGGATTTGATCATGGATTTATTCCTTAGTGGATGAGGATAATTACCTAAGTATTTTGGCCTCGTGATATTTATTAATTGTGATAGCGTATTTGCATTTTTCATAAAAAAAACATACGTCAATCAAGACTCAGTTCTACGTAAAAAATCATCAAACATGGGCACAGTAAAATCAATATCTCCCTGCGCTCGACTGTAAATCATGCCTTTAGAAATAATACTAGCCCGACGCGGACCCAAGGCTCGGATTTCCTTGCCCAGCACATCGGCAACATCGGATGACCGATATGGTCCATGCCCCAAACTGGCCATGGCAAGAACATACTCCCGTTCTGCCGGTGTCAAACGGTCATAACGAACTCGAAAAAAGCTATTGTCCAACCGTTCAAGGGCTTTGACAGAAGCTGCTTTGGCGTCTTTGCCTGTTATCGGGGATTGAGTTGCTATATTCCAAGATTGAAAGCCCCACTCCTGCAAGAAGTATGGGTAACCTGCAGTCTTTTCGACTATAATCTTCACCGCCTTGTCGGAAATAGATTCACCTTCATCGAGGATAGGTTGCCTTATTGCTGAAGCAGCCGATATGGTATCCAGCGGACCAATGGGAGGAAAATCAAATAGTCGTTCCGCATAGGACTTTGCATTGCCTGACAGAGAAGCAATTTGCGGCAAACCTCCACCAAAAAATAATATTGGTAGTTTTTTTTGACTCACCCGATGTAACGCAACAATTATTGCGGAGAGATCGGCTTTGGCGAGATACTGAACTTCGTCGATAATTAGAGTCCAGGCCATCCCTGCCGCATTTGCTGCCCTCCCGACTTGCATAAATAACTCGGGTAGATCTATTTCAAGATCTCCACTGTCAGCCACACCGGGCAAAGGGTCTACGGAAATCGAGAGATCTCCCACTTCAATCTTAAAACCACTTGCAAACCCACGCAGAGCTCTCATCGCCGAATAGGCAAAGGCTTTCGCCTGCTCAATAGTCGACAATTTGCGAAGTACTTGGTGTATTTTAGGATAAAGTAAGTCCGTAAGTTTTCGGCCTTCAGGTGCTTCAATAAAGGACGTAAGATGCTTACGATCCTCCGCCAGCCCTTCAATTTTATTTAATAAAACCGTCTTCCCTGTACCGCGAAGGCCCAGAAGGATTTGTGATTTAGCATGCTTGCCAAGCAAAATACGCTGTAAAGCCGTGTCGGCATCGCAAATAATCTCATCGCGCCCAGCTAGTTCTGGCGGCGGGCTTCCGGCTCCCGGTGCAAAAGGGTTTCTGACAGCATCCATGACAGAAGTATAACTGATTTATCGGCGTATAACAAGAAATCATTATACTGCCATAAATTAGTTATAAACCTATCAAGTATCCAGAAAGCTGCGTAACTTACGGCTTCGGCTTGGGTGTTTCAATTTACGCAGGGCTTTTGCTTCGATCTGCCGGATCCGTTCGCGGGTTACCGAGAACTGCTGACCGACCTCTTCCAAGGTGTGGTCGGTATTCATGCCGATCCCGAACCGCATCCGCAGCACCCGCTCCTCGCGTGGCGTTAGTGATGAGAGCACCCGTGTGGTGGTTTCACGTAGATTGGACTGGATGGCGGCATCAATTGGCAGGATCGCATTGCTGTCTTCAATGAAATCGCCCAGATGACTGTCTTCTTCGTCGCCAATTGGAGTCTCTAGTGAGATCGGTTCTTTGGCAATTTTCATTACTTTTCGAACTTTTTCCAGCGGCATGGCTAATTTAACAGCCAATTCTTCTGGAGTTGGTTCTCGGCCAATTTCATGCAGCATTTGGCGACTGGTCCGCACCAGCTTGTTGATCGTTTCGATCATATGCACTGGAATACGAATGGTCCGGGCCTGATCAGCAATCGAGCGAGTAATGGCCTGTCTGATCCACCAAGTCGCATAGGTCGAGAATTTATACCCACGGCGGTATTCGAATTTATCAACCGCTTTCATCAGGCCAATATTACCTTCTTGAATCAGATCCAAGAATTGCAGGCCGCGATTGGTATATTTTTTGGCAATCGAAATCACCAGACGCAAATTGGCTTCGACCATTTCTTTTTTGGCTTGGCGCGCTTCGCGTTGGCCTTTTTGAACGGTGCGTACAATTTGTCGAAATTCGTCAATGGTCACTCCGGCGTCACGCGCCAAGGTCGAAACATCATCACGCAAGCCATCAATTTGATCACGCTCACGTTCAACAAATTTCGCCCATGGCTTCGAAATTTTTGAAACCTCTTCCAACCAGTTTGGATCAAGCTCGTGACCAAAATAGGTTTTCAGGAACTGGGCGCGTGGTACGCCATGGCCATCGGCCAACCGCAACAGGCGACCTTCAGTGCCAACCAATTGTTTGTTGATCGCATATAATTGCTCGACCAATGCCTCAATCCGATTGTTGTTAAGGTGCATGGCCTTCAACCGCGTGATGATCGTGGTTTGAATTTCTTCATACTTGCGTCGCGATTGGGCAGTCAGATCCTTGCCCTTCATCTGGGCCTCGATCAACTTCATTTGCAGTTTACCAAAGGTTTTGAATTCCGAGGCAATCGCATCGAACTCAGCAACCGCATCATCGCGCAATTCCGCTTCCATCGCGGCCAGCGACAAATTCACTTCCTCGTCTTCGTCTTCGGAAAACTTTTTGTTTTTGGTGCCGGAACTACCGTCGTTTTCTTCTTCGGTTTCATCTGAAGTTTCGGTTTCATCTTCAGCTTCTTCCGGTTCATCATCAGAAGTTACTTCACCAGCATCTTCGTCATCTGATTCGCCCGCACCATTTTTGGCGGCAAAGGTGGTATCCAGATCAAGAATGTCGCGCAGTAAAATCCGACCTTCGGACAGTTCTTCGCGCCAGACCATAATCGCCTCAAAGGTCAGCGCACTTTCGCACAAACCTCGGATCATCGTGTCTCGTCCGGCTTCAATGCGCTTGGCAATGGCGATCTCGCCTTCGCGAGACAGCAATTCAACCTTGCCCATTTCCCGAAGGTACATCCGTACCGGATCATCGGTCCGATCTGCTGCTGCGGTAGAATTTCCAGTGCGCACTGCTGTGCCAGCCTTGTTGGCCACCGCTTTGCTTTCGGCTTCTTCACCCTCGATCAGATTGATGCCCATTTCGGAGAGCTGCGACATGGTGTCTTCAATCCGTTCGGACGAAACTTCGCCGGACGGCAATACCTTGTTCAACTCATCCACGGTCACAAATCCCTTGGATTTGGCCAGCTTGATCATCCGTTGTACCGCCTCGTCAGACAGGTCCAACAAGGGCGCGTCTGTGTTTTCGGCAGGTTCTTTGGTTTTTTTAGTTGTCGCGGCTTTCGCCATATTTGTCATTCGATCCCATCGCGGCCATTTGGCCCAGCAGGTTCGATCCCTGATTCAAAGCTCCGAAATGTATCCGGGCCTGTTTTGAAAATGAAAAGTGAAGGTTACCCTTCTCCCTTATTCTGATCGCGACCGGCTGTGCGCCTAGCCGCAGATATCTGCCGCAGGGCCTTTGGGTCATCTGCCATCAGGCTTTCAAGCAATCTAGCTTCCAACGCCGCGTGTTCTTCTTCCGCGCCGGCGCGTGCATTTAGCTCGTCTGCCACTTGTCGCCACACTTCCCTTGGATCGCCATCTGCGGGTGGTTTGATCGCACCGGCTGAATTTTCCAGAAAACGT